>CAZODN010000069.1:0-14846 GCA_964578545.1 uncultured Gaiellales bacterium
GGGTCGCGCGGTTGATCTCGTCGACGAGCACGACGTTCGCGAAGATCGGGCCGGGCCGGAACTCGAAGTCGCGCGAGCGCTGGTTGAAGATCGAGAGCCCGGTGACGTCCGTCGGCTGGAGGTCGGGCGTGCACTGGATCCGCGACGGCTGCGCGCCCTCGATCGTCCCGGCGATCGCGCGTGCCAGCACGGTCTTCGCGGTGCCGGGCACGTCCTCGAGCAGCACGTGGCCGCCGCAGACGAGCGCGGTCAGGACGAGCTCGACCTCTTCCCGCTTGCCGTAGACGACGCTCTCGATGTTCCCGACGAAGCGAGAGGCGATCTCCTTCGAGCGCGCGAAGAGCTCCGCGCTCTCCTCTCGATTCGCGACGGCCTCCACCGAGGTGATGCTAGCCGTGCGCAGGTCCTGGGCCGGGGTTGCCATGCCTCAGCTACTTCAACGCGCAGAGCGGCGTCAAGTTAGTGGTGGCGAGCGCCTTCCACAATGGACACGTCCGGGGGTCTGACCCCAGAGGTGTCCGGTCGGGCCAGGGGCTTGACCCCAGAGGTGTCCGTTTCGGTCAGCGCCTCGGTGCCCGCGACGACCTTGAGATCTCTTGCGTGATCTCCGCCTGCCGCGCCCGGTTCGGACACGTCCGGGGGTCTGACCCCAGAGGTGTCCAGTCGGGCCAGGCGTTTGGCCTCAGAGCTGCCCGGTCAGATCAGGTCAGGTCAGCGCCTCGGCGCCCGCGACGACCTCGAGGATCTCCTGCGTGATCTCCGCCTGCCGCGCCCGGTTCATCCGCAGCGTGAGCGTGTCGATGAGCTCGGCGGCGTTCTTCGACGCGTTGCGCATCGCGGTCATGCGCGCGCCCTGCTCGGACGCGGTGGACTCGAGCAGCGCGCGGAAGACCTGCGTCTCGAGGTAGACGGGCAGGAGCCGCTGGAGGATCTCCTCCGGCTCCGGCTCGAAGATGAAGTCGCCGCGCAGCGTGTCGTCGGCGCGCTCCTGCTCGTCCGTCTCGAGGATGTCCGCGGAGATCGGGAGCACGTCGCGCTCGGTCACTTGCTGCGTCAGCGCGGAGATGAAGGTGTTGTAGACGAGCGTCACGCGATCGACCTCGCCGGAGGTGAAGAGCTCCGCGATGCGGTGCGAGATCGCCTGCGCGTCCGCGTAGGCGGGCTGGTCCGTGAAGCCGGTGTAGGCGCCGGAGAGCTCGCGCCGGCGGAAGAGGAGGGTCGAGCGCCCCTTCTTCCCGACCGCGACCCAGCGCACGCCCTTGCCCTCGGCGAGCAGCGCCCGCTCGAGCGCCAGCGCGCGCCGGAGAATCTGGGCGTTGAACGCGCCGGCGAGGCCGCGGTCGCCCGTGAGCGGGACGATCGCGACCGTCTCCACCGTCTCGCGCTGGTCGAGCAGTGGGAGCCGCACGGCGGAGGAGGCCCTGCCGACGCCGGCGATGAGCTCGGCCATCGTCTCGGCGTACGGTCGGAGCGCGACGATCCGCTGCTCGGCGCGCCGCAGCTTCGCCGCGGCGACGAGCTCCATCGCACGCGTGATCTTCCGCGTGTTGCGGACGGAGCGGATGCGGCGCTTGAGCTCCTGGACGGTGGCCATGCGTGCCTCGTGGCCGGACGCGGGCTAGCCCGCGAGCCCCTTCTCCTCCTCGACGTTGAACCCGTGGACGAAGCGCTCGAGCTCCCCGGTGAGCTTCTCGGCGACGTCGTCGGAGAGGTCGCCCGTGGTGCGGACCGCCTCGAGGATCGAGCCCTCCGTGCGCAGGTGCTCCCGCAGCTCCTCGTGGAACCGTGGGACCTGGGTCACGGGCACCTTGTCGAGCCACCCGTGGATCCCGGCGTAGATGGCGACGACCTGCTCCTCCATCGGCCACGGCTCGTACTGCGGCTGGTTCAGCGTCGCCACCATGCGCTCGCCGCGCGAGAGCGCCTGCTGCGTCGCGGCGTCGAGCTCGGACCCGAACTGCGCGAACGCCTCCAGCTCGCGGTACTGCGCCAGGTCGAGGCGCAGGCGCCCGGCGACCTTCTTCATCGCCTTCGTCTGCGCGTTGCCCCCCACGCGCGAGACGGACGTCCCGACGTTGATCGCGGGCCGGACACCCGAGTAGAAGAGGCTCGACTCGAGGAAGATCTGGCCGTCGGTGATCGAGATGACGTTCGTGGGGATGTACGCGGCGATGTCGCCGGCCTGCGTCTCGATGACCGGGAGCGCGGTGAGCGAGCCCGCGCCGAGCTCGTCGGAGAGCTTGCACGCGCGCTCGAGCAGCCGCGAGTGCAGGTAGAAGACGTCGCCCGGGAACGCCTCGCGGCCAGGCGGGCGGCGGAGCAGCAGCGAGAGCTGCCGGTACGAGTCCGCGTGCTTCGACAGGTCGTCGTAGATGCAGAGCGCGTGCTGCCCGGAGTAGAGGAAGTACTCGCCCATCGCAGCGCCCGCGAACGGCGCCATCCACTTGATCGGCGCGGCCTCCTGGGCCGGCGCCGAGATCACGATCGTGTACTCCATCGCCCCCGAGTCGCGGAGCCGGTCGACGACCTGCGCGACGGTCGAGCCCTTCTGGCCGATCGCGACGTAGATGCAGACGACGTCCCCGCCGCGCTGGTTCAGGATCGTGTCGATCGCGACGGCGGTCTTGCCCGTGGAGCGGTCGCCGATGATGAGCTCGCGCTGGCCCCGCCCGATCGGCGTCATGGCGTCGATGGACTTGATCCCCGTCTGGAGGGGCTCCTTCACCGGCTGCCGGTTGATGACGCCCGGCGCCTTGAACTCGAGGGGACGGCGCTCCGTCGTCTCGATCGGGCCGAGCCCGTCGAGCGGGTTGCCGAGCGGGTCGACGACGCGGCCGAGGAGCGCCGGGCCGACGGGGACGCTCATGACCTCGCCCGTCCGGCGCACCGGCTCGCCCTCCTTGACGTGCTGCCACTCGCCGAAGAGCGCGGCGCCGACGTTGTCCTCCTCGAGGTTGAACGCGATGCCGACGACGCCGTGCTCGAGCTCGAGCCGCTCGAGAGCGACGCAGTTCTCCAGGCCGTGGATACGGGCAATGCCGTCGCCGACCTGGAGGACGGTCCCGACCTCGGAGAGGTCGGTCTCGACCTCGAACTGCTGGATCCGGTCCTTCAGGATCGAGGTGATCTCTTCGGGGCGTAGCTTCATTCAGGGGGCTCCTTAGTGGGCTGTTGCCAGTTCGTGTCGAAGTCGCTCGAGTCGGCCGCGGACGCTCCCATCCGCGCGGTGCGAGCCGATCTGGAGGATGACCCCGCCGATGATGGCCGGGTCGACCGTGCGCGTTGCCTCGACCGAGCGGCCGGAGGCCTTCTCGATCGTCTCGACGATCGACCGCGCCTCCTCGTCCGACAGCGCGTACGCGGTGGTCAGCTCGACCGCGAGGCGGTTCTGGGCGCGGGCGAGGAGCGCCTCGTACTCGGCGCTCATCTCCACGATCTCGCCGCCGCGCCCCTTCTCCGCGACGAGGCGGACGAAGTTGCGGACGAGGTCGTCGGCGTCGGCCGTCAGCTCGCCGAGCACCTCGGCCTTGCCGCCCGGCTCGACCTGCGGGTTGCGCAGGAACGCGGCGAGCTCCGGCACCTCCTCGATCGCCGCCGCGAGGGCACCGAGGTCCGCGGAGACCTGCTCGAGCCGCCCCGCCTCCTGCGCCGCCTCGAACAGGGCGCGCGCGTACATGCGCTGCGCGACGGCCACCTGCTACGCCTCGTCCTTCTCCAGCGCCGAGAAGTCGAGCTCCGCGATCGCCTCGTCGATCAGCCGCCGCTGGTCCTCCGCGTCGAGCACCTTGCCCGTCACCCGGGCCGTCGCCTCCAGCGTGAGGTCGGCCACCTCCGAGCGGATCAGGTCGAGGGAGCGCTTCGTCTCCGCCTCGATCTGGCGACGCGTCTCCTCGAGGCGGCGCAGGCGCTCGGCCTCCGCCTCCTCCTTCGTCCGCTCCATCTGCGCGTCGGCAACCTTCCGCGCGTCCGCCAGGATCGCCGCGGCCTCGCCCTTCGCATCCGCGATCAGCTGCCGGTGCTGCTCGAGGAGCTCACGCGCCTCCTGGCGAGCATTGTCGGCCTCGTCCACCGCCGCCCGGATGCGGTCGCGCCGCTCGTCGATCGTCTTCTGGATAGGGCCGAACGCGTACCGCTTGAGCACGAAGAACGTGATCCCGAAGCAGATCAGCGTCCAGATCATCAGGCCCGGGACGACGTCGATGAGCCCCCCGGACGACTCTTCTTCGGTTGCAGCGAGGAGGAACTGGAACATCGCTCAGACGAGGACGTACGCGAGGAGCCCGCCGATGAGGCCGTAGAACACGACCGCCTCGGTGAGCGCGAAGCCGAGCCACTGGATCCCCTGCAGCTCGCCACGGAGCTCGGGCTGGCGGGCGACTGCCTGGATCATCGAGCCGAAGATGTTGCCGATGCCGACACCGGCTCCGAGGGAGCCGAGGCCGATGCCGAGCGCGAGCGCGATCGCCTTGCCGGCGTCCGCGCCGTCCTCGGCGGCGGCGAGGAAGAGAAGCGACGACGAGAGCATGTGCGTGAGGCCTCCTTAGTGCTCCGGCTCGATGGCCGAGCCGATGTAGATGGCGGAGAGGGCGGCGAAGATGTACGCCTGGATGGATACGACGATGACGACCTCGAACAGGTAGAAGACCGTCGCCGCGGGGATCGCGATGACGGCGAGGCCGAGGTTCCCGATCACGAAGATCAGGCCGATGAAGGTGAGGATGAGCATGTGCCCGGCGAGCATGTTCGCGTACAGGCGGACGGAGAGGCTGATGAGCCGCATGAACTGGCCGAGGATCTCGAGCGGGATGATGAGCGGGAGCATCGCCTTCGGCACCTCGGGGATCCAGGAGCGGAAGTAGTTCCACGAGCCGTTCTCACGGATCCCCTCGACGTGCGTGAAGACGAAGGTCATCAGCGCGAGAGCGAGCGTCACCGAGAGCGTGGAGGTCGCCGCGAAGATCGCGAGCGTGGGGAGCTCGACGCCGAACAGCTCGAACCGCTCGTCCGAGAGCGGCAGCGGGATGAAGCCGAGCATGTTCACGACCCAGATGAAGATCATCAGCGTCGCCACGTACGGGAACCAGCGGCCGATCGCCTTCGTCGGGAGGCCCTGCTCGGCGACCTGTACCTGGGCGATGTCGTAGATCGTCTCCCCGAGCGCCTGGCGGCGCGTCGGGCCCTTGCCGACCTTCACGCGCATGAGCACGAGGCCGAGGAGGACGGACACGATCGAGCCGAGGATGAGGTAAGCGACGGCCTTGTTGATCGACATGTCGATCGGGCCGATCTTCAGCTCCGGCCCCCAGGTCTTCAGCTCCCACTCGTGCGCGGGGTCGAAGTCGGAGTCGCCGGCCGCGAACGCCGACGAGGGCAGGACGAGGACGGCGAGGAGGAGGGCGAGGGCGAGCCGCCTCACGGCGTCCTCGCCTCCTGGCCGAAGTACGCGGCCAGGCCGACCGCGAGCTCGACCGTGAACGCGAGGGCGTAGACGATCGCAGCCGCGATCCCGACGGCCTCGTTCGTGACCGTCGCGATCACGAGCGGGATGCCGACGAGGAGCGCCCGGGAGGTGGTGCCGATGCCCCGCATGCCTGCGGCCGCGAGGTTATCGGGGCGGCCAGGGAGGCGCGCCAGTACCAGCGCGAAGATCTCCGCCGCGACCCAGAGCACCGCGGCGAGCGCCCAGCCCGAGAGGGGCCACCCGGCCACGGCGAACACGGGGAGCGCGAGCGCGACGACCGCGCCGCCCGCGATCGTCGGGGCGAGGCGCCCCGGGACGTCGCGGGGAGTCGTGAACATCCCCACGCTCACCGGCCCTGTGACCTTCCGTACACCTGGTAGACGACGCCGACGCCGATCGGGATCCCGAGGAGCGCGCCGACGAGCAGGCCGATCCCCGCCGAGCCGAGAGCCCAGCCGATGAGAGCTCCGACGAGCATCGCCGCGGCGACGGTGCCCAGAAGCAGCCCCGAGGCGGTGGCGAGCGAATGAGGTGAGGAGGCCGCGTCCGGCGTCATCCGGCGCGGAGCATATCAACGAGCTTGTAACACTCCATTCCCGCTCCCCCGAGCGATATCGGGTCGACTTCGTTACACGGAGTAGGATCGCCGGGGTGGAGCGGATCGTCCTCGTGCACGGAAGCGTCCTCGGCGCGCGGGGGACGTGGGGCGCCCAGCGAGCGCTCGCGGAGCGGTTCGACCTCCTCCTCCTCGACCGCCCCGGGTTCCCGCCCGGCCCGCCCGTCGAGCGGATCGACTTCGAGCCCGACTCGGGGCTCGTCGCGTCCTTGCTTCGGCCGGGCGACCACCTCGTCGGGCACTCGTACGGCGGCGTGATCTCGCTCCTCGCCGCCGCCCTGCGACCAGACGCTCTCGCGTCGCTGACCGTCATCGAGCCGCCGGCCACCCGCGTCGCCCTCGACGACCCCGCCGTGGCGGAGTTCGCGCGGAGAGGCGCAGAGCTGTGGGCGGACGGCCCACGGGACGACCCGGAGGCGTTCCTCCGCGCGTTCCTCGACGCGGTCGGCTCCGAGTACCAGCCCCCGTCCCCTCTCCCACCCGACCTCGAGCAGGCCGCCCGCGCGCTCGCGAACGAGCGCGGGCCGTGGGAGGCCGAGATCCCGCTCGCCGAGCTGGCCGCGGCGCCGTTCCCGACGCTCGTCGTCTCGGGCGCGCACCTGCCCGCGTTCGACCGGATCTGCGACGTGCTCGAGCGGGCGCTCGGCGCGGAGCGGATCGTGCTGCCGGGCTACGGCCACACGGTGCAGCGGCACCCGACGTTCAACGAGCACCTCGCGGACTTCGTCGAGCGCGCGGCCGCCGCGCGCCGCTGACGACACCCCCAGCACCGTCGGGGAGAACCGCACCGTGCGCCGACGAGGGCAAGTTGCAACTTGCAACTTGTGATCGATTCGTCACACGGCGGACGCACATGCGTTGACACCTCGGAGGCACGATCGAAGGGTGTACGTCGCGGCGCCCCGGGTGGATCGATCGTTCCTCGAGGTGCTCGCGAGGCTGGACGACCCGGCCGTCCCGATCGCCGAGACGTACCGCAGGAGCAGGGAAGAAGCAGCGCGGCTCGGTATGCCACGCCCGAGCTACGAGCTCGTTCGGCTCGTGATCCACGACGCTCGCAGGGAGCGCGAGCGGCGCCGGAGGAACCGCGACACCGCCTTCCGCGTGCTCCTCTACCAGCTCCCGCCCGACGCCCTGCTCCGCCTGGAATGAGCGCATCGGAGCTTGTTGCAAGTTGTAACTTGCGCGTCTCTCGCCGCGCACGGTCGCTCGACGCCCGGCCGCCTCGGCTGCGCTGTTGCGCGCTCGCGGGGGCTGCGCCGTCAGCCGCGTGGCGTCGGCTACGCCGTCAGGCGCTCGCGGGGCTCCTCCGCCTCGCGCTCGCGCCGGCGAACCCGCGGGTTCATGAGCTTGACGATCTCGAGCAGGTACACGACGTAGATCGAGAACACGATCGCGGCGAGCCCGATCGCGGCGACGAGCAGCGTCTCGAGCGGGTGCCACTCGCCCCCCTCGCGGAACGGGACGAACCGCGTCGCGAGCGCGGCGCCGGCGAGGCTCGCGCACCAGAGCCACATCGTCACGGCCGCGCGCCGCTGCGAGAAGCCGATGTTGAGGAAGCGGTGGTGGAGGTGGCTCCGGTCGGCCGCGTAGATCGGCTGGTTGTGCTTCAGCCGCCGGGCGACGACGAACGACGTGTCGATGATCGGCACCGCCAGCACGAGCAGCGGGAGGAGGAGGACGACCGTGGACGCGGTCTTGAAGAGCCCCTGGATCGAGACGGCCGCGAGGATGAACCCGAGGCAGAGCGCCCCCGAGTCGCCCATGAAGATCCGGGCCGGGAAGAAGTTGTGCCGCAGGAACCCGAGGCACGCGCCCGCGACGACCGCGGACAGGATCGCGGGGTTCGGCCGTCCGAGCGAGAGCGCGAGGATCGCGTACGTCAGGCCCGCGATCCCGCAGACACCCGCGGCGAGGCCGTCGAGGCCGTCGAGGAAGTTGACCATGTTCATGACGGCCACGATGAAGAGCATCGAGAGCGGCACGCCCAGCCAGGCCGGGAGGTCGACGACGCCGAGGAACGGGAACGTGAAGTGGTCGATCCAGACCCCGAACGCGCACGGGATCGCCGCTACGACGAACTGCCCGGCCAGCTTGACGGGCGGCGACAGCCCGCGGAAGTCGTCGATCGCGCCGAGAGCCGTTGCCACCGCCGCCCCGAGCAGGATCCCACGACTCGGCCCCGAGAGGTCGAGGAAGGCGAGCGACGGGATGATGATCCCGAGGAAGATCGCGATGCCGCCGAGCCGCGGGATCGGCCGGCGATGGACGCGCCGGGCGTCGGGCTGGTCGACGGCGCCGAGCATCCGCGCCATCCCGCCGACGGCGGGCGTGAGGAGCACGACGATGACGAACGCGATCGCCGCCCCGTAGAGGACCTCGGGAGTCGCCCTGAGCTCGTCCAGCACGCTGCCGGGTTACTTCGTGCCGTACAGCCGGTCGCCTGCGTCGCCGAGACCCGGGAGGATGTACCCCTTCTCGTTCAGGCCGCGGTCGACGGCGGCGACGACGATGTGGACGTCCGGGTGGTCGGCGTGCACGCGGGCGATCCCCTCCGGAGCGGCGATGAGCGCGATGAGCCGGACGGACGTCGCGCCCGCCCGCTTCACGAGCTCGACCGCGGCGACCGTCGAGTTCCCCGTTGCGAGCATCGGGTCGAGCAGGATGACGTCCCGCTCCGCGAGGTCCTCGGGAAGCTTGACGTAGTACTCGACCGGCTCGAGCGTCTCCTCGTTCCGGTACAGCCCGATGAACCCGACGCGCGCGCCCGGGATGAGCGAGAGCACGCCGTCGAGCATGCCCATCCCGGCACGCAGGATCGGGCAGATGGCGACCTTCTTCCCTGAGATCCGCTTCGCGGTCGTGCGCTCGAGCGGCGTCTCGATCTCGACCTCCTCGTCGGCGAGGTCGATCGTCGCCTCGTAGGTGAGGAGCAGCGTCAGCTCGTTCACGAGCTGGCGGAACATCTGCGTCGTCGTCTCCCGGTCGCGGAGGAGCCCGATCTTGTGCTGGACGAGAGGGTGCGTGACCTCGGTGACGGCCCCGGTCGCGGGGGCGTGGAGGCTGGCGGTCGAGTCCACGGCGGACCTCCTAGTGGCCGAAGGTGGGGTAGGCCGAGAGGCCCGGGTAGAGCGGACGGCGCTCGAGGAGCGCCGCGCTCCTCGCGGCGAGCGCCCCGAGGTCGGCGTCCTCGCGGAGCGCGCCGGCGATGATGGCCGCGACCTCGCGGAAGTCGGCCTCGTCGAAGCCGCGCATGGTCATGGCGGGAGTGCCGAGGCGGAACCCCGAGGCGACGGTGGGCGGGCGCTCGTCGAACGGGACGGTGTTGCGGTTCACGGTGATCGCCACCTCGGCGAGGCGCTCCTCCGCGTCCTTCCCCGACCACTGCGTCCCGCGGAGGTCGACGAGCACGAGGTGCGTGTCGGTGCCGCCGGTGAGCACGTCGACCCCGGCCTCCTGCAGGCCGGCCGCGAGCGCGTCGGCGTTCGCACGGACGCTCTCCTGGTACCGCCGGAAGGGCTCCGACGCCGCGATCCGGAAGCACGCCGCCTTCGCCGCGATCGCGTGGTTGAGCGGCCCGCCCTGCATCCCCGGGAACACCGCCTTGTCGAGCGCCTGGGCGTGCTCCTCGCGGCACAGCACGAACGCCGAGCGCGGCCCCGCGAGCGTCTTGTGCGTCGTCGAGGTCACGAAGTCGCAGTGCTCGACCGGGTTCGGGTGGAGCCCCGCGGCGACGAGGCCCGCGAAGTGCGCCATGTCGCAGAGCAGGAGCGCGCCGACCTCGTCCGCGATCTCTCGGAAGCGCCACGTCTCGACCGTGCGCGGGTACGCGGAGGCGCCGCAGACGATGAGCTTGGGCAGGTGCTCCTTCGCGAGCCTCAGCACCTGGTCGTAGTCGACGAGGTTCGTCTCGCGCGAGACGCCGTAGTGGATCACCTTGTACAGCCGCCCGGAGAAGTTCACGCGGTGCCCGTGCGTGAGGTGCCCGCCGTGGGTCAGCTCGAGCGCGAGCATCGTGTCGCCGGGCGCGAGCGTCGCGAAGTAGACGGCCATGTTCGCCTGCGAGCCGGCATGAGGCTGGACGTTCGCGTGCTCCGCGCCGAAGAGCGCCTTCGCACGCTCGATTGCGAGGAGCTCGATCTCGTCGATCACCTCGCAGCCGCCGTAGTAACGGCGACCCGGGTAGCCCTCGGAGTACTTGTTCGTGGGCACGCTCCCGACCGCCTCCATGACCGCGGGCCACGTGAAATTCTCCGACGCGATCAGCTCGATCTCGCCGCGCTGCCGCTCGAGCTCGCGGTCGAGGAGGGCCGCGACCTCGGGATCGACGTCGGCGAGGCCCGCCGTGCGGAGGTCCCCGAGCTGCATCGGCACGGTCGCCATCGGCCCGGATGCTACTCCCCGAGCACGGCCTGGACGCGCGCGAGCGCGTCGGCGGCGGCCACCGCGCCCTCGCGGAGGACCGTCGGCCGCGGCCCGGTGAGGTCGACGACCGTGGACGGCGAGCCCGGGAGCTCTCCCCCGTCCACGGCCACGGCGACCGCCCCGAGGATCTCCCCGGGCACGTCCTCGAGCCGGCGGGGATCCGGCCCGCCGTGCAGGTTCGCGCTCGTCGCGGCGACCGCGCCGACCTCGCCGAGGAGCTCCGCCGCCGGGCCGCGCACGTCGGGGACGCGCACGCCGATCGTGTCGCCGCGAGCGCCCGCGAGCCACGGGAAGCGCAGGGCCGGGTTCGGCAGGACGAGCGTGTACGGGCCGGGGAGCAGCGCGCGGGCCGCCACGGCAGCACGCCCGCGCAGCTCGGGCACGCACTCCAGCAGCCAGTCCACGCTCGCGGCGACCAGCGCGATCGGCTGGCCCGGCGAGCGCCCCTTCAGCGCGGAGAGCGCGCGAACCGGCTCCTCCCGATAGGGCGAGCAAGCGAGGCCGTAGACCGTGTCCGTAGGGAGCACGACGAGCTCGCCGCCGCGAATCGCCTCGATCGCGCGCTCCGGCGAGCTCACTCCGGGAGCACGCGCCACCCGAGCCGGCGCACCGCGTCCGCAAGCTGCCGGTCGAACGTGATCACGGGCATCCCTTCACCCGCGCCTGCCCGGAGGGCGGACTCGAGGTGAATCGCGTCGAGCGACTTCACCCCGGTTCGCTCCGCCAGCCGTGCCGCTCGCTCGGCAGCCGCATCGTCGATGGACAGGGAAATCGTCTCGGCCCAATCGAGCTCGAACGCGTCACACGCCTGCTCGAACTGCGGATCGTCAAGCATCCGCCGGAGATTGCGGCGTACCTCGATGATCGTGACGCACGCACTGGCCCACGCCGGGTCGTCCCGCAGGAGGCGCCGCGCGACGTCGGAGTCCGGCTCCGAGACATAAACCTTCAGGATCGCGCTTGCATCGACGTAGACCGTCACTCCTCACGATCCTCTGCCATGGCTTCCGCGATCGTCATCCGTGCCTCGAAGCGTGGTCGTTCGCGGTCCGCGACTCCGCCGGGCCTTCCGGGCCGGATCCAGCCCTCCTCGATGCCCGTCTGGATCCGCTGCTCGACGGATAACCCGCGTATCTCGGCCTTCGCCCGGCCGCGGTCGGTCACGACGATCGTCTCACCCAGCGCGGCGCGCTCGAGGTAGTGCGACAGCCGTGCCTTCAGCTCACGGATTCCCACGCGTGTAGTCACGTTAGCCCACATTGTAGTCATGTCAATTGGCAGATGTGGTCACGCCCTGGACGACGCGGTCCCTTCCGGCCAAGTCGGGAGTGATCCGGATCCGGCCGTAGCCAAGCGACCACAGGAGCTCCGCCACGCGGCGGGCGTCTCCGTCGGCCACCTCCAGGACGAGCGCACCGCCGGGCCGGAGCACACCGAGGCCCGCGCGTGCGATCGCCTCCGTGGCCCCCACTCCGACCAGTGCGGCGCGCGGCTCCCAGTCCCGCACCTCCGGCTCCAGCGAGGCGAGCTCCTCGGGCCGCACGTACGGCGGGTTCGAGACGACGAGGTCCCACGGCCCCGCCGGGAGCCCGTCGTGGAGGTCCATCTCCTCCAGCTGGATCTCGAGGCCCGTCCGCACCGCGTTCGCGCGCGCGACGTCGAGCGCGTCCCGCGAGCTGTCGATCGCCGTGACCCGCGCGCCCGGGTGCTCGTCCGCGACGGCGAGCGCGATCGCGCCGCTCCCGGTGCCAACGTCGAGCACCCGAGGCTCCTCGATCTCCGCGACGAGCGCGAGGCAGCGCTCGACGACGACCTCCGTCTCCGGGCGCGGGACGAGGACGCGCGGGTCGACGAAGAGCGTCAGCCTCCGGAACCCCCACTCGCCGAGGACGTACGCGAGCGGCTCCCGCGCCTCGCGCCGGGCGACGAGCTCCTCGAGCGCCGCGACCTCCCGCTCCCCCACGTCGTCGTCGAGGCTCGCCCTGAGCTCCGAGCGGGAACGTCCGAGCACGTGCGCGAGCAGGATCTCCGCGTCCACGCCCGGGGTCTCGCACCCGGCCGCCGCGAGCCGGGCGGTCGTGGCAGCGAGCAGCTCCCGGCGGGTCACGCGGACGCGGCCGCGAGCGCCTGGCGCTGCTCCTCGGCTCGGAGGGCCTCGGTGAACTCGCCGAGGTCTCCCTCCAGCACCTGGTCGAGCCGGTGCACCGTGAGCTTGATCCGGTGGTCGGTGACCCGGCTCTCGGGGTAGTTGTACGTGCGGATCTTCTCCGCGCGGTCGCCGGTGCCGATCTGCGACCGCCGCGCCTCCGCGACCTCCGCCAGCTGCTTCTCCCGCTCGGCCTCGTAGAGGCGCGCGCGGAGAACCCGGAGCGCCTTCTGCTTGTTCTGCAGCTGCGACTTCTCGTCCTGCATCGCGACGACGATCCCCGTCGGAAGGTGCGTGATCCGCACCGCGGAGTCCGTCGTGTTCACGCTCTGGCCGCCCGGCCCGGTCGAGCGCATGACGTCGATCTTCAGGTCCTTCTCCGCGATCTCGACCTCCACCTCGTCCACTTCGGGCATGACCGCGACCGTCGCGGTCGAGGTGTGGATCCTGCCCTGCGACTCCGTCTCGGGCACGCGCTGGACGCGGTGCGTCCCGCCCTCGTACTTGAAGACCGAGTACGCGCCGCGGCCCTTCACCGCGAGGGTCACGTCCTTGATCCCGCCGCCCTCGCTCTCGCTCGTCGACAGCGTCTCCGTCTTGAAGCCGAGCCGCTCGGCGTACCGCGTCAGCATCCGGTGGACGTCGGCCGCCCAGAGCGCGGCTTCGCTGCCGCCGACGCCCTGCCGGATCTCCACGATCACGTCCTTCTCGTCGGCCGGGTCGCGCCCCAGGAGGGCGAGCTTGAGCTCGTCCTCGAGGCGGTCGACCTCGGCCTGGAGCTCCGAGGCGAGCCCGGCGAGCTCGGGATCGCCGCGCGCGTCCTCGAGGTCGGCGCGCGCCTGGCGCCACTCGTCCGCGAGACGCTTCGGGGTCTCGAGCTCCTTCAGCCGCCGACCGGCGTCTGCCGCCTGCCGGCGGTCGTTGTAGACGGCAGGGTCGGCCATGCGCTCCTGCGCCTCCGCGTACGAGCGGTCGAGCTCGTCGACGAGCTGGTCGATCGCGTCCATCGAGACGATCGTAGCCGCGTGCCCGGCGCAGGCCGGCTACGCGAGCGCGGCGTCGAGCGAGATCTCCGGCACCGCGGCGAGCGCCTTCGAGACGGGGCAGCTCTCCTTCGCCGTCTCAGCCTCCGCGAGGAACCCGGCCTCGTCGAGGCCCGGCACGCGCCCGCGCACCCTGAGCGCGACCTTCGTGATCCCCGTGCCCGGGACGAAGGTGACCGTGGCCGACGTCTCGATGGTCTCCGCGGGCGTCCCCGCCTTCGCGAGGCCGTTCGAGAGCGCCATCGAGAAGCAGGCGGCGTGGGCGGCGGCGATGAGCTCCTCGGGGCTCGTCCGCCCGTCCGGGTCCTCCGCGCGCGAGGCCCACGTCACGTCGAGCGGCCCGAACGCGCCGCTGCCGACACGGTCGATGGTCCCTCCGCCCTCGAACAGCGTCCCTCGCCAGGTCACGTGCGCGGTGCGGTCGGCCATCACTCCCCCTCCTCGAGCGTCGCGTCGATCGTCACGGTCGCGCTCGCCTTGATGAGCGCGGAGAACGGGCACCCGGCGTCGGCGTCCTCGGCGGCCTGCGCGAAGCCCGCCTGGTCGCACCCCGGGACGACGCCCCGGGCCGAGATCGCGGACGCCACGATCCGGTGCCCCGCGCCCTCCACCTCGTCCATCGTGATCGTGCAGCGCACGATCATCCGCTCCGGGGGCGTCCCCGCGCGCGCGAGCTCGCTCCCGAGCGACGTCACGAAGCACGACGCGTGGGCGGCGGCGAGCAGCTCCTCCGGGCTCGTCTTCCCCTCCGGCTCGCCCACGCGCGAGGCGATCGTCGTCTCGAGAGCGAACGAGCCCGAGCTCAGCGCGGTCACGACGCCGGAGCCGCGCGCGGTCGACCCCTCCCACGCGATCTCGGCCTCGCGGACGATCCGGGGCATCAGGCCATCACCTCGACGCGGGCCTCCAGCCGCCTCTCCTCGGGTGTCTCGGCGGCTTCCCGCTCCATGACGCGTTGCAAGGCCTGGATGGACACCTCGATCTGGTCGAGCGACGGCTCGCGCGTCGTGAGCCGCTGGAGCCAGAGCCCCGGCGCGAGCAGCCACATGAGCACGCGGTTGTCCCGGTGCTTCCCCGCGTAGCGGATGAGCTCGTACGCGAGCCCGGCGATCACCGGCAGGAGCAGGATCCGGCTGAGGATGAGCCAGTACCAGA
>CAZODN010000070.1:0-14735 GCA_964578545.1 uncultured Gaiellales bacterium
CGCGGGGCGCCCCGGCCGTGCCGTCGCGCGTCGTGTTTTACACCGCGGCGGCGGGGGTGGTGCGCCAGCTCGCGCGCGGCGACGTCGCCGTCGTCCTCACCGAGCCCGCGCTCACGAACATCGGCATCGTCCACCCGGAGCCCGGCTTCCACGACGCGCTGCGCGAGCTGACGCGCCGGCACGGGACGCTCCTCGCCATCGACGAGACGCACACGATCTGCTGCGGCCCGGGCGGCTACACCGGCGTGCACGGGCTCGAGCCGGACATCGTCACGATCGGGAAGCCGATCGCGGGCGGGATCCCCGCGGCGGCCTACGGGCTCTCGGAGGAGGTCGCCCGTCGTCTCGCCGGCCGCATCGAGCTGGAGGACGTGGACGTCGGGGGTGTCGGCGGCACGCTCGCCGCGAACGCCCTCTCGCTCGCCGCGATGCGCGCGACGCTCGCGGAGGTGCTGACCGAGGACGCGTTCGCGCGCATGATCCCGCTCGCCGAGCGGTGGACGGAGGGGGTCGAAGCCGGGATCGCGGAGTCCGGCCTCCCGTGGCACGTGACGCGCCTCGGATGCCGGGCGGAGTACCTGTTCGGACCGGAGCGTCCCCGGAACGGGGCCGAGGCCCACGCGGCCGGGAACTTCGCGCTCGAGCGCTACATGCACCTCTTCGCCCTGAACCGGGGCATCCTGCTGACGCCGTTCCACAACATGGCGCTCATGTCGCCGGCGACGACCGAGGCCGACGTCGACCTGCACACCGAGGTCTTCCGCGAGGCCGTGGTCGAGTTGGCTTCCGCCCCGTAGCTCAGGCGGGCACTGCGACCGCGTGCCCGAGCGCGCGTGCCGCTCGGGCGAGGTCGCCGTCCGCGGCGACGAGCACCGACGTCGGTGACTCCACACGCTGGTACGAGGCCAGGTGGACGGCGTCGTACGCGCGCAGGTCATGTGCTTCCGCCAATCGAGCCGCGGACTCCGCCACCGCCGGCACGACCTCGAGGGGGCTGACCCCACCGAGGAGCGCCCGGCTCGCTGCCTGAGCCGAGCCGGACGCACGCGCCGCCAGTCGGCCCATCCGTCGGGCGCGGGCGAGAGCAGCGCTCGCCTCCGGCACGAGGAGCCGCGACGAGAAGACCTGTGTCGCGCCGGCGAAGAGCCTCCGCGCCTCATCGCTTCCTTCCTCGGGGATGACGAGCTTGACGAACGCAGACGAGTCGAAGTAGGCGATCACCCGCGATCGTCGAGAACGAGGTCGCTGACCGTGCCGGTGACGTCAGCCTCGTCGACCAGAGGCGGGAGGGCCGCGCGCTTCGGACGTCTCGCCGGGATGATGATTCCTTCTCGCACGAGACGAGCGAACGTGTCCTCGTCCTCCTCGAGCGGGCCGAGGCGTGCGACAGGGCGGCCGTGATCGGTCACGACGACGTTCGTGCCGTGCCTCGCGCGTGCGACGTACTTGCTGAGGTTGAGCCTGAGCTCGCGGATGCCGACTTCCACACGGTCCATTGTAGTGCCGACTTTAGACCAAATTGTAGTGCCTATTCGGGACGTGTCCGCTCGTACGTGACGAAGGCGAACGGCGTGCCGTCGGCGGACACGCGCTCCTCGCGCGAGACCTCGACGAGCTCGTCCCGGCTCCACTCGGGGAAGAACGTGTCGCCTGCGATCTCGAGGTCGATCTCCGTGAGCAGGAGCTCGTCGGCACGAGGAAGCGCCGCGGCGTACATCTCGGCGCCGCCGATCACGAAGACGCGCTCGGCGTCAGCGGCGAGCGAGAGCGCCTCGTCCAGCGAGCCGGCGCGCTCCGCGCCTTCCGCGCTCCAGCTCGGATCGCGCGTGACGACGACGTTGCGGCGCCCGGGCAGCGGGCGGAACCGGTCGGGCAGCGAGTCCCACGTCCGCCGCCCCATGACGACGACGTGCCCCGTGGTGAGCTCGCGGAACCGCGCCAGGTCCTCCGGGAGGCGCCAGGGGATCGTCCCGTCGCGGCCGATCACGCCGTCTCGCGCGACGGCGGCGAGCAGCGAGACCTTCACACGGCGACCGGCGCGCGGATCGCCGGATGGTGCCGGTAGCCGACCACCTCGAAGTCCTCGTACGCGTAGTCGGAGATCGACGGCGGCCGCCGCGTGAGCTCGAGCGTGGGGAAGGGGTACGGCTCGCGAGAGAGGAGCGTCTCGACCTGCTCCCGGTGGTTCGAGTACACGTGGCAGTCGCCGCCGGTCCAGACGAGGTCGCCCGGGACGAGGTCGCACTGCTGCGCGAGCATGTGCGTGAGGAGCGCGTAGCTCGCGATGTTGAACGGGACGCCGAGGAACACGTCCGCGCTGCGCTGGTAGAGCTGGCACGAGAGCCGGTCGCCCGCGCCGACGTGGAACTGGAAGAACGCGTGACACGGCGCCAGCGCCATCTTCGGGATCTCGGCGACGTTCCAGGCGCTCACGACGATGCGCCGGGAGTCCGGGTCCTCGCGGAGGAGCCGCACGACCTCGGCGATCTGGTCGACGTGGCCGCCGTCGGGGGTCGGCCAGCTCCGCCACTGGACTCCGTAGACCGGGCCGAGCTCGCCGTCCTCGTCCGCCCACTCGTCCCAGATCGTCACGCCGCGCTCCTGGAGCCAGCGGACGTTCGAGTCGCCGCGCAGGAACCACAGGAGCTCGAGCGCGACCGACTTGAAGTGCACCTTCTTCGTCGTGACGAGCGGGAAGCCCTCGGAGAGGTCGAACCGCATCTGGTACCCGAAGACGCTGATGGTGCCCGTGCCGGTGCGGTCCTGCTTCGGCACTCCCGTCGTGTAGACGTGGCGCACGAAGTCCTCGTACTGGGTGCGAACGCGACGCTCCGTCACGACGACCGACGATAGCTCGCCGTCCGGAGGCTGCGGACGTCAGTAGCGGACGCCGTGCTCGACCCAGAACTTGAGCAGCGTCAGCGCCTCCCCCCAGCCGGTCGAGCACTCCGAGAAGCCCGCCCAGCCCTCCGGCGTGTCGGCGTAGCCGTGCTCGTGCAGCCGGACGACCGTGCCTTCCGGGTGCTCCTCGAAGTCGAGCTCGACGGTCGTGCCGCCGAGGGCCTCCTGCCAGCCGAACACGTAGCGCTCGGGACGCCGCGCCTCCAGCACCGGGCCGCGATCCTCGGCGGTGACCCGGTTCGGTCCCCACTCCTTCCACCGCCACCTCATCTCGCCGCCGGGACGGGGGTCGACCTCGGCACCGGTCGTGAACCACGCGTCGAGCTCCTCCGCCTGCGTGAACGCGTCGTACACGCGCTCCCTCGGCGCCCGGACGAGCGTCGTCATGCGGATGCCGGGGGGAGCGGTCACGTCGTCAGGAGCGGGGCCTGCCCGCCCTCCTCGACGACGACCCAGCCGTCGAAGTCGTCGAACCGGTACGGGGCGTTCATCGGCACCGACGTCGATCCGTCCGCGTCGGTCTGGAACGCGCCGCACAGCTCCGCGATCGCCCCACCCTTCGTGAGCCAGAGCTGGAAGGGCTGCCCGCTCGCGGACGGGGGCAGGCCCTCGACCTCGAGCTCGAGCGGCCAGTTGCCGCCCGCGTCGAGCTCGAAGACCCTCAGCGTCGCAGTGGCGCCGGGGGCGTTCGCGGTCCCCTGCATCGTGACCTCGAAGTCGACCGTGGGGCCCGCCAGCCTGTCGCCCGCGACCACTCCGACGGCGAAGGCCGCGGCGACGAACGCGGCCGCGAGCGCGAGCAAGGCGCCCCTGCGCCGCCGCGGTCGCACCCCGACGGCCGCCGCGCCCGGCTCGAGCTCGGGCGGAGGGCCCGCTTCCAGCAGGAGCGCGTGAACCTGCAGGAGCCGCTCGCGCTCGTGAGCGGGAAGCTTGGTGCCGACGAGCTCGTCGAAGTCGAGTCGACGCTCGCTCACCGGAGCTCGTCCTCGAGCGCGTCCGCGAGGCGCGAGAGCGCGCTCCTCGTCCTCGTCTTCACGGTCCCGAGCGGCACGTCCAGGCGGGCGGCGATCTCGCTCTGCGACATTCCGCCCCAGTAGGCGAGCTCGATCACCGGCCGCTCATGGGCCGGGAGCGCCTCGAGCGCGCGGTGGACACGCCACGCCGTCCACGAGGCCTCGGCTGCGTCGTGCAAACCGGGCTCCGCGGACGGGCTCTCCGCGGGCTCCGCCGCCGGCTCGGGTGTTCGCCTGAGGCGATCGGTGATCGCGTTGCGGGCGACCGCGTACAACCACGAGGCGCCGCTCCCGCGCGCCGGGTCGTACGTCCGCGCGGAGCGCCAGACGGCGACGAAGGCGTCCTGGGTCGCGTCCTCCGCCCGGCCCCGGTCGCCGATCCGGCGCAACGCGAGCCCGAGGACGGCTCGGCGGTAGCGCGCGTGGAGCTCCTCGAACGCGCCCCGGTCGCCTCCGGCGGTGCGGACGATGAGCTGCCCGTCCGTGGGCTCCATCCTCTCCACGTCCGACATGATCGCCGCCGGCGCGTGCGCGGGAACGGCCTGGAGCGCGAGCGACGTCGTCACGAGACGTGCTACGCGCCCGCGCTCCAGGCGGATTGCGGCGCTACCCGCGCGCCGCCTCGAACTTGGCCGCGACGGCGTCCCAGTCGACGACGTTCCACCAGGCCGCGAGGTAGTCGGGCCGGCGGTTCTGGTACTGGAGGTAGTAGGCGTGCTCCCACACGTCGATCCCGAGGATCGGCGTGGAGCCCTCCATGACCGGCGTGTCCTGGTTCGGCGTGGACATGACCGCGAGGCCGGTCCCGTCCCACACGAGCCACGTCCAACCGGAGCCGAAGCGCTTGACGCCGGCGTCGTTGACGGCCGCCTTCATCTCGTCGACGCTGCCGAACGTGTCGGCGATCGCGTCCGCCAGGTCGCCCGAGGGATCGCCGCCCCCGTTCGGGCCCATGATCTCCCAGAAGAGGGTGTGGTTCGCGTGCCCGCCGCCGTTGTTGCGGACGGCCATGCGCTTGTCCTCCGGGATCGAGTCGAGGCTCGTGAGCACCGTCTCGATCGGCTGCTCCGCCCAGTCGGTGCCCTCGAGTGCCGCGTTGAGGTTGGTGACGTACGCGGCGTGGTGGCGGTCGTGGTGGATCTCCATCGTGCGCGCGTCGATGTGGGGCTCGAGCGCGTCGAACGGGTAGGTGAGGTCGGGAACGCTGAACGCCATGGTCGCTCTCCTCTCGGTACGGGTTTCCTCCGGGCAAGGATATGCTCCGCGCGTTCCCGCCCCGCTCCCGGAGGAAGCAGATGCCGAACTACGTCGAGATCAGGCCCCGCGAGCTCAAGCCGGCGCTCCTGGAGCTGGACGGCATCTCCCGCGCGACGATCGAGGCCCACTACCGCCTGTACCAGGGCTACGTCACGAAGCGCAACGAGATCCTCGGGCTCCTCGCGAGCGCGGATCTCGCCGCCGCGAACCAGGCGTACTCCGAGGTCCGGGCGCTGAAGGTCGACTTCACCTTCGCCATTGGCGGGATCAAGAACCACGAGGTCTACTTCGAGCACCTCGGCGGCGACGGAGGCGATCCGGACGGCGCGATCGGGGCGCTGATCGAGCGCGACTTCGGCTCGGCGGACGCCTGGCGCGCCGACCTGCGCGCGACCGGCATGGCCGGGCGCGGCTGGGCGTGGACGGCCTACGACTGGGACGAGCGGCGCCTCTTCAACTACATCGGCGACGCCCAGAACACCTTCCCCGTGTGGAACGCGACGCCCCTCGTCGCGCTCGACGTCTACGAGCACGCGTACTTCCTCGACTACCAGACCGACCGCGCCGCGTACATCGACGCGTTCTTCCGGAACCTCGACTGGTCGGCGGTGAACGGCTGGGTCGAGGCGTACCGCATCCCGACGGAGTAGGCGGTGAAGGAGGCACTCGCCGTCCTGGGCGGGTATCTCCTCGGCTCGCTCCCGTTCGCCTACTGGGTGCCACGGCTGTTCCGCGGCGAGGACATCCGCACGAAGGGGAGCGGCAACGTCGGCGCGTCGAACGTCTTCCGCGTCTACGGACGCAGGCTCGGCGCGGTGGTCGGCGTGCTCGACGTCGCGAAGGGCTTCGCCGCGGCCTCGCTGGGGCTCTGGGCCGGCGGCGCGCTCGTCGGCGTCCTCGCGGCGGGTGCCGCGATGCTCGGGCACGCGCGGCCGATCTTCCTCCGCTTCGAGAGCGGCGGGAAGATGGTCGCCACGGCGGGCGGCGCGACGTTCGCGCTCGCTCCCCTGGCGGCCTTCCTGTGCATCGGCGTCTGGATCCTGACCTTCCTGCTCACGCGCTACGCATCGGTCGCGTCCCTCGCCACCGCGCTCGCGCTCGCGATCCTCGTCGTCGTCCTCGGCTACCCGTGGCCGATCGTCGCGTTCGGGATCGGCGGCGCCGCGGCCGTCTTCTTCATGCACCGCGCGAACATCCGTCGGCTCCTCGCCGGGACCGAGCACCGGTTCGAGCTCCGGCGCCCGCGCGGCGCGTAGGGCTCGTTCCCGGGTACGATCCGACGAACGCGATGAGGCTCGCGTCCAACCGCCCGCGGGGCTGATGGCCTCTACCTGACGTCACTCGACATCGGAGGACAGGTTGGACGCCATCGAGCTCGCCGCCGTACTCGTGACGCTCGCGCTCCTCGCGAGCATGATCTCGGTCGAGGTGGGCGTGACCGTCGCCCTCGTCGAGCTCACCCTCGGCGTGGTCGCCGGCAACGCCTTCGATCTCGAGAGCCAGGGCTGGCTGACGTTCGTGGCCGCGTTCGCCTCGATCGTCCTCACGTTCCTCGCCGGCATGGAGGTGGATCCCGCCTACATGCGGCGCCGGTACAAGGCATCGTTCGGGATCGGCTTCGTCTCGTTCGTGGGGCCGTTCGTCGTCGCCTCCGCGGTCGCGTACCTCCTTCTCGACTGGAGCGGCCGCGCGTCGCTCATCGCCGGCACCGCGCTCTCGACGACGTCGCTCGCGGTCGTCTACGCCGTGCTCGTGGAGCGCGGGCTGACGCACACGAGCACCGGCAAGCTGCTCATGAGCGCGACGTTCGTGACGGACCTGTGCACGGCGGTCGCGCTGTCGGCGATCTTCATCGAGCCGAGCGCGTGGTTCCCCGCGTTCCTCGCGGTCTCGCTGGCGCTCATTCTCGCCCTCCCGCGCATCGCCCCCTGGTTCTTCGGGCGCTACGGGGACCGCGTGATCGAGCCGGAGATCAAGCTCGTCTTCGCCTGCCTCCTCGTGCTCATGGTGCTGGCGAACCTCGCCAACGGGCACGCCGTCCTGCCGGCCTTCGTGCTCGGGCTCGTGATGAGCAGCCACTACGCGGAGCACCGCGAGGAGCAGAAGCGCCTGCGGGTCGTCGCGTTCGCGTTCCTGACGCCGTTCTTCTTCATCAAGGGCGGCCTGAACGTGTCGCTCGCGGCGGTCGTCTCCAACCTCGGCCTGCTCGCCGTCCTGCTCGCGGCGAAGATGATCCCCAAGCTCGTGTTCGTGTACCCGCTGGCCAGGCGGGCCGACCGGCGCCATGGGATCTTCTCCACCCTCCTCATGAGCACGGGGCTGACCTTCGGGACGATCTCCGCGCTCTACGGCCTGACTGCCAGGATCATCGACGAGACGCAGTTCTCGCTCCTCGTCACCGTCGTCGTCCTCTCGGCCGTCGTGCCGACGGCGATCGCCGAGCGGTGGTTCCTGCCCGCGTCCGAGCGCGACCAGGGCGTCGACCGGCGCCACGCGTACGCGGAGTCGGAGGAGCTCGTCTAACGAGGGGACAGTGGGCACCGCCCAGGTCGCCTGACGAGAGCCCGTCGGCCGGCAGCCATGCGAGCTCGCTGGTCGCAGGCGCTCGTCGGTACCCCTCTGATCGGCGGGCCTACCCCGCCGCGTCCTTCGTGGCCGTCCACCAGATGTAGTCGATCGCACGGTCGCCTTCGACCTGGCTCTCGACGCGCCGATCGGCGACGACGAGTCCTGCGTCGGCGAGCACCTGCGCGGTGGTATCGGGATCGAAGAAGCTGAGGAACATCGGCACTCCCAGCCACTCACCCGTGTGGCCCGGTTCGTCGTACGGCTCCAGCGTGAAGACGAGGCGCCCTCCCGGTCGGAGCCAGCGATGGAACCGTCTGAACAGCTCTGCGTGCTCTTCGCGGGGGATGTGCTCGACCGCGTAGAAGGCGACGATCGCGTCGAACGAGTCGGCCGGGAAGTCGAGGTCCATGATCCCGCTCTGTATGAAGTGCCCGTCCGGGACGTTCTTGCGAGCCAGGTCGATCTGCACGCCCGAGACGTCCACGCCAACGCCCGTGTGACGTTCCTGGATCGCCCGCATCGCCGGAATACCGTTCCCGCAGCCGACGTCCAGCACGGTCCCGCCGGCCGGTACCTCGGACAGCAACTCTCGGAGGCGACGCAGGCGAGGCCACTCGTGGCCCTCCCGCTCCAGACCGGCGTAGTCCTCGGCGACCCGGTCGTAGCCGGCCTCGACGACGGTCCCCGGCTCGTCGTCGCTCACGGGCGCGATCGTACCGCGGGGGAAGCCGCGGTCTACTGGAGCGTCGGACCGGGGTGGCTCGTCGTCGCGATGGCGAGCCCGGGCTGCCAAGGCCGTCTCGCCGATCGTGTCGTCGAGACCGCCTAGGGCGAGAGCCACTCGTGGAGCGTCGTCTGGCGCGGCCCGGCGGCGCCGGTCTCGAGCTCGCGGCGAAGCTCGCCCACGGTTCCCCAGCGCTCGGCCACGACGTCGTGCACGTGGATCGTCTCGAAGTTGACCTGGCGCGAGAGGAGGAAGTCGGCGTCGTCGAGCTCGGGCAGCGTCGCCAGCGCGTCGCGCAAGGCGTGGCGGACGGAGTCCTCGACGAAGCGCGGCTGCAGGTGCGCGTGCTCGACGACGAAGAGCTCGTCCGGCCGCTTCAGGAGGTCGTAGATCGGCGCGCTCATGGAGCGCTCGGCGATCTCGAGCAGCGTGACCGCGTCGAGGTCCTGGTCGGTGCCGACGAACAGGGTCTGCCGGCCGCGCTGGTTGTGCGTCGCGATGGGGACGAGCGCGAGGATCTTCTCGACGTCGTCGCCCTCGAACCCCGCCTCGAGCAGGCGCTCCGACGCCCGGTTGCGGACGAGCCCCTGGGCGCACGGGCACGCGTTGATCCCGGTCGCCTCGACGCCGACGACGCGGCGGGTTCCGTGCTCGGACGCCGCGGCGATGCCGCAGAGCGTGACCATCTCCTGGGTCTGGAGGTCGGTCACGGGGGTGCGGCGGTGGATGGGCCACTGGGCGCGGATCCAGACCTCCGCCTTCAGCGCCTTCTGCCGCTCGACGATCCGGCTCGCGATGTGCTCGGCGAGCACCTCGACGAGCAGCGCCTCCTCGCCGACGACGAGGTCGATCGCCTCCTCGAACAGCTCCGGGAAGCGCGACATGTGGACGCCCTTCTGGTCGGCGGCGAGGTCGACCGTGCAGTCGATCACCGCCGACATGACGGTCTCGGCGCCCCCGCGCCGGATGCGGACCGCCTTCTGGACGCCGGACACGCCTGCCCGGGAGAGGGCGAGCGCGATCTCCGGCGGCGAGGCCTGGAGGTCCTCCTGGAGCTTCACGTCCGTCGCCATGCCGGCCACCGTAGCAACCGGCCGGAGGGGTGCCGCTGTCCAGATTCGGGCTTCTCAGCGCAGCAGGCGCGAGAGCCGGCGGTCCTTGAGGAGCCGGCCCCCCGTCTGGCAGGACGGGCAGTAGTAGATCGTGTGCTCCTCGAAGTCGACGCGGGCGATCGGGGTCCCGCACTGCGGGCACGGCTCGCCGAGTCGGTCGTGGACGAGGTAGACGTCGGCGTCGCCCTTGCCGCGCTCGCGGAGCTCGAGCGCGCGTTCGAGGTCGACGTGGATCGCGTCCGCGAGACGCGTGACCTCCTCCGGGGAGAGCTCCGTGGAGGCCTTGAACGGGGAGAGCCGCGCGCGGAGGAGGATCTCGTTCGCGTGCGCCCGGCCGATCCCCGCCACCGCTCGCTGGTCGCGCAGGAGGGGGTGGAGCTGCCGCCGCTCGCGGTGGAGGATCTCGGCGAGCGCTGCGGCGTCGAGCGAGAGGGCGTCGGGGCCGAGGTGAGAGAGGTCGGAGTCGAGCTGATCGGGCGTCACGAGCCAGACGCCCGCTCGCTTCTTCTTCCCCGCCTCGGTGAGGACGAGCTCCCCGCCTCCCGCGAAGCGCAGCCGGAACATCGGCGTCTTCGGCCCCTTCGCGCCCGGTGGGAGGTAGCGAAGGCGTCCCGCGCTCATGAGGTGGACGCGGAGGACGAGCTCGCCGTCGTCCGTGGGGAAGAGGAGGTTCTTCCCGCGCCGGCATGCTCCCGCGAGCCGCCGCCCCTCGAGGGCGGAGAGCGGCGGGTCCGCCGTCTTCAGGGTCGCGATGTGCGCCGGCCCCGCCTCCTCGATCGGCGAGGCGGAGACGAGCGGGTCGAGCTCCCGCACCCACGCCTCGACCTCGGGCAACTCGGGCATCGAGCGAGAGTATCCGTGGCTACGCCGGCGCGGGCTCGGGCGGGCCGAACACCATCGGCTCCGTGGGGATCTCCCGCACGTTGCGCATCGGCGAGAGGAGGAGCCAGAGGAATGCGAGCCCGCCGCCGATGGCTCCCACGAAGATCGCCGTTCGGAGGCTGTAGGCGGTCGCGATCGCACCTCCCGCGAGGTTCCCGAGCGGGATCGTCCCCCAGACGATGAACCGCATGACCGAGTTCATGCGCCCCTGCATTCGCTCCGGGCAGAGGGCCTGACGGAAGCTCACGACCATGACGTTGTACGTCACCATCGCGAAGCTCAGGAGGAGCTGGGCCACGACGAGGAACGGGATCGGCGACTCGACGGGCGCGAGCAGGATCAGGAGCACGGCTGGCCCCTCGAGGAACGAGGCAGCGATCGCCGTGCGGCCGACCCCGAAGCGTGCCGAGATCCGGTTCACGGTGACGGCGGCCGCTAGCGCGCCGATGCTGCCGATCGAGAGGATGACGCCGATCGCTCCCGGCGAGAGGTCGAGCTCGCGCACGAAGTAGACGAGGATGATCGAGAAGGCGAGGCTGAAGAAGAAGTTCGAGGTTCCCGTGCAGCCGGCCTGAGCACGCAGGTGCGGGTTGCCCAGAACGAAGCGCAGGCCTTCCTTCGTATCCGTCCACAGGCTCGCCCGCTCGTGGGCCGGGTGCTGCTCGTGGCCAGGGAGCTCCTCCACCTTCCGGATGCGGAGGATGAAGAGACCTGAGCCGAGGAAGCTCGCTGCATCGACGAGAACCGCGTATGGCGCGGTGAGCGCTTGGATGAGCCCCCCGCCCAGTCCCGGCCCGGCGATCTGTGAGGCCGAGCGGCTGATCTCCAGCTTCGAGTTGCCCTCGACGAGCTGCTCCCGTTCGACGAGCGCCGGGAGGTACGACTGGTACGCGACGTCGAAGAAGACGGTGCAGACGCCGACGAGGAAGCCCACGGCGTAGAGCTGTGCGAGCGTGAGCGCGTCCGCGACGTAGGCGAGCGGGATCGTTGCGAGGAGCACCGCGCGGCCGAGGTCGCCTGCGACGAGGATCGGCTTGCGCCGCATCCGGTCGACCCAGACCCCCGCCGGGAGTGTGAAGATGATGAAGGGGAGGAAGAGCACCGTCCCGAGCGTGGCGACCTCGAACGCGCTGGCGTCGAGCACGAGGATCGCGACGAGCGGGATCGCGAGGTTCGAGACCTGCGTCCCGAACTGGCTGATCGTCTCCGCCGACCAGAGCTTCAGGAAGTCCGGGTGGCGCCAGAGCCCGCCGTGCGGCCAGAGGCTACGCATCGGGCGTCGCGTCCCGCCGCTCGACGGCCCAGTACGCGAGCGCGAGCCGGTGCGGGGCGCCGTCCGGTGAGTCGGCCGCACGGTAGTCGTCGAGGAGGCGGTTGGCCCGTCGCGCGAACCGGTCGGCGTCCTTCTCCGTCAGGCGTGACAGGACGAGGCCCCACATGCTCTTCTCGGGCACGGCGCGCTCGAGCTGGAACGCCGCGTCGCGGAGCGTCGACGCCCCGGCCGCGCGGGCCTGCTCGGGGTCCTCGATCTGGAACAGGAAGAGGCGCGCGGTGCGCCCGTAGAATTTCTCCGTCAGCGCGCGAACCTTGCGGGTGTGGACGACCCGAATCAGCCCCGCCCGCTCGAGCACCTTCAGGTGATGCCCGACCGTCCCCTTGGGGAGCTCGAGCTCACGGGCGAGCTGCTGGGTCGACCACGCCCGCTCTCGGAGGAGAGAGATGATGCGCCCGCGGAGCTCGTCGCCGAGCGCCTTCAGCTGCTCGGGGTCGCTGACGACGAGCGTGTCGTCCGCGGGGTAGTCGGTGGGATCCCAATGGTCGATGGAAGCAATATATACGACATTACCCGACCATTCGCCGGAAATTCGGTGTCAGACACCGATCTCTGTCAAGGGCAGATTGCGTGGAAAGAGTGCAAGTGTGTCCACAGCCGCTGTTCAGGTGCGAAGCGGGACTCGTCCGCTGTCGCTGCCCTCTCTGGACAGGTCAGACGCCGACGTGTCGATCTGCGGTGTCTGACACCGTAGGCTGCCGCGGGGATGAATCCGATCGTCGTCGAGGCCACCCGGGGCGACGTCGTCGAGGCGCGCCACGTCGTGCACGCCGTCGCGGTGCACGAGAGCCGCATCGTCGAGTCCGCCGGCGATCCGCACCTCGTCACGTACTTCCGGAGCTCCGCCAAGCCGATCCAGGCGCTGCCGCTCGTGCGGGCTCGACCCGACCTCGACGACGGCGAGGTCGCGATCGCGTGCGCATCGCACCTGCACCGGCCCGACCAGCTCGCGCCGGTGCTCTCCCTCCTCGCCAAGGCGCGGATGGACGAGGACGACCTCGAGTGCGGCCCGGAGCCGACCCGCCTCCAGCACAACTGCTCCGGTAAGCACGCGGCGATGCTCCTGCTCTGCCGGGAGCGCGGCTGGCCGACCGAGGGCTACCGGCTCCCGGAGCACCCGTGCCAGGAGGCGATGCTCGCTGAGGTGTGCGCCGCGGCCGAGGTCGATCCCGCGACGGTCCCGACGTCCCCGGACGGGTGTGGGGTCGTCACGTACGCCCTGCCGCTCGAGCGTATGGCCCACGCCTTCGCACGCCTCGAAGAGCTCGACGGCGGCGCGCGCGCCGCACAGGCGATGCGGGCGCGGCCGGAGCTCATCCGCGGCCCCGGCGAGGCCGACACCGAGCTCATGCGCTACGGCTGGGCGGCGAAAGGGGGCGCCGAAGGCCTCCTCTGCGCCGTCTCGCCCGAAGGCCTCGGCGTCGCGCTGAAGGCGGAGGACGGAGGCCAGCGGGCCGTTCGGCCGGCGCTCGCCGCCTTCCTCGGACGTCTCGGTGTGGACACCGGCGCCCTCGGCGATGTCCTCCTCCGGAACTCGCGCGGTGACGTCGTGGGCGCGCTCAGGGCCATCTGACAGCCTCGGGAAAGATCGTCGGGAAGCCCTCTTCCACAATCGTCCTTTGCGGACTAGTATCCGCGCGCTTGGTGGTGGAGCCGGGGCTGCAGGCGGAGCCGGCTCGATGCAGGTGGTAGGTCGGTAATCCGTTCGAGGACGAGAGGAGAGAGCCGGGACCATGCTGTCTGTCGATGTCGCCCTCCCCGAGGTCGAGGAGCTCCAGCGCCTCACCGAGCAGGGGCTCGAGAAGGGGTTCCTCACGTACGACGAGATCGTCAGCGGTCTCGAGGAAGTCGAGCTGACGAAGGAGCAGATCGAGGACTTCTACGCGTACCTCGTCGACCACTCGGTCGAGCTCGTCGAGGGTGTCGAGCACAAGTCACTTCCGCACGAGGAGCCGGCGCAGCCCGAGGAGGAGAAGATCGAGCCGAAGCTCGACCTCTCCGTCGAGGTCTCGCTCGACTCGCTCCGCCTCTACCTGCGGGAGATCGGCAAGGTGCCGCTCCTGACTGCCGATCAGGAGGTTTCGCTCGCGAAGCGCATCGAGCGCGGGGACATGGCGGCGAAGCAGCACATGATCGAGGCCAACCTGCGCCTCGTCGTCTCGATCGCGAAGGGCTACCTCGGCCGTGGCCTGTCCTTCCTCGACCTCATTCAGGAGGGGTCGCTCGGGCTCATTCGCGCGGTGGAGAAGTTCGACTACCGCCGCGGCTACAAGTTCTCGACGTACGCGACGTGGTGGATCCGGCAGGCGGTCACGCGGGCGATCGCGGACAAGGCGCGCACGATCCGCATCCCGGTGCACATGGTCGAGAAGCTCAACAAGGTCGTCCACATCGAGCGCCAGCTCGTGCAGCGTCTCGGCCGTGAGCCCCTGCCCGAGGAGATCGCGGCCGAGCTCGAGATCGAGACCGACGAGGTCCGGGAGATCCTCCGCATGGCGCAGATGCCCATCTCCCTCGAGAAGCCGGTCGGCGACGACGAGGACGCCTCGCTCGCCGACTTCGTGCCCGACGAGCAGGCCGAGTCGCCGTTCGACTCGGCGTCGCTCTCGCTCCGGCGCGAGGACGTCGTCCTGGCGCTCGCCGCGCTGCCCGAGCGGGAGCGGCAGGTGATCATGCTCCGGTACGGGCTCGACGGCTCGCAGCCGTGCACCCTCGAGGAGGTCGGCCAGGCCTTCGGCGTCACGCGAGAGCGGATCCGCCAGATCGAGAACAACACGCTCAAGAAGCTCGAGTCGCTGCCCGAGGCGCAGGGGCTCAAGGACTGCGTCTAGCCCGGCAGCCCGGCCAGGCCGGGCGGTCTACGGTTCACACGTGGCGCGGATCGAGTACGTGGGGCACGCGACCGTCGTCATCGACCTCGACGGCGTGCGCCTGCTCACCGACCC
>CAZODN010000071.1:0-14601 GCA_964578545.1 uncultured Gaiellales bacterium
GCGAGCGCGATCGGGATCGAGGCCGCGACGAAGGTCCGGAAGACGACGAGCAGCACGATCAGCGCCGCGAGCAGGCCGAGCATCTCCTGCGTCCCCTGCTCGAGCGGCGGGAACTCCGCGTCGCCGTTGAACTCGACGGTCACGCCCGCCGGCTCGACGGTCTCGCGCACGGCGTCCTGCACCGCCACGACCGACTCGCGGTCCTTGTCGAAGATGACGCGGTCGAACTGCGCCTCGGTGTAGGCGATGCGGCCGTCGTCGGAGAACGTCGCGTCCTCGAACGGGTCGCGGATGTCGGGCGCGGAGCCGTCCTCGGGCCGCGCGATCCCGGCCTCGTCCTCGGTCGGCGCGAACTCGTCCGACTCGAGGCGCGTGATCGCCGCGGCGATCGCCGCCTTGCGCTCCGGCGTGTCGAGGCGCTCTCCTTCCGGCGCCGCGAAGACGAGGTTGAGGACGCCGCCCTGCTCGGAGGCGAACTCGGACTCGATCAGGTCGGTGGCGCGCTGCGTGTCCGACCCGGGGATCTCGAACTCGTCCTTGAGCGCGCCTCCGAAGAGGATCACGCCCGCGACGAGCGACCCGATGATCAGCGCCCAGGCGAGTACCACCCGGCCCGGGTGGTACGCGCAGGCGTGCATCCAGCGGGCGAGGCCGCCCGTGGACATCCGCTCGTGCGCTGCCAACCGCTCCCTGTCGTTCCCCGTGTCGCTCACTCGTCGTCCCCTCCTCCGGTTCGAGCCTGGAACGATAGAGACTCGGGTGACCCCCGCTCCTCATCGGTCGTCGCGTCGGCGCATCGCGATGAGATCCCGGCTCGACGCCCGTCTACCCCACGACCACGACCAAGGAGGACGGCCCATGATCGACGGGAACCGCATGATCTTCCCCAACCTCGCCGTGCAGGATCTCGACCGCTCGAAGGCGTTCTTCGCGGAGCTCGGGTTCTCGTTCGACCCGCGCTTCACGGACCAGAACGCCGCCGCCATGATCGTGAACGACGGCAGCGTCGTGATGCTCCTGAAGGAGGAGTTCTTCGGGACGTTCACGACGAAGGAGCTCGTCGACCCGACGAAGAGCGTCGAGACGATCATCGCGCTCTCGGCGGAGAGCCGGGACGACGTGGACGCGTTCGCCGACCGTGCGCTCGAGATCGGCGGCTCGCCGGCGAACGAGCCGATGGAGATGGGCTTCATGTACGGCCGCAGCTTCCACGACCCGGACGGCCACCACTGGGAGGTCTTCTGGATGGACCCGGAGGCGGTCGAGCAGTCGGGCTCGGCGCCTGCCGCGGCCGCAGCGAGCTAGCTCTGCCGCGGGCTCGGATCGGGGTCGAGCCCCGGTCCGAGCCCGTCCTCGTACCGAAGCGGGAGCCCGAAGGCCGGGAAGAGACGGTCCGTGTCGAGGAAGAACGTGAGCTCGACGATCCGGTCGTCCTCGACCTCGAGCACCTGGAGCGCCCACGGCTCGTACCCGTCGCCGCGCTCGCTGGGCTTGTACTGCCCGAACGCGGGGGCGCCGTTCGCGGACGCGACCGGGACGACCCGCGAGCCGCTGCAGCCGATCCCCGGGCCGACCCACCAGGCGAAGATGTCGTCCCGCCCGGAGAGCCAGAGGTCGTACGGGGGCATCGACTGCGTGGCGTCCTCGTGGATGAGGGCGGTCAGAGCCTCCATGTCGTAGCGCTCGAACGCCTCCACGTACCGCGCGAGCAGCTCGGAGCTCGCGACGTCCGCCGAGGGACAGGAGACGGACGAGTGCACGTCGAGGGACGCGAGCGTCGCCCGAGCCCGCTGGAGCGCGGAGTTCACCGAGGCGACGGTCGTGTCGAGGAGCTCGGCCGCCTCGGACGCCTTCCAGCGCAGTACCTCGCAGAGGACGAGCACGGCGCGCTGCTTCGGCGGCAGGTGCTGGAGCGCGGCGACGAACGCCAGGCGCACCGACTCGCGCACCTCGGCGAGCTGCGCGGGGTCTCCTTCCGGCGCCACGAGCGAGTCCGGGATCGGCTCGATCCACGTCACCTCGCCCGGAACGCGCAGGTTCTCGACCACCGGCTCCCCCGCGGGACCGACGTCCATGGGCCGCGCCCTCCGCTTCCGTCCCTCGAGCAGGTCGAGGCAGACGTTCGTCGCGATCCGGTAGAGCCACGAGCGGAGCGTCGCGCGCCCCTCGAAGCGGTCGAACGCCCGCCAGGCACGCACGAGCGTCTCCTGGACCGCATCCTCGGCCTCGAGGGACCCGAGCATGCGGTAGCAGTAGGCCGTCAGCTCCGGCCGGTGCTGCTCGAGACGAGCCTCGAGGGCGAGCTCGGACGACGCCGTGGACATCGACGCCATCGTAGAGGTCACCGCAAGAGCGGGAGGACGCGGTCGCAGATCAGGTCGACGCCGTCGAGCGTCGTTCGCCCCTGCGGCGTGCCGAGCTCGACCCGATCGGCGCCGGCGTCCCACAGCTCCACGACGCGCGCGGCCACCTGCTCGGGCGTCCCCGCGATGCAGAACCGCTCGAGCGGGGGCTCCTCCCCGGGCGCGAGCTCGAGCGTCGGGTCGAGGTGCGCGACGACGTCGAGGTAGTGGCGCACCGCCTCCGCCGCGCGCCGCTGCGCCCACGCGCCGTCCTCGTCGACGACCGTGACGCAGCCGGTCACGAGCTGGAGACCCGAGCCGGCGACCCAGTCGCGCGCGCGGCGTATGAAGTCCGGATTCGCGGTCCCGCCGAGCTTGACCTCGTCGGCGACGGTCGCAGCCCAGCGCATGGTCTCCCGTCCCCAGGTGCCCACGAGGAGCGGCACCGCGTCGCGGACGCGCGGGTAGGCGAGCGTCGTGCCGGGCGCAAGCGTGAAGCGCTCGCCCGCCACGCCACGCTCGTCTCCCGCGAGCAGAGCCCGGACGATCTCGACCGCCTCCCGGAGGGCGGCGAGCGGGCGGGGCTCCTCGAGGCCGAGCCGGTCGAGCCAGGCTCCCTTGGCGAGGCCGAGGAACGCACGCCCGTCGGAGACCGCGTCGAGCATCGCCACCTGCCCGGCGATCTCGTACGGGTGCAGCGTGAACGGGTTGAGCGCCACCGGCCCGAGTCGGATCCGCTCGGTCACCCGCGCCATCAGGAGCAGCGGCCCGATCGCGGGCTGGTACAGGAGGTCGTGGAAGACGGACAGGACGTCGACTCCCGCCTCCTCGGCACGGCGCGCGATGGCCTCGTAGGCAGCGGGCGCCTGATCCGTCCGCAGGCCGATGCCGAGCTCGCGGGCTACGTCAGGTCCTCGGTCCGGAGCGTCCGCTCGCCGATCCGCTCGATCCGCATCACGAGTCGTTCCTCCGGGTCCGGGCAGCAGACGAGGCTCTCGCGTTCCAGCCAATCCTCGCCCGGGAGGCGCCGCATCTTCGCCGGCAGGAGGGGCATGACCGCCTGCAGGGCGTAGAGGCAGAAGTGGCGCCCCTCCGGGATGCGCACGCGGCTCGACTCGGTGACCTCGAACCAGTCGCCCACCTCCAGGCCGCACACGGAGCGGCCCTCGATCCGCTCGACGGTGACGCGCAGGTCGAAGAGGCGCATCTCGGTCACGGGCGCCGAGCGTATACCGCGCCGGTATGACTTCGAGCGATGCCCGAACGCCGACAGCCGATTCGCGCCCTCCTCCTCGACTACGGCGAGGTGCTGTGCGAGGCGCCGGACCCGGAGGCATTCGCGGAGATGGCGCGCGTCGCCGGCGTCGAGCCGGCCGGGTTCGACGACGCGTACTGGAGCCTGCGGCCGGCGTACGACCGCGGAGAGCTGGACGGGCCCGCCTACTGGCAGCTCCTCGCCGAGCGGACGGGGGCGCGCATCGACGGCGACCGCGTCGCCGACCTCGTCGAGCGGGATGTCGCGCTCTGGGCACGCGTCGACGAGACCATGCTCGCGTGGGCGAACGGCGTCGCGGAGCGCGGCGTGCCGGTCGGGCTCCTCTCGAACATGGTCCCGGAGATCGGTGAGCACCTCCGCGACTCCCTGCGGCTGTTCGATCGCTTCGCGAGCGTCACGTACTCGTACGAGGCCGGGCTCGCGAAGCCGGACCCGCGGATCTACCACCGGGCGCTCGAGAGCCTCGGCGCTCAGCCTCGCGAGACCCTCTTCGTGGACGACCGCGCGGCGAACGTCGGGGCGGCAAGCTCCCTCGGCCTGCACGTGCACCACTTCCGCGGCCGGAACGAGCTCGTCGCGGAGATCGCCGAGCGCTACGTCTTCGCCTGACGCGCTGCGCGCAGAAGTACGGAAAACCGCACCCCGGAGCCCGGTGCGGCGCAGCTAGCGTGCGCGCTCGTGAGCGCCGGACACCGTAACCCCTGGCTCGTCCTCGTGATCGTCTGCATGGCGCAGTTCATGGTGATCCTGGACGCGACGATCGTGAACGTCGCCCTGCCGTCGATCCAGGCCGACCTCGGGATGTCGGAGGCGGACCTGCAGTGGGTCGTGAACGCGTACGCGCTCACGTTCGGTGGCTTCCTCCTCCTCGGCGGGCGCGCGGGCGACCTCGCCGGGCGCAAGCTCGTCTTCCTCACGGGCGTCGTCATCTTCAGCGCCGCCTCCCTCGCCTGCGGGCTCGCGCCGACCTCGGAGTTCCTGATCGTCTTCCGCGGCGTCCAGGGGCTCGGCGCGGCGCTGATCGCCCCCGCGGCCCTCTCGATCATCACGACGACGTTCGCCGAAGGCCCGGAGCGGACGAAGGCGATGGGGGTCTGGGCGGCGATCGCGGTCGGCGGCGGCGCGGTCGGCCTCGTGCTCGGCGGGATGCTCACCGACTGGCTCTCGTGGCCGTGGATCTTCTTCGTGAACGTCCCCGTCGGCGTGGCGGTCTTCGCCGCGGCATGGCGCCTCGTGCCGGAGTCGAAGGACGAGCACGCCCACAAGGCGTTCGACCTCGCGGGCGCGGTCACCGTCACGTCCGGCCTCCTCGCCCTCGTCTACGGGATCGTGAAGGCCCAGGAGAAGGGCTGGACGTCGCTCCACACGGGCGGGTTCTTCGCGGTCGCCTTCGCGCTGATCGCCGCCTTCCTCGTCATCGAGAAGCGCTCGGCGGAGCCGCTCGTCCGGCTGTCGATCTTCCGGATCTCGACCGTCCGGTCCGCGAACGTCACGATGTTCCTCGTCGCCGCCGGCCTGTTCGCGATGTTCTTCTTCAACACCCTCTACCTCCAGCGCGTGCTCGGCTACTCGGCGCTCGAGGCCGGGCTCGCCTTCCTCCCGTTCACCGCCGGAATCGTCATCGGCGCCGGCCTCTCGCAGGGCCTCGTGCCGAGGCTCGGCGCCCGCGAGGTCCCGCTCATCGGGATGCCGATGGCGATCGCCGGGATGCTCCTGTTCACGCGGCTCGAGCCGGGCGGCTCGTACGTGACGGACTTCCTCCCCGGCGTGATGCTCGCGTCGATCGGGATGGGGCTCACGTTCGTCCCGATCACGCTCATCGCGACGAGCGGGATCTCCATGGACGACGCCGGCCTCGCTTCCGGCCTCTTCAATACGTCGCAGCAGATCGGCGGCGCCCTCGGCCTCGCCGTCCTCAGCACGCTCGCCGTGAACGAGACGGAGAACGTCCTCGCCTCGTCCGGCAGCGCTCAGCCGTCCCCCGCCGAGCAGGGGCAGGCGCTCGTGGACGGCTTCCACGTCGCGTACGTGGGAAGCGCGATCCTCATCGCCGCCGCGTGGCTCGCGCTCCTCCTCCTGCTGAAGCGACAGGACGTCGTCGTCGTGGGCGAGGGAGAGCTCGCGACCGAGCCGACGGCCGCGTAGCGCGCGCGTCGACGCCAGTAGGCTCGCCCTCGATGGGCGACCCGGAGACGAGCCCGCCCACGCTCGGGGCGGTGGCCCGCGAGTGGGGACGGATCGGCGCCGTCGGCTTCGGAGGGCCTCCGGCGCACATCGCCCTGCTCCGCGAGCTCGTCGTCGACCGGCGCCGCTGGCTCGACGTGCGGCAGTTCGAGGACGGCCTGGCGGCCGTCAACCTCCTGCCCGGCCCGGCCTCGACCCAGCTCGCGATCCTCGCCGCGTGGCGGGCGCGCGGGGTAGCGGGCGCCCTGGTCGGCGGCGTGAGCTTCGTCGTCCCCGGGCTCGTCGCCATCCTCGTGCTCGCCGCGCTCTTCCTCGGCTCGCCGCCCGACTGGATCAGAGGCGCCGGGGCAGGCGCCGGAGCGGCGGTCGCGGCAGTCGCGGTCCAGGCGGGGACGACGCTCCTCGCACCGACGTGGCGACGCGTCGGCGGCGCAGCGCACCGACGGTTCGTCCTCTACGCGCTCCTCGGCGGCGTGGCGGCGGCGACGCTCGGCCCATGGCTCGTCCTCGTCCTCCTCGCCTGCGGCCTCGCCGAGGTCGGCCGGCGCCTCCTCGGGAGCCGAAGCCTGGCGCTGACGCCGCTCCCTGCCCTCGTCGCGGCAGCCACGGGCGGGACGCTGGCCTCGCTCGCGTGGGTCGCGTTCAAGGTTGGCGCCCTCTCGTACGGCGGCGGCTTCGTGATCGTCCCGCTCATGCAGGCGGACGCCGTCGAGCGCTACGGCTGGATGACCGACACCGAGTTCCTGAACGCGGTCGCGCTGGGGCAGGTCACGCCCGGCCCCGTCGTCCATACCGTGGCCGTCGTCGGCTACGCGGCGGCAGGGCTCCCGGGCGCCCTCCTCGCGTCGCTCGTGGCGTTCGCTCCGTCGTTCACGTTCGTGCTCGTCGGCGCGCGGCGCTTCGACCGCTTCGTGGCGAACGCGGATGTCCGTCGCTTCTTCGACGGCGCCGGCCCGGCCGCGATCGGTGCGATCCTCGGCTCGGCGGTACCGCTGACGATCGCGCTCGAGGAGCCCTGGCAGCTCGCCGTGCTCGGCGGCGCGGCGGTGTCGCTCTTCCTCCTGCGGCGAGGGGTGGTCTCGACGCTGCTCGCCGCGGCGGCCGTCGGCGCCGCCGCCGTGCTCCTCGGAGCGCCGATCGAGCCGTAGCGCTACCAGCCGCGCGTGCCGGGGCCGCCCTTGAACGGGCCGACGACGTCGGAGGTGATCCAGCCGCCGTAGAAGTCGCCCTCCTGCGCGACGACCCGCTCGTCGTCCACGTAGCAGGCGTCCATGCGCCCCGGGTAGAAGGCGACGGCGCCGCGGATCGCCTCGAAGCCCGGCCGGGGATCGGGATAGGCCCAGGCTCCCCGCGGCACGCGCGTGCCGCCGGCGACGACGTCGTAGTAGGCCGCGAGCCCCTTCCACTCGCAGAAGGTCTCGCGGCCGCCCGACGGCTCGAGGGCTCCCGGCGCGACGTCCTCGCGCGGGACGTAGTAGACGGGTGGGTGGCTCGTCTCGAGCACGCGGTGCGCTCGCCGGGTGTCCACGATCACCTCACCGCCGAGCACGACCCGGACGCGGCGTTCGGTCTCCTCCACGCGCGGGGGGCGCGGGTAGTCCCACACGGATTCGGGCATCTCCGGGATGCTGCCTGCGCGGAGCCGGGCTACGCGGCGCTCTCGAGCGTGGCCTTCGCGGCCGCGACCTGCTCCCGCCGCGCCGTCGTCAGCTCCTTGACGAAGATCTGGAGCGTCGCCGCGAGGGGGACGGCGGTGAGAGCGCCGAGGACGCCGAGGAGCGCGCCGAAGAGCGTCACCGCGATGATGATGAAGAAGCCCGAGAGCTGCACGGCCTTCCCCTGGATCTTCGGGGTGAGGACGTTGTTCTCGACCTGCTGGTAGACGAGGATCACCGCGAGCATGATGAGCGCCGCCGTGAGCCCCTCCTCGGCCCAGATCGTCGGCACGAGGATGAAGCCCGCGAGCGTCGCGCCGAGATTCGGGATCGTGTCGAAGAGGCCTGCGATCACGCCGAGCGCGAGGGCGTAGCTCGAGCCGAGGAGCCATGCGGTCGTGCCCTGCACGGTCCCGGCGATGGTCGCGATGACGACGACCCCGATGGCCCAGCGGGAGACGGCCTCCGTCACGCGATCCCACACGGGCATCCAGCGGGACTCGTCCCCGGGCATGAGCACGCTCGCGAGCGCCCGCTTGAGGTTCGCGATGTCCGTGAGGAGGAAGAGGCAGATGAAGAGGATCGTGAACGCCGCGATGGCGAGGCCGAAGACCCCGGTCGCGATGCCGAGGACGGCGGAGATCGCGTCCGGCACGGAGACGGAGACCTGCTCGGCGCCGTCCTGCACGTTGCCGGCGGCACCCGAGTCGCCGAGCCACGAGAGCTCGTCCGACTCGCGGAGCTCCGCCACCGTCTCGGGCAGCTCCTGGAGGTAGTCGCGCACGCTCCCGACGAGCGGGACGAGGAACACGAGCAGGAGCAACGTCGCGGCGATCGCCGTCCCTAGCACCGTCACGGTCGCCGCAAGGCCTCTCGACATCCGCGTCTTCTCCATGACCCAGCGAACGGGGTACTCGAAGACGAGCGCGAGGAAGATCCCCACGAACACGATGAGGAACGTGTCCCCGATCGCGCGGAACGCGACCCCGACCCCGATCGCCGCCGCGATCAGGAGCAGCGTGCGCATGGGGATGAGCAGCTCGATCCGGCGGGGGCGCCCCTCGTCCATCGCCGGAACTGTAGGACCGGGGGCGGTCGTACCCCGCTACTCGAACCAGACGACGGTGGCGAGCACGGCGTACGTCGCGAGCAGCGCGAGCCCCTCGTACCCCGGCGCCTCGCCGTCGCCCGTGATCTGCCAGATGGCGAGCGCGGCGAAGACGAGCGCGACGACGAGGACGAGCCCGCCCTCGGGGACGCCGAACGTCAGCCGATTCGTGAAGAGGAGCGAGATGAGCACGAGCGCCGGGTAGAGGAAGGCGGCGATCTGCGCGACGGAGTTCTTGACGACCGAGATCGCGAGGTCGTACCGCCGCTTCCAGGCGAGCTGGATGCCGACGACGTTCTCGACGGCGTTGCCGGCGATCGCCACGATCACGAGGCCGGTGAACGCCTTCGAGATCCCGAGCTCCTCGACGGCGGGGTCGATGACCGAGACGAACCACTCGGAGGTGAACGCCGCGGCGACGCCTGCGAGCGCGAGCACGCCCAGCCCTGCGCGGAAGCCGAGCGCGGGGGCGTGCTCGCTCCCCATGGCCGGCTCTTGGTCCGCACCCGCCCGGAGGTAGCTCACGAGCCAGCCCCCGTACACGAGGAGGATGAACACCGCGCCGATGGCGGAGATCGTGACCGCGTGCTCGCTCGCGTTGTCGGCCGTGGTGATCGAGGTCGAGATGATCGCGATGAGGAAGACGACGAGCATGAGCAGCATCGTCGTGTCGTTCGGGAGCCGCGGGTGGAAGCGCATCATCCCGTCCTCCGAGCGCCAGGAGCCGGCGAGGATCGTGAGCCCGAGGACGAGGAGCGCGTTCGCAAGGAGCGACCCGAGGATCGACGTCTGCGCGACGACGATCTCGCCGGCCCGGAGCGCGAAGATCACGATGAAGAGCTCCGGGAGGTTGCCGAGCGTGGACTGGAGCACGCCCGTGGTCGCCGGCCCGTACCGCGCGCCGACCGACTCCGTGCCGACTCCGACCGTCCACGCGAGCAGGGCGAGCGCGACGATCCCCACGCCGAACTGGAGGACCGCGTCCGCGTCGGCGTAGTGGAGCACGCCCAGCACGGCCGTGACGGCAAACGCAGCGCCGATCCCGATCCGCGTCCTCACCGGGGCGAGCCTAACCTGTCTGCGTGGCCGACCCGGACGACGGTCCGCGAGGTCGTCTCCTTGCCCGAGGTGGTCGAGGCGCCGCACGCCGAAGCGTCCGGCCGACGCCTCTCCGGGAACCGGCTAGGAGGGCCCGGTCGCGTCCGCGACGAACGCGGCGATCGCCTCGCCGAACGCGCGCCGGCTCGACTCCCACGCGTAGAACATGTGGCCGCCTCCGTAGTGCTGCACCGTCAGCCGGCCCGCCATCTGCGGGTCGAGCCGCATGAGGTTCCGGAGGCGGTCGCTCGCGAAGTACGGCGTGACGAGGTCGTACTGCCCGTGCGTCACGAACGCCTTCAGGTGCGGGTTGAGCGCCATCCCGTAGCGGAAGTCGTCGGTCGCCCCGGGCGGCGGCGCGAACGCGTGCACGTTCTCGGCGTCGTTCTTCCACGCGAGGTTGACCTCGTACGAGAGGAGCAGGTACTCGCGGTCGGTCTCGACGCCGATCTCCGAGCGCAGCATGCGGTTGACGGCCATCGTGTAGGCGGGGCTGATGCCCGAGAGCGTCGGGTCCGGCCACGAGAAGTCGTCGCGGTCCGGGAACGGGTCGGTCGCGGTGATCGTCGTGTCGTACAGGCCGAGGACCTTCCGCTCGTCGCGCAGGAGCTCCCGGACGAACGTGAGGATGCCGACGCGCCCCTCGGCGCGGGTCACCACCTCGAGCGGAAGGCCGAGGAGGTCGGCGAGCCGCGAGATGACCTGGGCTCGCTCCTTCGCCGGGATCGACGCGCCTCGCGTGAGGAACGACGCGTAGTCGCCCGTGGCGAACTCCTCCGCCGCACGCAGCGCCTTCTCCAGCGGGGTGCTCCTGCGAAAGGCCCGCGAGCGCCTGTGGTGGAGCGCGGCGGCAGCCATCGTCGGGACGCGGTCGATCCAGCCGAGGACGTCGTAGTCGGTCGGCGAGAGCCCCGTGATCTCGAGCGCCGGGGAGATGAGGATCGCGCCGTTGAGCCCGATGCCCGCGGTCTCCTGGAGGCTGCGGACGAGCCGCGCGACGCGGTAGCCGCCGTAGCTCTCGCCCGCGATGAAGACGGGCGACCCCCAGCGCCCGTGCTCCGACAGCCAGCGGCCCATGAACTCGCAGAGCGACTCGAGGTCGCGCTTGTAGCCGAAGTACTCCTTCGGATCGGGAGCGTCGTCCGGCTTCTTCTCCTTGTCGTCACCCTTCTTCTCGGGCTCGATGACGCGACTGAAGCCGGTACCGACGGGGTCGACGAAGACGAGGTCGGAGAAGGCGAGCCACGACGACTCGTTCTCGACGAGCCGCGGCGGCATCGCGGGAAGCGTCCCGTCCGGCGGGAAGTCGACGCGCTTCGGCCCCACGGCCCCCATGTGCAGGTAGGCCGAGGCGGCGCCCGGCCCTCCGTTGAACACGAAGGTGACCGGGCGGGACTCGACGCCGTCTCCCTCGACGTACGAGACCGAGAAGATCTCGGCCGCCGGCTTCTCCTTCTTCCTGAGGACCGTCCACTTCGCGGTCGCCGTGTACGGAATCGCCTTCCGCCCGCGTCCCCACGTCCCCGTCGTCTCGGCGCCCTTCGGCGGCTCGTGGTCGCGCTTCACCTCGGGCTTCTCGTCCTGCTTGCCGTTTGTCGCGTCGTCGCTCATGGGGCGGACGCTACAGGGTCTCCGCCGCCGTGCGGGGACTCCCTTCACCGACGCTTGCTGACCCGTTAGAGTCGTGGTGACATGTCAGCGGGGCGGTGGTGCCTTCACCGATGCCGCTCCACGCGAGGAGGTGCCAATGCCGAAGGTCGCAATCGTCGGCGCCGGACAGGCTGGACTGCTGGCCGCGCACGCACTCCGCCGTCAGGGCCACGAGGTCACGCTCCACTCGGACAAGACGCCGGACGACTTCCTCCAGAAGTCCCGCCCGACTGGAGTGGCCGCGCGGTTCGACATGGCGCTCGAGTTCGAGCGCGAGCTGGGCCTCGAGCACTGGGGCGATGTCGCGCCGCACGGGCAGGGCGTGCACTTGCACTTCCTGCCCAAGAAGGGGAACGTCCTCGTGACGCTGCTCGGGCGCCTCGCGAAGCCGTTCCTGGCCATCGACCTGCGGATGCAGAGCGCACGCTGGATGCAGGAGCTCGAGAACCGCGGAGGGCAGATCGAGATCGAGAGCGTCTCGCTCGAGCGCCTGGACGAGATCGCGGGCCGGAACGACCTCACGCTCGTCGCTGCGGGACGCGGCGAGATCATGAAGCTCTTCCCGCGCGACGACGAGCGCTCCGTGTATGCGAAGCCGCAGCGCTTCCTCGCGATGACGAACGTCACGAACGTGCCCATGGAGCTGCCCTACTCCCCCTGGTTCCGGCCGGTGAAGTTCAACTTCTTCGCTCCGTACGGCGAGGCGTTCTGGGTGCCCTGGTACTCGAAGGGCGGGCAGGCGTGCTGGGGGATGCTCGTCGAGGCGAAGGCGGGCGGCCCGTTCGACGTGTACCGCGACGCGACGACGGGCGAGGAGGTGCTCCGGCGCACGAAGGAGCTCATCCGGGAGTACATGCCCTGGGACTACGAGCTCCTGAAGGACGGCGAGCTCGCCGACGAGAACGCATGGCTCGCCGGCGAGTTCACGCCCGAGGTGCGGCAGGTCGTCGGCACGCTCCCCTCGGGCCGGCACGTCATGGCGATCGGCGACACGGCCCACTCGCTCGACCCGATCGGGGGCCAGGGCGCGAACAACGGCAACAAGATGGTGCGGATCGTGGTCGAGGAGATCGCCGCCCGCGGCGAGGGCCCCTTCGACGCGGACTGGATGCGCGCGACGTTCGACCGCTTCTGGGAGCGTCACCACTGGATCGAGCGCTTCAACGACACGTTGCTCGAGCCGCTGACGCCGGCCGGGCGGACGCTCCTCATCTCCCAGTACGGGAGCGATGCGAAGCCCGGCAACGACAGCCCGCAGCAGAAGATCGCCGACCTCTTCATCGAGAACTTCAACGACCCCGCGCTGATCACGGAGGCCTTCCACGACAAGGAGAAGGCGAACGAGATCGTGCGCGAGGCGTTCGGGTCGACGCGGATCCCCTTCCTCCGCGGCGCCCTCCGCATCGGCCGGGGGCAGCTGCGCCAGAAGCTGGGGCGTCCGGCCGGCCATCCCGGTACGTGAGCGAGGAAGGAGGCGCGATGAAGCTGGAGGGCAAGGTCGCGATCATCACGGGCGCCGGCAGCGGGATCGGCCGGGCGACGGCGCTGCGGTTCGTCGAGGAGGGCGCCCGCCTCGTCCTCGCGGACATCCGCGAGGAGTACCTGCGCGAGCTCGAGGCGGAGCTCGGCCCGGAGCACGCGTACGTCGCGGGCGACGTCTCCCGCGAGGAGGTCGCAGAGCGCCTCGCCGCGACGGCACGGGAGCGCTTCGGTCGCATCGACGTGCTCGTGAACAACGTCGGGGACCTCTTCATCGCCGAGATCACGGAGACCTCGGTCGAGTACTGGGACCGGCTCATGGCGACGAACCTGCGGAGCATGTTCCTCTGCTGCAAGCACGTGCTCCCGACCATGGTCGAGCAGGGGAGCGGGTCGATCGTCAACCTCTCCTCGATCAGCGCGTTCATCGGCCAGGAGGCCGAGGAGGGCGGCCCGAGCTTCTTCGCATACAGCGTCACGAAGGCGGGCGCGCGCCAGCTCGCCACGAACCTCGCTACCCGGTACGCGAAGCAGGGGATCCGGGTGAACGCCGTCGCCCCGGGGGCGACCAGAACGAAGCAGGTGCGCCACTTCATGCCCGATCTACCCCAGGCGGACGAGGATGCGATCTGGGAGAACGCCGGTGCGCTGGGAACGCCCATGGGGCGCGTAGGACGGCCCGAGGAGATCGCCGCGGCCATTGCGTTCCTCGCCTCCGACGACGCGTCGTTCGTCACCGGGACGACGCTGGTCGTCGACGGGGGGTACACCGCGCGCTGACCACGGCTCCGAGTCTCGGCCGACACCGCCGGACCAGCACTCGCTCGAGCGGTTGTGGCCGAGTCGTAACGGGTAGAACCCGGTCGTGGAGATCGGGGTCTTCACCTTCGCCGACACGCGCACGGATCCGAAGACCGGCGAGACCGTGGGCGCCGGGCGGCGGCTCGCGGAGCTGCTGGAAGAGGCCGAGCTCGCGGATCGGGTCGGGCTCGACGTCTTCGGCGTCGGCGAGCACCACCGCCCCGACTTCGCCGTCTCGACGCCCGCCGTCGTGCTCGCCGCGATCGCCGCGCGCACGAGGCGGATCCGGCTCACGAGCGCGGTCACGGTGCTGAGCTCGGACGACCCGATCCGCGTGTTCCAGGAGTTCTCGACGCTCGACCTCCTGTCGGGAGGCCGCGCCGAGATCATGGTCGGCCGGGGGTCGTTCATCGAGTCGTTCCCCCTCTTCGGGTACGACCTGCGCGACTACGACTCGCTGTTCGCCGAGAAGCTCGAGGCGCTGCTCCGCATCCGCGAGACGGGCGCCTCGCCCGCGGGTCACGGCGTCCACCCCCGGCCCCTGCAGGACCCGCTCCCGGTCTGGGTCGCCGTGGGCGGCACGCCAGGGTCCGCCGTCCGGGCCGGGATGCTCGGGCTGCCGATGGCGCTCGCGATCATCGGGGGGATGCCCGAGCGGTTCGAGCCCTTCGCGGAGCTGCACCGGCGGGCGGCGCGCGAGGCGGGGCACGACCCCCTCCCCCGGCTCAGCATCAACTCGCACGGCTACGTCGCGGAGACGAAGGAGGCGGCGCTGGACGAGTCGTACCCGTACGCATCGGACGCCATGAACCGCATCGGGCGCGAACGCGGGTGGCCGCCGATGCAGCGCCCCGACTACGACGCCGCGGCCACGCTCCGCGGCGCCAACTTCGTCGGTGGCCCCGAGGACGTCGTCGAGAAGATCCTCTTCCAGCACGAGATCTTCGGGCACGACCGCTTCCTCCTCCAGTTCACGATCGGAGGGATCCCGCACGAGGGGATCCTCCG
>CAZODN010000072.1:0-14280 GCA_964578545.1 uncultured Gaiellales bacterium
CTTCGCGAGCGCCCCGCCGTAGCGGCCGATGGGCGTGCGGACGGCGGAGAGCACGACTGCGCGAGCCATGAGCGGCGACGTTAGCTGACCCAGTCGATGCGAACGGGCGCCGGGAAGGCCCCGATCTCCTCGCCGCGGCGGAGGAGCTCGGTGACGGCCTTCCGGCCCTCGTCGCCGTAGTCCTGCGTGAGCTCGTTCACGTACATCGACACGAAGCGGTCGGCGACGGCCTCGTCGATGCCGCGCCCGAACTGGAGCGCGTACTCGAGCGCCTCGGCGCGGTGGTCGAGCCCGCACTGGATCGCCTCGCGCAGGACCTCGGAGACGTCGTGCAGCGTGTCCTCGCCGAGGTCGCGCCGGATGACGTTCACGCCGAGGGGCAGAGGGAGACCCGTCTCGAGGAGCCACCACTCGCCGAGGTCGAGGACCTTCACGAGCCCGTAGCCCTCGAACGTGAGCTGCCCCTCGTGGATGAGGAGCCCGACCTCCGCACGACCCGAGGCGACCTCCTCGGGGATCTCGTCGAACGGCAGTTCCCGGAAGCGCACATCGCCGAGGACGAGCCGGAGCGCGAGGAACGCCGTCGTCATGGCCCCGGGCACGACGATCTCGTGCTCCGCGAGCTCGGCCCTCGAGAGCGACGTGCGCGCGACGACGATCGGCCCGTAGCCGGAGCCGATGCTCGCGCCGTGCGGCAGCAGCGCGTAGTCCTCTTGCACGAACGGGTAGGCGGCGAGCGAGAGCGCCGTGACCTCGAGGCGTGCCGCCCTCGCCCACTGGTTGAGCGTCTGGATGTCGCCGAGCACCTGCTCGAACTCGTGCCCGCGCGTGTCGACGAGATCCGTCGTCAGCGCCCAGTACATGAAGGCGTCGTCGGGGTCGGGGCTGTGTCCGACGCGGATCCGCACGAGGGCGCGGACGCTAGCACCGGCCCCCGAGACCCCGACCCGACAACCGGCGCGCCGAGACGCCGGCCGAGGCGTCAGCGGTTGAAGAACCAGCGCTCGAGCAAGGGGAGCACTTCCTTGCGCGTGAACGGCTTCGCATCAGCCGGATGCCCGTCGCGCTCGAGCACGCTCACGTCGTCCTCGAGCGCCTCGTTCGCGCGCTCGAGAGCGTCCTCGAGCTCGTACCCCTCGAAGATGACGTCCTCGGGACGCGTCTCGTCCGACTCGCGGAGGTGCGGGTTCACGGCCCGTCCGACGGCCCACACGGCGCCCGGCCGCCGCTCGATCCAGATCACGATCCGCTCCTCCTCGCCGAGGTCGTCCACGCCGACGAGCGTGCGCTCGGCGTACCTCCCCTCCCGCGTGGCCCGCTTCATACCCGGGATACAATCGGTTTCGGTGGAGGTCTTCAAGAACATCTACTCGTGGCTCTTCCAGCGCGGGTCCGGGGAGGAGCACGTCGCGCGGTACGTGATCCGCGAGCACGACCGCGGGCGGTCGCTCGACGAGATCCTCTCCGACAAGTACGTCCAGAACCGGCTCTCGCCCGAGCAGCAGCGGCGGCTGCTCGACCGCCCCGAGATCATCGAGGCGATCTCCGGGGACATGCTCGAGGCCGCGAGAGCGTCGCTGGCCTCCGCCTCTCGCTAGAGCGCGACCCCGACCCCGCGCTCTCCCGCCCGCCGCAGCGCCTCGGCGCCGAGCGCGACGTCCCAGGCCGCGATCCCGTTCGACTTGAAGACGATCACGTCCGTGTCCGAGTGCCGCGCGACGACGTCGCCCGCGACGACCTCGTGCAGCTCGTGCACCTCGAGCCAGTCGAGGACGCCGGCCGCGACCGGCTCGATGAGATCGCCCGACTCGACCCGCGCCTGCTCGAGCCAGTCGCAGCACACGAAGCTCGCGCGCTCGAGCACGACGTTGTCGAGCTCGCGCCGGCTCGGAACGTTGGCGCCGGCGGCCACCACGAGCGCGCCGGGCGCGAGCCACTCGCCGCGAACCACCGGGTCGCGCGAGCTCGTGATCGTGACGACGACGTCCTGGGCGGCGGCCTCGTGGTGTCCCTCGGCGGGGTCCGCGCCGACGCGCTCGCAGAACGCCGACAGCCTCTCCGGCGTCCGGCAGTAGGCGACGACGCGCTCGAGCGACGGCACGGCTGCGCGGATGCATGCGACCTGCGTCTCGGCCTGGTGGCCGCAGCCGAGGACGCCGAGCGCCCGCGCGTCGCCCTTCGCGAGGTGCCGCGCGGCGACCCCGCTGGCGGCACCGGTGCGGAGCCGGCCGAGCTCGTCGGCCTCGATCACGGCGACGAGCTCCGACGACTCCGAGTCGAAGAGGCACACGACGAACGTCGCTCCCTGCGCGGTTGCCGCGTACAGCTTCGCGCCGGCAAGAGCCTCGCCCGCATCGGCGGCGGCCATGTCCGCCAGCGCTCCCTCCGGAAGGCGGAGCCTCCGCCGCGGCGCGATCTCGACCTCGCCGGCCGCCATCCGCCGGAAGCACGACTCGATGACCTCGACCGCGTCGGCAGGGCCGAGCAGCGAGGCGACGTCGGGCTCCGTCAGGTACAGGGGCACCGGGCGAGTCTACGGTCCGCTCGCCGTAGACTCGTCCCTCTTGAGCACCGACGACTACCTCGACCTGCGGCTCGAGGAGTTCCTCGAGCGCCTCTCGGCGGACGGCCTCGCGCCCGGGAGCGGCAGCGCCGCCGCGATCACGGTCGCCTTCGCGGCGAGACTGGTCGCGATGGTCGCCACCTGCTCGCGCGCCACGTGGCAGGAGGCGGGCGGTGTCGTCGCGCAGGCGACCGCGATCGGCGAGCGCGCCGCCGTGCTCGCCCGGACGGACGCGTCCGTCTGGGAGGAAGCGCTCACGGCTCTCCGGGACGCCGAGAGCGGCCCGGGAGACGACCCGCGGAAGGACTTCGGGCTCGAGCGCAAGCTCGACGCCGCCGCGGCCGCCCCACTCGAGATCGCGTCCCTCGGCGCCGACGCCGTCGCCCTCGCCTCGCTCGCGGCCGAGGAGGGCGAGCCCACGTACCAGGCGGACGCGGCCGCTGCGGCAGCTCTCGCCGCCGGCGCCGCCCGAGCCGCGGCCCATCTCGTGCGCGTGAACCTCGGCGTGCGCCCGTCCGATCCTCGCCTCGCGCGCGCGCTCGCCAGCGAGCGCGCCGCGTCCGACGTCGTGGCAGCGCTCCTCGGCAGGGAAGGCTGACGAGCATGGACGACCGCTCGCCGCTGACCGACGCCGAGCTCGTCCGGCGCTGCCGCGCCGGGGACGCTGATGCCTGGAACGAGCTCGTCGAGCGGTTCTCGCGCTACGTGTACGCGATCGCGGTCCGGGGCTTCCGGCTGAGCGACGAGGACGCCGAGGACGTGTTCCAGGACGTCTTCACGCGCATCTACACGCGCCTCGACACCCTCCGGGACGAGTCGGCGCTGCGGCCCTGGATCGCCCAGCTGACACGACGCCGCTGCCTCGACGCGCTCTCCGGCGGAGGACGCGAGCTGCCGTCGGAGGACGTGGCCGCCGAGGAGGGAAGCGCGGATCTGGCCGAGGTGGAGGAGGCCTACGCGGTCCGCGAGGCGCTCGCGGGGCTCTCGGAGACGTGCCGAGACATCCTCGACCGCTTCTTCACCCAAGACCAGAGCTACCGCACGATCGCGAGCGAGCTCGGCATCCCCGCGGGGACGATCGCGAGCAGGATCGCGCGCTGCCTCGGGAAGCTGCGCGACGAGCTCGATGGAAGAAACTCGCCTTCGGAGGGGTCTAGGGAGTAGATGAGCGCGCGATACACCGAAGAGAGAATCGCTGCCCTCCTCCGACTCCTGCGGCCCGCGCCCGAAGGCTGGGTGAGGGCAGCGCAGGAGCTTCCCGCTGCACGGAGGGTGCTCGACGACATCATCGCGCGCGCAGAGGTGGACGCAGCCTTCCGGAAGGCGCTCGTCGCCGATCTCGAGGAGGCGCTGCGCTCCGCCGGCTACGAGCCGGAGGAGCGCACGCTCGTCGAGCTCAGAAGGCGCTACGCCGACCGCTGAGTAGAGTCCCGCCACGATGGGCGACGTGGCGGCGCACCGGTGGGACGCGAGCCAGTCCGCGCTCCCTGCCTGGAGCCTCCCGAAGGACGCCGTCGACCGCATCGCGCTCCCCGGCGAGTGGCCGGAGCGCGTCACGCGCGAGTGGGCGCTCGGCGGCGCGACGGGCAAGGGCGTCCGCGTCTGCATCCTCGACTCGGGCGTCGACGCGTCGCACCCGCGCGTGGGCGAGCTCGAGAGCGCGGTCGTCATCACGCTCGGCGAGGACGAGGAGGTCGTCGCGAGCGAGGACACGGAGGGCGACGTCTCCGGCCACGGGACCGCCTGCGCCGGCATCGTGAGAACCGTCGCCCCGGAGGCGAGCATCGCAAGCGTGCGCGTGCTCGGGGCGAACTTCAGCGGCTCGGGCAACGTGCTCCTCGCCGGCCTGAGGTACGCCGTCGAACAGGGCTTCGACGTGATCAACATGAGCCTCTCGACGACGAAGAAGCCGTTCGCGAGCGTGCTCCACGAGCTGGCGGACAGCGCCTACTTCCAGCGCACCGTGCTCGTGGCGTCCGCGCACAACATGCCAGTCGAGAGCTACCCCTGGCGCTTCTCGTCCGTGATCTCCGTGGGGAGCCACGAGGTGCCGGACTCGCTCGCGTTCTTCTACAACCCGAGCCCGCCGGTCGAGTTCTTCGGCCGCGGCGTAAACGTCGAGGTGCCGTGGCTCGGGGGGCGCGTGCTCACCGTCTCCGGCAACTCGTTCGCGACGCCGCACATCTCCGGGATCTGCGCCCTCATCCTCTCCAAGCATCCCGAGCTGACGCCTTTCCAGCTGAAGAGCGTCCTCTACCTGACCGCGTCGAACGTCGGAGGTGGGACATGACCGACAAGCCCGACCTGAGAGCCGCAGTCGCCGCGGGCGTCGTGGGCTCGGAGGACTCGTTCCGAGCCCTCCTCTCCGCGATCGTCGAGGTCGCGAGATCGATCTTCGGCGCCAAGGCGTCCTCGATCCTCCTCCTCGACGAGCACACGGACGAGCTCGTCTTCGAGGCCGTCGTCGGAGAGGGCGAGGAGACGCTCCTCGGGACGCGCTTCCCCGCCGGCAAGGGCATCGCCGGCTGGGTGCTCGCCACCCGGACGCCCCTCGTGATCGAGGACGTCCGGGGCGATCCCCGCTTCGCGCGCGACGTGGCCGAGGACACGGGCTACGTGCCCAAGGGGATCATGGCCGCCCCGCTGCTCACGGAGGAGAGCGGGCTCGGCGTGCTCTCCGTCCTCGACCGGCCGGAGCAGTCGCTCTTCTCGCTCCAGGAGATGGAGCTGCTCGGCCTGTTCGCGAACCAGGCGGCGATCGCCGTCGACCTCCTGCTCAAGGCGCGGAGGGCGGAGAAGCTGCTCGGGGGAGACGGCGGCGACCTCGAGGTCGTCGCGAGGCTCGCCTCGGCGGTGGACGCGCTCGAGGACTCCCAGCGCGAAGCCGGCCTGCGCCTCCTGCACGAGCTCGCCGACACGCTCGGGGCCTGAGTAGGGGCATGAGAAAGGCCCGGGGGTTGCCCGGGCCTTTCGGAAAGCTGAGTGCCGCGAGGGCTACTCGGCGACAGGCGCCTCCGCGGCGGGGCCCTCAGCGGCAGGGCCCATCCCCGCCGGGCCAAGGCCGACCGGCCCGTGGGCCTCGAAGTCCGGCTCGTCCGACGCTCCTGCGCTCGGGCCCTCTGCGTAGGGACCCTCGGCCGACGGGCCCTCTGCGTATGGGCCGTGAGCCTCGACCTCGTCCTCTGGGCGGTACTCGTCCGACATCTCGTGCTCCTCCTTGGTCTGGCGCGTGATGCGCGATTCCTGACCCACTAGACCGCGCTCGAGGCAGGAATCTTCCCTGGTCCTCTTTCAATCGGCAAGTCCCGGTGAGATGCTTCGCGCCGTGACGGCCGTCGGGGGGCGCTTCATGGACTCGCTGCGGGCGTTCGCGGCCGTCGGCCGGAACGCCAATCTGCGCTGGCTCGAGCTCGCGTGGGCTGCCTCCATCGTCGGTCACTACGCGTTCCTCATCGCCGTCTCCGTGTACGCGTACAACGTGGGAGGCGAGCGTGCGGTCGGCCTCGTGTTCCTCGCGCGCCTGATCCCGGCTGCGCTGATCGCACCGTTCGCCGGAATGCTGGGAGATCGCTTCCCACGCGAGCGCGTGCTCCTCTGGACCAACGTCACGCGCATCGTCTTCGTCGTGGCATCGGCACTGGCGGTCTTCGCCGATGCCGATCCACTGGTCGTCTATGCGCTCTCGATCGCCGCGACCATCGCGACGACCCCGTTCCGGTCGTCCCAGGCCGCGCTGACCCCGACCGTCGCGCGGACTCCGGAGGAGCTCACCGCCGCGAACGCCGTGGCAGCGGGCATCGAGAGTATCGCGGTATTCGCCGGGCCGGCACTCGCGGGCGTCCTCCTCGCCGTCACGAGCGAGGGCACCGTGTTCCTGATCACAGCCGGCCTCATCGCCGCGTCCGCGATCTTCGTCCTCCTCATCCACCTCGAGCAGGCAGAGCGTCCGAAGCGCGAGCTGGACGCCGGGACCATCGCTGCCGAGCGGCTGGCAGGCTTCACCACGCTCGCTCGGAACCCGCCTCTCCGGACGATGATGGCACTCCTGGCCGGGCAGACGTTCGTGTTCGGGGCCGTGAACGTCTTCATCGTCATCGCGGCCATGGAGCTGCTCGACCTCGGCGAAGGCGGGGTCGGCTACCTCAGCGCGGCAATCGGAGTGGGGGCGTTCATCGGAGCCGTCGGGGCGCTCTCGCTCACCGGAGCACGGCGCCTGAGCCCGGCGTTCCTCGTCGGCATCCTGATGATCGGCTTCCCGCTCATGGCGATCGGCTTCTCGCAGAACGTCGGAGTCGCCGTCGTCGCGTTCGCGCTCATGGGCATCGGCAGCTCCCTCGTCGACGTCAGCGGCCTCACCCTCGTACAGCGAGCCGTTCCCGAGGACGTGCTCGCCAGGGTGTTCGGCGTCATCCAGATGATCTTCCTCGCATCGATCGGTATCGGCGCGGCTCTCGTCCCTGCGCTCGTCTCGTGGCTCGGCATCGAGACGTCGTTCTACGTCGCTGGTGCCTTCCTCCCGCTCCTCGTGATCGTCTTCGGGCGCACGGTCGCTCGCATCGACGCCCAGGCCGAGGCCCCCGAAGCCGACGAGCTCCGCCTGCTGGCCTCGGTGCCGATCTTCGCGCCGCTCCCGGGCGGCTCGCTCGAGCACCTGGCAGCGCGGCTCGTTCCGCTCCGGATCGACCCGGGCGAGACGATCATCCGCGAGGGCGACGAGGGCGACCGCTTCTACATCGTCGCCGAGGGAAGGCTCGACGTCTCGCAGGACGGCGTCGCGATCTCCGAGCTCGGGCCCGGCGGGTACTTCGGCGAGATCGCTCTCCTCCGTGACGTCGCGCGCACCGCGACCGTCAAGGCGAAGACGCCCGCAGTCCTCTACGCGCTCGACCGTAACGAGTTCCTGGCCGCAGTCACCGGCCACCCCCAGAGCGCCGAGGCGGCGGAGTCGGTCATGAGCGCCCGGCTCGCAGGCCCCGCAGCGAGCGGGTACCGCTCCGCAGCGACGTGAGCGAGCGGGCAGAGATCGACGCCGTCCTGGACGCGTTCCATGCCGCGGCGGCCTCGGCCGACGAGGAGCGCTACTTCGCGACACTCTCGCCGAACGCGATCTTCCTCGGTACCGCACCGGGAGAGCGCTGGGCCGGCGTCGCGTTCCGCGACTTCGTGCATTCCTACTTCTCGCGCGGCAAGGGGTGGACGTACGCGCCGTCGGACCGATCGGTCGACGTCTCGCCGGACGGCTCGACGGCGTGGTTCGACGAGACGGTCGCGAACGACTTCTACGGCGAGTGTCGGGGATCCGGCGTCCTGAGACGTGAGGGCGACGGGTGGCTCATCGAGCAGTACAACCTCACGATCCCGATCCCCGACGCCATGGCCCCCGACGTCGTCGCGCGGATCCGGGAATCGCGCTGACGCTAGACTTGCCTCGCGGGCGCCCGTAGCTCAGGGGATAGAGCGCTGCCCTGCGGAGGCAGAGGTCGCATGTTCGAATCATGCCGGGCGCACTTGCCGTCCTCCGAGGTCGAGGACGGCGTCCTGCGGCACCTCGACCCGGACGTAGGCGAGCACGACGACCCGGTCGTCGTCGCGCGCCGCGCTCGTGACCCGGCCCACGACCCTGTCGTCCCACACGAGCTCGGCGTCGTACTCGGGGAGCTCCTCGCCCTCGATCTCCAGCACCCGCAGCGAGCGGTTGACGCGCCCGCGGTAGTGCTGGCGCGCGACGGGCTCCTGCCCCGGGTAGCAGCCCTTCTCGAACGAGACGGCGCGCCGCTCGAGGCCCGCCTCGGCGGGGAGGACGCGGTCGTCGATCTCCCGCCCGAAGCGCGGCGTCCCGGCCCTGATCCGCAGGACCTCGAGCTCGTCGTCGGAGATCGACGGGGCGATCTCTGCATCGAGCACCTCGGACGCCGGCACGCCGTAGTCCGCCGTCGGGATGCCGTCGGCCTCGCCGAGGATGACCACCGAGGAGTGCTGCTCGGACTCGAGCTCGCACCTCAGCGCGAAGCGGGCGCGGAGGAGGGTGGCACGGACGCGCTCGCCGAGGCCGGGCTCGGTGAGCAACAGGAAGTCGTCGGCCGAGCGCCGGAGCACCACGAGAGGCGCGATCACCCGTGCCTTCGGGGTGAGCAGGAGCGCCTCGCAGGCCTCCCCCGGGCCGAGAGCCTCGACGTCGTTCGAGAGCATCGCCTGCAGGTGGGCGGCCGCGTCCGGCCCGCGAACGCGGACGAAGTCGCGGGGGCGCCGGGCAGCGCGTAACGCCGTGACGGCCATCGCGACTAGTGTAGGAGCCGTGTTCAGGGGCAAGGCAGAGCGGAAGGTGATCGAGGCTGGGTACGACCCGTCACGGCTTCCCCCGGGCCAGTACCTGACCGAGAAGTGGCCGGTCCTGCACGCGGGCTCGATCCCGAGCACGGACCTCGCGACCTGGGACTTCTTCGTCTCGGGCGAGGTCGAGAATCCGATCCGCATCTCGTGGGACGAGCTCACGGCTCTGCCGCGCACGAGCCACACGCAGGACATCCACTGCGTCACGCGCTGGAGCCGCTTCGACGTGACGTTCGAGGGCGTCCACTGGAGCGCGCTCGAGGAGCTCGTGCGCCCGCTGCCCTCCGCGCGCTTCGTCATCGCGCACGCCGAGCAGGGCTACACGGCGAACGTCCCGATCGCGTTCCTGCGCGACCCCCTCTCGCTCCTCGCCACGCACGCCGACGGCGAGCCGCTCACCCCGGAGCACGGCTGGCCGCTCCGGCTCGTGATCCCCGGGAAGTACTTCTGGAAGAGCGCGAAGTGGCTGCGCGGGATCGAGCTGACCGCGAACGACCGGCCGGGCTTCTGGGAGCGCTACGGCTACCACAACGACGCCGATCCCTTCGAGGAGCAGCGCTACGGCTTCTGAGGGGCTGCCGCCGCGAGCGGGATCCTCACGACGAACGTCGCGCCCTCGCCGGGCGGGCTCACGACCTGAACCTGGCCTCCGTGCGCCTGCACGAGCTCCGCGACGACCGCAAGGCCGATGCCGCTCCCCGAGATCCCCCGTGCGCCTTCGCCGCGCCAGAAGCGCTCGAACACGCGCGGCATCTCGCCCTCCGGGATTCCGGGTCCCGTGTCGCTCACGCGGAGAAGCGCTCGATCGCCGTCCGGACGCACCTCCAGCCGCACGCGTCCGCCCGCAGGCGTGAACTTCAGCGCGTTCCCGAGGAGGTTGTCGACGACCTGTCCGAGGCGTGCGGCGTCACCGACGACGACCGTTTCGTCGAGCTCGCGCTCGAGCACGAGCTCCGCAGCGTCGAAGTACGCCTCGAGACGGTCGGCCGACCGCCCGGCGACGACGGCGAGGTCGAGGACATCCCGCTCGAGCCCGAGCCGCGCGGCCTCGGCAGCCGACAGCGTCTCGAGATCGCGGACGAGCCTGCCGAGCCGCAGCACCTCCTCGTGGAGCGACTGCAACCGCTCCGGCGACGGCGTCTCGACACCGTCCACGAGCGCCTCGCACGACGCCTGCAGGATCGTCACGGGCGTCCGCAGCTCGTGCGCCACGTCGGCGACCAGCGCCCGCCGGAGGGCGCTCTCGCGCTCGATCGTCGCGGCCATCGAGTCGAACGCCCTGCCGAGCTCGACGATCTCGGACGGCCCGTCGTCGATACCGGCGCGGGCATCGAGCTCACCGCGCTCGAAGCGACGAACCGCCGTCCCGAGGTCTGCCACCGGACGCGTGATCCGGCGCGACAGCACGATCGCCGCCCCGACCGCGAGGAGCACGGAGAGGACGGCGCCGACGAGGATCGCGGTGTAGAGCGCGCTCCGGGTCTCGCTCTCGGCCTGGGAGAGGCCCGAGCCGGGGAACCTGAGCACGACCGTGCCGACCTCCGCGCCGTCGACCTCCACGGCGGCGGACATCGGAGAGCCTCGCCTGCCGCCCCTACCGGGTCGGTCGTCCACCGGACCGACGAGCCCGGGAAGCCCCTCGGACGCACCGACCACGACACCCAGCTCGTCGAGAACGGTGAGGACCGCTCCGTTGGCCTCGGCCACCGCCAGCGCGGGGGAGAGGTCGGTGTCCTCCCACGAGCCGGCCTGCGCGTACTCGGAGGCCACGGTCGCGACGACTGCCGAGGCCAGGTCGGCGCGCTCGCTGGCGGCCAGCTGCGACACCTCGCTCCTCGTGGCGAGCAGCGTGAGGACTGCCAGGAGGACGACGGCGGACAGGGCCACGACCGCGAACGCAGCCGCGAGGCGCACGGACAGACGGCCGCTCGCCGCCACCAGGATCAGCCGTCCCTCGACAGGCCGAGCCGGTAGCCGACCCCCAGCACCGTCTGGACGATCTGCGGGTCGTGGGGATCGCGCTCGATCTTCCGCCGCAGGTTCTTCACGTGGGAGTCGATCGTGCGCTCGTAGCCCTCGAACTCGTACCCACGCGCGCGATTGACCAGCTCGTAGCGCGAGTACACGCGCCCCGGAGAGCGCGCGAGGGAGGCGAGGAGCGCCCACTCGGTCGGGGTCAACGTCACGGGCTCCCCTCGCACCGCGGCGATCCGCCTCGCCTCGTCGAGGACGAGCTCGCCGCCCCCGAACGACGCAGGGTCGGTGGAGTCGGCGCCCCCACGCCCCCGCCGGAGGATGGCGTGCACCCTGAGGACGAGCTCACGGGGGCTGAACGGCTTCGTCACGTAGTCGTCCGCACCGAGCTCGAAGCCGCGAATGCGGTCCTCCCCCGCCGAGCGCGCCGTGAGCATGAGGATCGGCACCTGCGATCGGCTGCGCAGCTCTCGCGCGACCTCCTCGCCGGGCACGTCGGGGAGCCGGAGGTCGAGGACGACCAGCTCCGGATCGGTCGACTCGGCGAGCGTGAGCGCCTCGGCACCCGACGGGGTCGTGACGACGTGGAAGCCCTCTCGCTCCAGGTAGGCGCGAACGAGGTCGCGGATCTTGCGCTCGTCCTCCACGACGAGGATGGTTGCGGTCATGCGGCGATGCGCCCCCTGGCAGCCACGGGGAGAACTCTGCACGACGAAGCAGAGGGGCGATATCGCCCCTCTGCTTCGCGTCGATCTCCGCCGGGACGGCTCACCAGCCGCGGCCGGCCCGCCAGCCTGGCCCGCGCCCGGCCTGCCGTCCGTCGCCCGTGCAGGTGCCGTCGCGGAGCTGGTCACCCTGCCCCTGGCCGGCTCCGGGCCCTCTGCCTGGTACGGCCCCCTGGCCCGCACCCTGGCCGAACCGCGGCCCGTGGCCCTGGCCCGCCCGAACCGGGACCGTCCCGCCCGCGGTCGCCTGGAACGCCTGCAGGTGGTTCGTCGAGGCACGCAGCAGGTTCCCGTACAGGCGCTCGAGATCCGCATTGCTCGTCACGGCGAGCGCGTCCTCGAGATCGGCGATGTCGACCTGCTCGATCGTCACGCCCACGGCGAGGGCGGCTGCGACGGACTTCGAGCCCTCGGCGACGAGCTCGTCGTACAGCGTCTGCAGCCCGGCGTTCGTGAACTCGCCCGGCTTCGCGCCCGCAGCAGGGTCCGCGACCCCGTAGCGGTCGAGGACGACCTTCACGGCGTCCATGTGGCGCTGCTCGCTCTCCGCGATGCGGGCGAAGACGGTCGCCTCGCTCCACCTCTTCGCGAGCACGGTGTAGACGTCGCGCGCGAGCTTCTCCTCCTCGCGCATGTACTGGAGATCCGACGTCTCCGCCGGCGTCAGCCCGACCGCGGACGAGGCCGGGAGCGCGACCACCAGCGCGGCCAGTGCCGCGGTGACGATCCCGACGAGCATCCTCTTCATCATCTGCTCCTTTCGCTTCGTTCGAACACGACCGATGGAAGCGGAGGAAGATGGAGATCCCGTGGAGGCTCCATGTACGGGAGGCGGAATGTGCGAGCGCGGGCTCGGATCACTCTCTCGGTGCGGGATTCCCCCCTTCCGGGGGACGAGCGCAAGGGCCGATCCGACGACAACCTGAGTACCCAATCCTCCCCAGTTCTTCCCCCTCCGAGCGGCCGCCCCCAGCGGCCGCTCTTCTTTGTCCGCGAAGATCCCTGAAGACGCGCTCGCTACCGCGAGCGCTGTGCGTGCGACACGCCGACGCTCTCGAGGCGCGGCGGCGACGGCAGTGGCGCGCGGTTCGAACCGATCGCCCGCGCTCCCGCAAGACGCGAAGGGCCGGCAATGCCGGCCCTTCGCGTCGGATCAGGGAAGGGACTCTAGAAGTCCATCCCGCCGCCGGGCATGCCCGCGGGCATCGCCGGCTGCTTCTCCGGCATCTCCGCGACGACGGCCTCGGTGGTCAGGATGTTCTTCGCGATCGAGGCTGCGTTCTGCAGCGCCGAGCGGGTGACCATGGTCGGGTCGATGATCCCGGCCTTGACCAGGTCCTCGATCTCGCCCGACTCGACGTTCAGGCCCTCGCCCTTCTTCGCCGAGCGGACCTTGTCCACGACGACCGAGCCCTCGAGGCCCGCGTTGAACGCGAGCTGGCGGAGGGGCTCCTCGAGCGCTCGGACGATGATCGAGGCGCCTGTCTTCTCGTCGCCCTCGAGCGCGTCGACCGTCTTGGAGACCGCGTCCGCGGCGTTCAGGAGCGCGACGCCGCCGCCCGGGACGATGCCCTCCTCGAGGGCGGCGCGGGTGGCCTGCAGCGCGTCCTCGACGCGGTGCTTCTTCTCCTTCATCTCGGTCTCGGTCGCAGCGCCGACCTTGACGACGGCGACGCCGCCCGACAGCTTCGCGAGGCGCTCCTGGAGCTTCTCGCGGTCGAAGTCGGAGTCGGTGTTCTCGATCTCCTGCTTCAGCTGCTTGATGCGGGCCTTGATCGCCTCGGAGTCACCGGCGCCGTCGATGATCGTCGTCGTGTCCTTGTCGATGACGATCTTGCGGGCCTTGCCGAGCTGCGAGAGCTTCGTGTTCTCGAGCTTGAGGCCCATCTCCTCGGTGATGACCTCGCCGCCGGTGAGGATGGCGATGTCCTCGAGCATGCGCTTGCGGCGGTCGCCGAAGCCCGGAGCCTTGACCGCGACGGCCGAGAAGGTGCCGCGGAGCTTGTTCACGACGATCGTCGCGAGCGACTCGCCCTCGACGTCCTCGGCCACGATGAGCAGCGGCTTGCCGGACTGGATCACCTGCTCGAGCACGGGGAGGAGGTCCTTGACCGCGCCGATCTTCTGGTTCGCGATCAGGACGTACGGCTCCTCGAGCACGGCCTCCATGCGCTCGGCGTCCGTGATCATGTACGGCGACAGGTAGCCCTTGTCGAACTGCATGCCCTCGGTGAACTCGAGCTCGAGCCCGAAGGTCTGGCCCTCCTCGACGTTCACGACGCCGTCCTTGCCGACCTTCTCGATCGCGTCGGCGATGACGTCGCCGATCTCGCGCTCGCGCGACGAGATGGTAGCGACGCGGGCGATGTCCTCCTTGCCGGACACCTCGGTCGACTGCGCCTTGAGGTTCTCGACGACCGCGTCCACCGTCTTCTCGATGCCGCGCTTGAGCGCCATCGGGTTCGCGCCGGCGGCGACGTTCTTCAGGCCCTCGCGGACGATGGCCTGGGCGAGCACCGTCGCCGTGGTCGTGCCGTCACCCGCGACGTCGTTCGTCGCCGTGGCGACCTCGCGTACGAGCTGGGCGCCCTGGTTCTCGAACGGGTCCTCGACCTCGATCTCGCGGGCGATGGTGACGCCGTCGTTCGTGATCGTCGGCGCGCCGAACTTCTTGTCGAGGACGACGTA
>CAZODN010000073.1:0-14272 GCA_964578545.1 uncultured Gaiellales bacterium
TACCTACCGCTTCGTGAAGACGTAGTCGCTCGCGCGCGCTTGCGCGTGGCATCCGGAGCAGAGCGACTGCGGGAGATCGAGCGGGGTGTAGCGAGAGCCCGACCGCTCGTACTCGACGTACCGCCACGTGCCCTTCAGCTTCCGCATGACCGCGACCTGCGTCGGCAGCGAGGGCCGGTCGCCGGGCCTTGCGATCGTCTTCACGACGACCGTGCCGTTCGGGAACTTCGACCCGACGCGCTTCCTGCTCGCGTAGACGTTCTTCACGCCGCTATGCGCGGTCGAGCCGCCCGTGATCGGCTTCCGGTTCAGCTTCGGCCACGCCTGGTAGCCGTTCGTGTAGGAGGGGAGCCCGCCGGCGCTCGTGGAGGCGACCGCGACGACGACCGCCGAGGACGCGACGGCGATCACGGCGACGAGGGCGAGGATCCTCCGGCGCATCCGGAGATCTTGCACGACGCGGACGCGTCCCGAAAGGCTGCGGATGCCAACGGGCCCTTCGCGCATCACCTGTGCGGACACCCGCCGGGCGCGCTAGAAAGCGTCGGTGGGCGCAGGGCACTCGCACGAGACACGGGCCGCGAGTAGGCGCTCGCTCGGCGTCGCGCTCGCGGTCACGGCCTCGTTCACGGTCGTGGAGGTCGTCGGCGCAGCGTTCACCGGGAGCCTGGCCGTGCTCGCGGACGCGGTGCACATGCTTTCCGACAACCTCTCGCTGGCGCTCGCGCTCGTGGCGTCCTGGCTCGCCAGCCGACCGACGACTGCAAAGCGCACCTACGGGTACGAGCGGGCGGAGGTGCTCGCCGCGCTGGCGAACGGCGTCCTCCTCGTCGCGCTCGCGACCTGGATCGTCGTCGAGGCGGTGCGACGCCTCTCCGACCCTCCGGACGTGCTCGGCGGCTGGATGCTCGCGATCGCACTCGTCGGGATCGGCGTCAACGTCCTCGCCGCGGCCGTCCTCTGGGGCTCGCGCGCGCACAGCCTGAACGTCGAGGCGGCGCTGCGCCACGTCGGCGCGGATCTGCTCGGATCGGTCGGCATCGCGATTGCCGGCCTCGTGGTGCTCGCGACCGGGTGGCTCGTCGCCGATCCGCTCGTCGGCATCCTCATCGGCGCTCTCGTCCTCGCGAGCTCCTGGGGGATCCTGCGCGACTCGACCTCGATCCTGCTCGAGGCGTCGCCGAAGGGGATCGACACCCGGGTCGTCGGGGCACGCCTCGCCGGCGCGCCCGGGGTCGTCGAGGTGCACGACCTGCACGTCTGGACGATTACGTCGGGCTTCCCCGCCCTTTCCGCCCATGTGCTCGTCGGGCCCGGCGAAGACTGCCACGAGCGGCGGCGCGAGCTCGAGCGGCTCCTCCGCGACGAGTTCGCGATCGAGCACACGACGCTCCAGGTGGAGCACGCGAGGCCGAGCGTCGTCGAGCTCGGGCGCTTCGGCTAGAAGGTGGGCGTGACCTTCTCGGCCTCGACGCAACCTGCCGCGTCGTCTCAGGAGTGGCGGCACGCGGCGCGTCGTGCTCGACAGCTGTCGTGGATCTCGCTCGGATGGATGGCCGCGGAGGGCGCGATCGCCGTCGCCGCCGGGATCGCGGCCGGGTCGATCGCGCTCGTCGCCTTCGGGCTCGACTCGGCGATCGAGGGCTTCGCGAGCCTCGTGATCGTGTGGCGCTTCACAGGAGCGCGCCTCCACTCCGACCGAGCGGAGCGTCGCGCGCAGAAGCTCGTCGCCGTCCAGTTCTTCCTCCTCGCTCCCTGGGTGACCTTCGAGGCGATCCACGATCTCCTGGCCGGCGAGAAGGCCGAGACGAGCCTGGTCGGCATCGTCCTCGTCACGACGAGCCTCGTCGGCATGCCGGTGCTCGGCGTCGCAAAGAGGCGCCTCGCCGGCACCCTCGGGTCGGCGGCCACGAGAGGCGAAGGGACACAGAACCTCCTGTGCGCCTACCTCGCTGCGGCCGTGCTACTCGGCCTGCTCGGGAATGCCCTCTTCGGGCTGTGGTGGCTCGACCCGCTCGCGGCTCTCGTCGTCGCGGGCGTCGCCGTCCGCGAGGGAGTCGAGACCTGGCGCGGGGAGGGCTGCGCTACGGAGTGCTGCTAGGGAACGAGGACCGCCGCGGCGCGGAGCTCGCCCGCCCGCAGCCGGTCGAGCGCCTCGTTCGCCTGTTCGAGCAAGAACGTCTCGACCTCCGTGCGAACGGGGATCGTCGGCGCGAGGGCGAGGAACTCCTCGCCGTCCTGCCGGGTCAGGTTCGCCACGGAGCGGATCACGCGCTCTCCCCAGAGCGACTCGTAGGGGAAGGAGGGGATGTCGCTCATGTGGATGCCGGCGCACACGACCGAGCCGCCTTTGCGGACGTGCCGGAGAGCGGCCGGGACGAGGGCGCCGACGGGCGCGAACACGATCACGGCGTCGAGCTCCTCGGGCGGGCCCGCGAGCGCGTCTCCGGCCCACGCGGCACCGAGCGACCGCGCGAAGGCCTGCGTCTCGTCGTCGCCTGCGCGCGTGCCTGCGAACACGCGGCGTCCCTGTGCGACGGCGACCTGGCAGACGATGTGCGCGGAGGCCCCGAAGCCGTAGAGGCCGATGCGCTCGGCGTCGCCTGCGAGGCGGAGCGAGCGGTAGCCGATCAGCCCTGCGCACAGGAGGGGTGCTGCCTGTTCGTCGGGGTAGCCCTCCGGAACGGGGAAGCAGTACCGCTCGTCGGCGACGACGAGCTCCGCGTACCCGCCGTCGAGGTCGTAGCCGGTGAAGCGCGCCTGGTCGCAGAGGTTCTCGGCGCCTGCGACGCAGAACCGGCACTCGCCGCACGTCCAGCCGAGCCAGGGAACCCCGACGCGCGCGCCGACCTCGAACCTTCCCGCGCTCGCGAGCACCTCGCCGACGATCTGGTGCCCCGGGACGAGCGGGAGCTTCGGATGGGCCAGCTCGCCGTCCACGACGTGCAGGTCCGTCCGGCAGACGCCGCACGCGCGGACGCGGAGGAGCGCCTGGCCGGGGCGAGGCTCGGGGTCGGGGAGGTCTTCCTGGCGGAGCGGGCTGTGGGCGGCTCGCAGGACCATCGCGCGCATGCAGTCAGTCTGCCGCGCCGTACACTGCCCCGCTTGAATGGCCGGTCACTCGCACGATCACGGGGAGCACGGTCATTCGCACGGGTTGATCGACCGTTCGATCATGCGCTCGCGCGCCGGTATCCATGCGGTCCTCTGGAGCCTGGTGGTCCTCGGGCTCACGGCTCTGGCGCAGGCCGTCATCCTCGTCGCCACGGGCTCCGTCGCCCTGCTCGCGGATCTGATCCACAACGTGGGCGATGCGGCGACGGCGATCCCCGTGGGCGTCGCGTTCATGCTTCGCTCGTTCCGCGCGGAGCGGATTGCCGGGCTCTTCGTCGTCGGAGCCATCTTCGTCTCTGCCTGCGTCGCTCTCGTCACGACGATCGACCGCTTCCTGCACCCCGAGCCTCTCTCGAACCTCGGTGTGCTGGCCGCTGCGGGAGTCGTCGGCTTCCTCGGGAACGAAGTCGCCGCACAGATCCGGCTTCGTGCGGGCCGCAGCCTCGCCAGCCCCGCGCTCGTCGCGGACGGCAACCACGCCCGGGTGGACGGCTTCGTGTCCCTCGGGGTCGTCGCGAGCGCCGTGGGAGTCTGGCTCGGCTTCGACCGCGCCGACCCGCTCGTGGGGCTCGCGATAACGCTCGTGATCCTGAAGATCACCTGGGACTCGTGGCGGGTCGTGCGCAACGCAGAGCCGGGGTATGTCCACGAGCGCTGAGGTGCAGTACCGTCGTCTCGGACGTGACGACGTGCACCGCGTCGCGGAGATCGACCGAACCGAGCCCATCGACGCGCTCTACGTGCAGCACGGCTCCCGGCTCGAGCTCGTCCCGGGCGAGTGGAGCGCTCCCGCGTGGGATCCGGACGGGAGCGGCGAGCACTCCGTTGCGGCTCAACAGCGCGCCGTCGGGGACCTGCTCGACTCGGGCGCGGTCGCGCTCGGGGCGTACGACGGCGAACGGCTCGTCGGCATCGGGGTCGTGCTTCCGCACCTCCGGCCGGGAGTCGCGCAGCTCGCCTACCTGCACGTGAGCAATGGCTATCGCGCTCGTGGGATCGGCGGGCGGCTCGCCGAGGGGCTCGAGGAGATCGCGCGCGAGGCGGGGGACGAGACGATGGTCGTCTCGGCAACGCCGTCGCTCAACACCGTCCGGTTCTACCGTCTCCGTGGCTTCGAGCCGATGGAGGAGCCGCTCCCGGAGCTCCTCGAGCTCGAGCCCGAGGACGTGCACCTGCTCAAGCCGCTCTGAGCCTGCCGGCGCCCGCCCCGACGGGAGTGACACCGTGGCACCCGGGTCTGCCCTCGGCTCAGAGGGTGAGCTCTGCGCGAACGGTCCCGGCCCGCTCGTGGCGCGCGACGACGCCGACGCGGTCTCCCGCCTTCGCCTCCACCACCCACTCGACCTTCGTGCGGTTCTTCGTCGAGAGGTCGGTGCCCCACCACGTCACGGAGCGGTCCTCGACGCGGCCCCCGAGCTGCCCGGCCTCCTCCTTGACCTTCCCGGTCACGACGCGCGCGCCGTCCGGGAGCTCGAGCTCGGCTTCGATCGGCTCCACCGCCTTGCGCTCGAGTGCCTTCTCGGTCACGTTCGTCGGGAGCCAGCCCGCGTTCTCGAGCACGAGGCGAAGCCGGTAGGCGCCCTCCCCGACCGGCTCCGACTCGAACGAGCGGACCTCGAGGCGCGGCGAGGCGAGCGCGAGGAAGACGGCGAAGTCGGCGTGCGGTCTCACCTCCTCCTCCAGGCGCGAGAGCGGAGGGTTGAACCAGAACCGGACGAGGTCCCAGCCGGCGAGCTCGACGGGTCCCAGCTGCGGGTGCTCGAACGCGTACCAGTCAACGTACCCCTCGCCGAGCTCGTCGGCGACCTTCAGCACGGCGAGCTCGTCCTCGGGCGAGTGCTCGCGGAGCCAGTCGATGAAGTGGTAGCCCTCGAGCCCCGCCGCACGCTGCGGGCTCCAGAACTCGGTCACCCACGCGAAGGCGCCGAGGTGGTCGTAGACCCAGTCCACGTCGCCGCCCTTGATGACGAGCTTCGGGTGGTACTTGAAGTCGTGGAAGATCGAGATCGCCGGGTAGCCGGTGAGCCGCGTCGCCTCCTCGCCCATGAGCTTGAAGGCGCGCAGGTCGGGCACCGGGAAGTCGTCGTCCGGGTGCCCGGACCAGGGACGCAAGTGGACGCCGGAGAACGTGTGGTAGCCGACGTAGGAGGTGATGTTCTTTCGCGCGACGATCGCCTCGACGAGCGCCCGCACCTCGGGCTCGGAGGTCGGGAACGGCCCCGCGCCCTGCTGCTCGGCCTCGGGCGCCCACTCGGCGGGCCAGTTGCGGTTGAGGTCGAGCCCCTCGAGCGGAGGCGCGATGGGGATGGTGACGCCGTCCCAGTTCCGGATCGTCCCCTCCGGCAGCACCCGGTAGAAGTCGCCCTCGAGGTCGTCGGGGGCGCGCGGGATCAGGAGCCGCGGATCCTCGGGGTGCGGCTTCCACGAGCCGTTGGGGTCGCGCAGGCGCATGTAGAGGACGCGCCCGTCTCCGTCCACGTCCTCGCGGTGCAGGCCGTCACGGGGCTCCTCGCGCGGGTACGGACGCACGCTCGAGCGGCGGAAGCGGCCGTCGGCGAGCCCTGCCTCGGCGCCGTCCGGGTTCACGCGCGGGACGACGTAGAACGTGCGCGTGTCGACGGCGTGGCGGACGCGCGGGTCGTCGGAGTGGAGGAGGTGGTCGAGCAGGTTGAGCGCGGCGGTCGTCCCCGTGAACTCCATCGCGTGGATCTGGGCGTGGACGACGACTGCGGGCTTCTCGTCGGCAGGGCCGGTCTCCGTGTTCGTGACCGTGGCGAGCCAGATGTCCCGCCCCTCGTAGGAGGTGCCGATCGACTCGAAGGAGAAGAGCGACGGGGTCTCCGACGCCCACGCCTCGAGCGTCTCGGTCAGCTCCGCGTAGGTGTAGAAGCGGTCGAAGCGGACGCGCACGAGCGCGCACGCTACTCGATCGTCGTCACCGGGCGCGCAGGATCAGGCGCCAGGCGTCCGGCGTGGCGGGCGCGCCGTCCCAGCCACCGAAGGCCTCGATCTCCGCGAACCCGGCCTCGCCGAGCATCTCGACCCACTCCGTGATCGAGTACACGTGCAGCAGGTACGGACGCTCGATTCGCGCGTTCTCAGGCGTGACGACGAGGCGGTACGTGTCGATCGTGCCGGCGACCCAGTCGGGCGTGCGCTCCTCCAGGTAGAGCGAGCCGTCCGGAAGCCGTTCCCACGTCCGGCGTGTGAACGGTTGCGAGAACCGCGCGAACCCGTCGCGGTGTGCCGTCTCGACGACGAGCGCGCTGCCGGGCCGCAGCACGCGCCGCGGCTCGCGAAGGACGCCGACATCCGCGTCGCGCTCGAGGTAGCCGAGAGACGAGAAGAGCGTGAGCACGGCGTCGAAGCTCGCATCCTCGAAGGGGAGCTCGCGATAGTCGCCGCGGAGGAAGCGAGGCCACTCGTGCTCGCCCCGTCGGCGCTCGGCCTCGGCGAGCTGGCTCGCGGAGCGGTCGAGCCCGGTCACGAGGTATCCGGCCTCGGCCAGCGGAAGCGCGTGCCGTCCGAATCCGCACGGGCAGTCGAGAACCTCCGCGCCCGGCTCGACGCCCGCGAGCGCCGCGGCGCCGAGTGCCTCCGCGCCGCTCTGCTCCTCGCCCGCGAGGTGCAGGTACGTCTGCAGGTACGTCTCGTCGAAGACCGAGTCCCAGCCGCCCATCTCCGGCAGACTCCCGCTCATGCGCGACCTCCTCGACTACCGCTCCGAGTTCCCGATCCTCGAGCATACGACGTACCTCGTCAGCCACTCGCTCGGGCCGATGCCGCGGAAGGCCGCCGACCGGCTCGCGGAGTACGGGCGGATGTGGGCGGAGCGGGGGATCCGCTCGTGGGCGGAGGGCTGGTGGGACGTCCCGTTACGGGTCGGAGACCAGGTCGGGCGGATCATCGGCGCCCCGCCCGGCTCGACCGTCATGCACCAGAACGTGTCCATCGCCGAGGCGGTGGCGCTCTCGTGCTTCCGTCCGGTGGATCCCGCCCGGAACCGCGTCGTCTACGAGCGGGGCAACTTCCCGTCCGTCCGTTACCTGTACCAGGCGCAGCCGGACCTCGAGGTCGTCGTGTGCGAGTCGGACGAGGAGATCGTGGAGGCGATCGACGAGCGGGTGCTCCTCGTCCCGATCAGCCACGTCCTCTACAAGGACGCCGAGATCCAGGACGTGGAGCCGATCGTGCGTCGCGCCCACGAGGTCGGCGCGCACGTGATCCTGGACTGCTACCAGTCCGCCGGGGTCGTCCCGCTCGACGTCACCGCCCTGGAGGTCGACTTCGCGGTCGGGGGCTCGGTGAAGTGGCTCTGCGGCGGGCCGGGGAACGCATGGCTCTACGTGCGGCCCGATCTCGCGGAGCGCCTCCGGCCGACCGTCACCGGGTGGCAGGCGCACGCGCGGCCGTTCGCGTTCGAGGAGGAGATGGAGTACGCGTCTGGCGCGGCGCGGTTCCTCACGGGGACGCCGAACCCGGCCGCGCACTACGCGGCGACCGCCGGCTACGACCTGATCGAGGAGATCGGCCTCGACCGCATCCGCGAGAGCTCGCTGCGCCAGACGGCGCTCCTCATCGAGCTTGCGGACGCCGCCGGCTTCGACGTACGGAGCCCGCGGCGGCCGGAGCGGCGCGGTGGAGCCGTGATCCTCGCGGTGCCGGAGGCCGCCGCGGTCTACGCCGAGCTCGAGGCGCGCGAGATCCTGTGCGACTTCCGCCCGGGCGCGGGGATCCGGATCGGGCCGCACTTCTTCACGACGGACGACGAGGTCCGGTTCGTCGTGGCCCAGATCGAGGACATCCTCGAGACGGGCGCCTACGAGCGTCACGCGGGCGCCGTCGCGCTGCACTGACTCGCTCCTCGTGACACATGTCACGTGGCCGGCTCCGGCGGAGGGCTGGACGGCAGGAGCCGAGGCGACGTACGATCGCCGCGATGTCCCTGCAAACGAGCCCGAAGTTCCTGCACGAGATCGTCTCGACGGTCGCCTCGTCCCTCGAGCTCAAGGAGGTGCTCCGCAACGTCGTCCGGCTCATGTCCGACGCGAGCGGCGTCCACGGCTGCTTCGTCTACCTGCTCGAGGACGACAAGCTCGTCATGCGCGCGGCCTCGCCTCCGTACGAGCGACAGGCCGGAAAGGTCGTCTTCGAGCGCGGGGAGAGCCTCGCGTGGTGGGCGATCGAGCACGGTGAGCCCGCGTTCATCCGCGACAACGCGCTCGCCGACCCGCGGGTGAAGTACGTCCCCGAGCTCGAGGAGGAGCGCTACCAGTCGCTCCTCGCGATGCCGATCGTGGGGCGCTCGGGGGAGCCGATCGGCGCGATCACCGCGCACACGGAAGCGCCGCGCGAGTTCACGGACGACGAGGTCGACTTCCTCGTCGCGTCCGCATCGCTCGTCGCGAGCGCGATCGAGAACGCGCGCATGTACGAGGAGGCACGGCTCCGGGTCCGCGAGCTCGAGCAGCTCACCCGGCTCGCGGAGGACATCGCGGGCGCGGAGGCGCTCGAGGAGCTCGTCGAGACGGTCGTCGCCGACGCGCGCCCGCTGCTCGGCGCGCGCGCCTGCCACGTCTACCTCCTCGATCCGGCGCGCGAGGAGCTCGATCGCGTCGCGAGCGACCCGGAGCCCGGAGGCGTGCGGGAGACGCTGGGGCTGGCGGAGCTCGGGCCGGAGCTCGCCCGCGGCGGACGCAGCACCCGTCTCGCGATCCCGCTCGTCGCCGGCGGCGAGCTCATCGGGCTCCTCGTCGGCGAGGGCTCGACGAGAGTGGAGCTCGGCCGTGCGATCGCGAGCCAGGTCGCCGTCGGGATCAAGAAGGTGCAGGTCATCGAGCAGCTCACCGAGAAGAACCTCATCAAGGACTTCTTCGAGGAGCTCGCCGGTGGGGGAGCGCGCGGCGACCTCGAGGGGCGGGCGGCCCGCCTCGGCTGCGACCTCGACCGGCCGCACTTCGTCCTCGTCGCGGAGCCGCCGAGCGACGCCCTCGTCCGGGCGCTTCGGCTCGCCGCTCCGGGCTCGCTCTTCGACCAGCGCGAGGACTCGCTGCGTGCACTCCTGCGGCTGTCCACGTCCCCGAGCGACGTGGCTCTCGAGCGCATCCGCCGCGCGTACGCGGACGTGGGGGAGCCGGTGGCGGTCGGCGTCTCGAGCGTGTGCCAGGGCCCGAGCTCGTTCGCGGACGGCTTCACCGAGGCCCGGCAGGCGCTCCTGGGAACCCTCGTGCTGGGCGGTCAGCCGGGCGTCGTCGCCTACGAGGAGCTCGGCGCCTACAAGTACCTCCTGCGGGTTGCCGTGGACGGGGGGGTGCGCGACGCGACGGTCGACGCGGTGGCGAAGCTCGCCGAGTACGACGCGCAACGCGGCTCGCAGCTGGTCGCGACGCTCGAGGAGTTCCTCCGCCGGCACGGCTCGATCGGCGCCACCTCCGAGGCGCTGTACGTGCACCCCAACACCCTGCGGCAGCGCCTGCGGCGGATCGGTGAGCTCTCCGGGCTCGACCTGCGCCGGGACGACTGGCTCCTCCTCGAGATCGCCGTGAAGATGGTGAAGCTCCAGCAGGCTCTCGGCGCTCTCGAGCCGGGCGCGAAGACGCACTGAGGCGGCGCGCGCGCCTCTCGGGCGGGACCGCGGAATCGCACACATCCCGGCCGAGAAGGTGTCGAACCCGCACGTTCACTCCGCGCCGCCGGGATGGTAGGCAGTGGGTCCCCAACCACCGAGGGAGGCGTGCACATGGCCGAGCGGGCGACAGCCGAGTCGATCTGGAAGGACATGCAGGCGCGGGGCGTGGAGTTCGTGTTCGCGCAGTTCGTGGACATGTACGCGCGGCCGAGCGCGAAGCTCGTCCCGGTCGGCTCGCGCGAGGCCTTCGACGGGCTGCTCGCCGACGGCGCCGGCTTCGCCGGCTTCGCGGCCGGCGAGATCGGGCAGTTCCCGAGCGATCCCGACATCGCCGCGATCCCCGATCTCGCGAGCTACACGCCCGTTCCGTGGCAGCCGAACCTCGCGCGCTTCGCCTGCGACGTGACCGTAGAGGGGGAGGAGTGGGCGTACTGCCCCCGGACCATCCTCCGGCGCGTGCTCGCGGACGCGAAAGAGAAGGGGTTCGAGTTCCGGATGGGGCTCGAGCTCGAGTACTTCCTCGTGACGCAGCGCGACGACGGCTCGATCGAGATCGCCGACCCGTACGACACGCTCGAGAAGCCCTGCTACGACATGGCCGGGCTCACCCGCCGCTACGACTTCCTGACGACGGTCTCGCGGTACTGCAACGAGCTCGGCTGGGGCAACTACGCGAACGACCACGAGGACGCGAACGGCCAGTTCGAGCAGAACTTCACGTACGACGACGCACTCGTCTCCTGCGACCGCGCGATCTTCTTCCGCTACATGGTGCACACCCTCGCCGAGCAGAACGGGATGATCGCGACCTTCATGCCGAAGCCGTTCACGCACCTGACCGGCAACGGCTGCCACTTCCACATGTCCCTCTGGGACGGTGACACGAACCTCTTCCTCGACGAGGCCGACCCGCGCGGCCTCGGGCTCTCGGAGGCTGCGTACCACTTCATCGGCGGCCTCAAGAAGCACGCCCGCGCGTACAGCGGCGTGACCGCGCCGACCGTCAACTCGTACAAGCGGCTGAAGCCGGGGACGACGGCGAGCGGCGCCACGTGGTCGCCGGTCTGGATCTCGTACGGCTACAACAACCGCACGCAGATGCTTCGCATCCCCGGCCCGGGCCGGATCGAGGACCGCACGATCGACGGCTCCTGCAACCCGTACCTCGCGGCGGCGGCGGTGCTCGCGGCCGGGCTCGACGGGATCGAGAACGGCCTCGAGGCGGGCGAGCCGAACGCGGACAACCTGTACTCGTTCTCCTACGAGGAGCTCCGCGCGCGCGGGCTCGAGTCGCTCCCGGCGAACCTCCTCGACGCGATCGGCGAGCTCGAGCGCGACGACGTCCTGCGGGCGGCGCTCGGGAAGGGCCGCGACGGGGAGGACTACGTCGACTACTACGCGCGCGTGAAGCGGAGCGAGTGGTTCCGGTACCACGAGCAGGTCACGCCGTGGGAGATCCGCGAGTACCTGACCCGGTTCTGAGGTATGGAGAAAACCTCCATACGCGAGCAGGGCAGTTCGGAGGGTATGCCGCTGTTTCCGGCGATCGTCGTGTGTACCTTCTAGACATATGTGCGGGATCGTCGGCCTGTTCGCGAAGTCGCCCGGCGTCGAGGAGCGCCTCGGCGAGCACCTCGCCGCGATGCTCGTGCAGATGTCCTCTCGCGGCCCCGACTCCGCGGGCGTCGCCGTCTACCGCGACCCCGTGCCGTCCGGGTGGGCCAAGCTCACGCTCTACTCGCACGACCCGCACGAGCACTGGGGCGCGGTCCGCGACGGGCTCTGCGACGCGTTCGGCGCCTGCGCGGAGCCCGCCGTGCGGGCGAGCCACGCGGTCTTCGTCACCGACGCCGACGCGGCGACCGCGGAGGCCTGGATCCGGGAGCAGCGGCCGGACCTCCGCGTGATGAGCGCGGGCGAGGTCATCGAGATCTACAAGGAGACCGGCCTCCCCGAGGAGTTCGTCGCCGCGTTCTCGCTCGAGGACGTCCAGGGCACCCACGCTCTCGGGCACACCCGGATGGCCACCGAGAGCCGGGTCACGACCGAGGGATCCCACCCGTTCTCGACCGGTCTCGACCTCTGCCTCGTGCACAACGGCTCGCTGTCGAACCACAACCGGCTCCGCGAGGCCCTCCGACGCGAGGGCATCGAGTTCCAGACCGAGAACGACACCGAGGTCGCGGCCGGGTACCTCGCCTGGCGGCTCCGAGAAGGCGCCACGCTCGAGCAGGCCCTCGAGGGCTGCCTCACCGACCTCGACGGCTTCTACACGTTCGCCGTCGGCACGGCCGACGGGTTCGCCGTGCTCCGCGACCCGATCGCGTGCAAGCCGGCCGTGCTCGCGGAGACGGACGACTGGGTCGCGATGTCGTCCGAGTGGCGCGCGATCGCCGTCCTCCCCGGGGCGGCGGAGGCGGAGGCGTGGGAGCCCGAGCCGGGCGTGATCTACGCGTGGGAGAGGGCCGTCGTCGCGTGAGCAGCGCCACCGTGGAGACCGCCGAGCTCGAGGTCGTCGACCTCGGGACGACGTCCGTCCGCGAGCTCAACCAGCGGCTCCACGACGTCGGCCGCGGCGCTCCGGGCCCGCGCAGGTTCCGCATCCTCAACCCGAGCGGCGCCCACGCGCTCGCCTGCGGCCTCGACGCCGACGTCGAGGTCGAGATCGACGGCCACGTCGGCTACTACTGCGCAGGCATGAACAAGCGCGCCACGGTGCGCGTCCACGGCAATGCGTCGACGGGCATCGCCGAGAACCTCATGTCGGGGCGGGTCGAGGTGGACGGCAACGTGAGCCAGTCGGCAGGCGCGACCGGCCGGGGCGGGCTCCTCGTCGTCCGCGGCAACGCCTCGTCGCGCTGCGGGATCTCGATGAAGGGGATCGACATCGTCGTCGGCGGCTCCGTCGGGCACATGAGCGCGTTCATGGCCCAGCGCGGCTGCCTCGTCGTCTGCGGCGACGCGGGCGATGCCCTCGGCGACTCGATCTACGAGGCGCGGCTGTACGTTCGCGGCTCGGTCGCAGGGCTCGGCGCCGACTGCATCGAGAAGGAGCTGCGCGACGAGCACGTGGCGCAGGTCGCCGCGCTGCTCGAGGCTGCGCGCATGGACGCCGACCCCGCCGACTTCCGCCGCTACGGCTCCGCGCGCCGGCTCTACAACTTCCAGATCGACAACGCCGGCGCGTACTGATGGCGATCGACGCGCGCCCCGAAGAGACACTCCCGGGGTCCGACCCCGGATCGGTCCCGCCGCCGCCCTGGAACCTCCGCGAGTCGTACCTCTTCCCGCGCCCGGTCATCGCCGAGATCCAGCGCGCCGCCCGCGAGGGGATCTACGACATCCGCGGGTTCGGCGCGAAGCGACGCGTGCCGCACTTCGACGACCTCCTCTTCCTCGGCGCGAGCATCTCGCGCTACCCGCTCGAGGGCTATCGCGAGCGCTGCGCGACGGACGTCGTCCTCGGCACGCGCTTCGCCCGCACGCCGCTCGAGCTCGCGATCCCGATCACGATCGCCGGCATGAGCTTCGGCGCGCTCTCGGCGCCCGCGAAGGAGGCCCTGGGCCGGGGCGCGACGGAGATGGGCACGTCGACGACGACGGGCGACGGCGGCATGACGGACGAGGAGCGGGAGCACTCCAAGACGCTCGTCTACCAGCTGCTCCCGTCTCGCTACGGCATGAACCCGGACGACCTCCGGCGCGCGGATGCGATCGAGGTCGTGGTCGGCCAGGGCGCGAAGCCCGGCGGCGGCGGCATGCTCCTCGGGCACAAGATCTCCGACCGCGTCGCGGCGATGCGCGACCTCCCGAAGGGCATCGACCAGCGCAGCGCGTCCCGTCATCCCGACTGGACGGGCCCGGACGACCTCGAGATCAAGATCACCGAGCTCCGCGAGATCACCGACTGGGAGAAGCCGATCTTCGTCAAGGTCGGGGCGACGCGGACGTACTACGACGTGCAGCTCGCGGTGAAGGCAGGGGCGGACGTGATCGTCGTGGACGGGATGCAGGGCGGGACGGCGGCGACGCAGGACGTCTTCATCGAGCACGTCGGCATCCCGACGCTCCCGGCGACGCGGATCGCCGTCGACGCGCTGCAGGAGCTCGGCATGCACCGCAAGGTGCAGCTGATCGTCTCCGGCGGGATCCGGAGCGGGGCGGACGTGGCGAAGGCGCTCGCGCTCGGCGCGGACGCCGTCTCCATCGGCACGGCGGCGCTGATCGCGATGGGCGACAACAGCCCGGAGTACGAGGAGGCGTACCGCAAGATCGGGTCGTCGGCCGGCTTCTACGACGACTGGCAGGCCGGGCGCGACCCCGCCGGCATCTCGACCCAGGACGACGAGCTGGCGGCGCGGTTCGACCCGGTCGTCGGCGGCCGGAAGGTCGCGAACTACCTCCGCGTGCTCACGCTCGAGGCCCAGACGCTCGCACGGGCGTGCGGGAAGTCGCACGTCCACAACCTCGAGCCGGAGGACCTCGTCGCGCTCACGATCGAGGCGGCGGCGATGGCGCGCGTGCCGCTCG
>CAZODN010000074.1:0-13847 GCA_964578545.1 uncultured Gaiellales bacterium
TCGTCTACCCCGAGCACCTGACCGAGGAGCTCGACTACGAGCTCGAGCTCGCGGTGGTCATCGGCAAGGACGGCAAGTGGTTCGGCCCCGAGGAGGCGATGGACTACGTCGCCGGGTACGTGATCTTCAACGACATCACCGCTCGGGACATCCAGCGGCGCGAGATGCGCTCCGGCGTGTTCTCCTTCTGCAAGGCGATCGACACGTTCTGCCCGCTCGGCCCGTGGATCGTCACGCCGGACGAGGTCCCCGATCCCCACGACCTCGCGCTGGAGCTCCGGGTGAACGGCGAGCCCCGGCAGGTCTCGCACTCCGGCCGCATGAGCGTGACGATCCCGGAGATCCTCAGCCACTACTCGCCGCTCGGCTACTCGGCGGGCGACGTGCTCTCGACGGGCACCGTGTCGGGCGTCGCAGGGTTCTCACCGGACGCCGCGTCCCTGTACCTGCGGCCGGGCGACGTGATGGAGGCGGAGATCGAGCGGATCGGCGTCCTCCGGAACCCGGTGATCTCATGGCAGGAGGCGCACGGAGAGCCCGCTCCTCCGCGCGTGCGGTGGTAGCGTCGAGCCGTGGACGAGGAATACCGCGTCGAGGTCGAGCTGGACGACGAGGAGCACGGGTACTCGGTCGGCGAACGCCTCCGGGCCCTCGACTTCGACGAAGCCATGCGTGACCGGCTCGGCTCCAGCGTCCTCGTCACGCGCGACGGCGCGCGGATCTTCCTGTACGCGTCGACGGTCGAGGAGGCACGTGCAGCGGCGCAGGTCGTGCGAGGCCTCGTCGCCTCCGACGAGCTGACGGCCGACGTCCGGGTCACGCGCTGGCATCCCGTCGAGGAGGCGTGGAAGGACGCGTCGCTCCCGCTCCCCGAGACGCCCGCCGAGAGAGAGGCCGAGCTCGCTGCACGGGAGGCCGCGGAAGCGCGGGAGGCCGAGGCCGAGGGCGACTACGACTGGCGCGTCGTCGTTCACCTTCCGGACCGGGCGATGGCTGTCGACCTCGCGGAGGGGCTCGCGGCCGAGGGCTACGCCGTCCGGCGGCGCTGGCGCTACGTCACCGTCGGCGTGCTCACCGAGGAGCGCGCCGAGGCGTTGGCCGAGCGGCTGCGCTCCGAGCTTCCCGAGAGCGCAGAGATGCAGATCGAGGTGAACCTCTCCGACGTCGCGCGCTCTCCGCTCCAGTTCCTGCCCTTCTGATGGAGCCGCCGCTCCCCCGGACGCGGTGGTAGTCGGCTCGCTCGAGCTGCACCACGTGCCCGACGCAGTGGGCCTGCTCGCTCCCTACTCCGAGTGCTACCCGGACGTCCCTGCGGAGGCGTGGGCGCCGTACCGAGCGCTCTACCCCGACCTCTTCGCCGGCGACGACTGGCGGCTGCCGTGCGGGTGCTTCCTCGTCCGCTCGGAGCTCGCGACGATCCTCGTCGACACCGGCGTCGGCCCGCCCGGGCTCTGGGGTTGGACCGCGGAGGACGAGGGAAGGCTCCCCGCGGCGCTCGAGGGGCTCGGCGTGCGCCGCGACGACGTCGATCTCGTGTTCCTCACTCATCTCCACATCGACCACCTGGGGTGGAACACCGACCTGGAAGGCGTCCCGTTCTTCCCGCGGGCCCGGTACGTCGTCCACCGAGACGCCGTCGCCTTCGCGCTGCAGAGGGCGGGACAGCCGCCGCACGTCCGGCGCTGTGTCGAGCCGCTCGCCGACCGCTTCGAGAGGGTGTCCGGCGCCGTCGAGCTCGCGCCGGGGGTCGAGGCGGTCGAGTCCGTCGGCCACTACCCGGGCCACATGGCCGTGCGCCTGCGCTCGGACGGCGCCGAGGCGCTCCTGCTCGCCGACACGGCCGTCCATCCCGCGCTGCTCCACGAGCCGGGCTGGCACTACGTCTCCGACGAGGATCAGTCGAGGTCCGCCGCGACCCGGCTCGCGCTGATCCCGAAGCTCGTCGATCGAGACGTCCTCGTCGCGTGCGGGCACTACCCGGGGAGCGGGATCGGGCGCGTCGTCACGCGGGACGGGCGCGTCACCTGGGAGGAGGCGGCGTGACCTGGCCGCGCGACGACGCGAAGCTCGAGCGCGTCCGCGCGCTCATGGCGGAGCGCGAGCTCGACGCGATCGTCGTGCGCGCGCCCGACAACGTGCTCTACCTGACGAACTTCTGGGGCATGAAGGGCTACGACGCCTGCGTGTTCCCACGAGAGGGCGAGCCGACGCTGCTCTGCCTCGAGGCGTCTGCAGAGGACGCGGAGCGCATGGCCTGGACGACCGACGTCCGCCTCTTCTCCGGCTACGCCCCGGACGACCCGCGGCCGCCCACGGCGCGCGTGCTCGACCTCGCGCGTGACGCCGCGGCGCCGTACGAGCGCGTGGGCCTCGAGCTGTCCCTCGGGACCCAGGCCTCGGACCGCATGGTCGGCGAGCCGACGACGTACACGCGCGACTGGTTCGACGGCTTCGGCGCCGTCGAGGACGCGACGCCGCTGCTCGCCGCGGCTCGAACCATCAAGACGGATCAGGAGATCGAGCGGATGCGCCTCGCAAACGACATCGCGGCCGGCGCGATGGAGCACTGCCAGCTCGTGATCGAGCCGGGGATGAGCGAGGCGCAGATCGCCGCCGAGTGGCTCGGCTTCGTGCACGGCGAGGGGACGGGCTGGGAGGGCAGGGTCGACCTCGCGCTGGGCTTCTCGCTCGTCTGGTCGGGGCCGGGCATCAAGACGTTCACGGCGACGACGTCCCGCCCCGTTGTCGAGGGCGAGCCGACGCTGTTCGAGATCTGGGTCTGCGCCGACGGCTACTGGTGTGACCACACGAAGAACCTCGTCGTGGGGGAGCTCACGCCCGCGTACCGGGAGCTCGAGGAGGGCCTCATGGGCGTCTACGACGACGCGATCGGATACGCAACGCCCGGCGCGAGCCTCGCCGAGCTCGACCGCCGCATACGCGCCGGGATCGAGGCACTCGGCTTCCCGGGGCAGCCCTCTCACCCGGTGTGCCACGGCGTCGGCGCGCGCGCGCACGAGCCGCCGTACGCACACCAGGCCGGTGGCGGCGAGATCCGTGCCGGGATGGTTCTTGCAATCGAGCCAGGATGCTATATGCAGGGCGGGGGCGGGCTCCGCGTCGAGGACAACTTCCTCGTCACGGACGCGGGCGCGGAGAAGCTCTCGCGCTTCCCCGACGGGGTCGTGCGCGTCTCGTAGACGCCGCGGCTACGTCCGAAGATCGCGGACGCGCTGGATCTTGCCGCCCTCCGAGCGGGGCGCCTCGCCGGGCGGGACGAGCGTCACGTTCATCGAGCTGCCGATCGTGTCCTTGAGGAGCGCGGAGGCGCGCCGGGCGAGCGCGGCCCGCCGCTCGTCCGTGAGCGACGCGACGACGTCCTCGTTGACCTCGACGAGCACCTCCACCTCGTCGAGCGTCCCGAGCCGGCGGACGACGAGGCCGAAGTGCGGGGAGAGCTCGGGGATCCGGCCGAGGACGGCGCCGACCTGGCTCGGATAGACGTTCACGCCGCGGACGATGAGCATGTCGTCCGTCCGTCCCAGGATCGCTCCCATGCGGACGAGCGTCCTTCCGCAGCCGCAGGGCGCGGAGTCGAGGCTGCAGATGTCCCCGGTCCAGAAGCGGACGAGCGGCAGCGCCTGCTTCGTCAGGGTCGTGAGGACGAGGACGCCCTCCTTCCCCTCGGGCAGGGGCTCGCCCGTGTCCGGGTCGACGACCTCGGGGAGGAAGTGATCCTCGTTCACGTGCGAGCCGGAGCGCTCCTCGACGCACTCGCACGACACGCCCGGTCCGATGATCTCGGACAGGCCGTAGATGTTCGTCGAGCGGACGCCAAGCTCCTCGTCGATCGCGGTGCGCATCCGCTCCGTCCACGGCTCCGCGCCGAGCACGGCGAAGCGGAGGCTGATGTCCCCGGGCGTCGCGCCGCGCTCGCGAAAGCCCTGCGCGAGCATGAGCGCGTAGCTCGGGGTGCATGAGATCACCTCCGGGCGGAGGTCCTCGATGAGCATGAGCTGCCGCTCGGTCATCCCGCCGGACACCGGCACGACGGTCAGGCCGAGCGCCTCGCCGCCGGCGTGGAGCCCGAGGCCACCCGTGAAGAGCCCGTAGCCGTAGGCGTTGTGGAGCGTCATCCCGGGCTCCGCTCCGGCCATCGCGAGCGAGCGCGCGTTGACCCGCCCGAGGAGGTCGATGTCGGCCCTGGTATAGGCGACGACCGTCGGCTTCCCCGTCGTCCCGGAGGACGCGTGCAGCCGCGCGACCTCCTCCCTCGGCACGGCGAGCATCCCCAGCGGGTACGTGTCCCGGAGGTCGCTCTTCAGCGTGAACGGGAGCCTGCGGAGGTCGGCGAGCGTGTGGAGCTCGTCGGGCTCGACGTCGGCGAGGCGCTCGCGGTAGAGCGGCACCCGCTGCTTCACCCTCGCCACGAGCGCCCGGAGCCGCTCGAGCTGGAGCGCCGCGAGCCGGTCGCGCGACATCGTCTCCAGATCCGGCTCGAAGATCACGATCGGAGTATCTCGCGCCGGCGTGCGATAGTCCTCGCGTGACGATCGACCGCTCGAAGGTGTGGACCGGCGACCTGAACGCGAAGGCTCTCGAGCCCCAGCCCCGCGTCACCGTCGGCCTCTACGACACGACGCTCCGGGACGGCGAGCAGACCGTCGGCGTCGTGCTCGATCCAGAGCAAAAAGTTGAGATTGCAAGGGTGCTCTCACAGGCCGGGGTCGACCGCATCGAAGCCGGGTTCCCGCGCGTGTCCGAGGACGACGCGCGCGCGATCTCGCTCATCCTCGAGGCGGGGCTCGAGGCGGAGGTCTGGGGCTTCTCCCGCGCGGTTCAGGCGGACGTCGAGGCGCTCGTCGAGCTCGGCCTCACCGCGTCCGTGATCGAGAGCCCGATCTCCGACGGGAAGCTCGCCGCCCTCGGCGTCCCGCGCGAGACGATGCTCGAGCGCATCCGGTCCGCCGTGTCCTTCGCGACCGGGCAGGGCATCCGCGTCGCCTTCTTCGGCGTCGACTCGACGCGCGCCGACCTCGAGTTCGTCCGGCGCGTGTACGAGGAGGCAGTCGAGGCCGGCGCCGCGGAGGTGGTCGTCGTCGACACGCTCGGCGTCGCGACCCCCGAGGCAGCCGCCTTCCTCGTCGGGGAGGTCGTCGAGCGCCTCGGCCACGAGGTGCCCGTCCACTGGCACGGGCACGACGACTTCGGGCTCGCCACCGCCGCCGCGATCGCCGCCGTGCAGGCAGGCGCGACGTGGGTGCAGGGCACCGTGAACGGGATGGGGGAGAGGGCGGGGAACGCGGACCTCGTGGAGGTCGCGCTCGCCCTCGAGGCGCTGTACGGAATCCCGACGAGGCTGCGGCTCGAGAAGGCGCGGGAGCTCGCCTCCCTCGTCCAAGAGCTGTCGGGCACGCCGCTCGCCCCCTGGAAGCCGGTCACCGGCGACAACCTCTTCACCCGCGAGTCGGGGGCCGTCGCCTCCCAGTTCCACGACCCGCCGGCGATCGAGCCGTACGCGTCGGAGCTCGTCGGCGCGACGCGCGGGATCGTCCTCGGCAAGAAGAGCGGCGTCGACTCGATCCGCATCAAGGTCGAGGAGCTCGGGCTCGACGTCTCGGAGGACGCGTACCCCGCGCTCCTCGAGTCGGTGAAGCGCGCAGGGGCGAAGAAGCGCGGCCTCGTCACCGACGCCGAGCTCCGCCGCCTCGCCGCCCGCGCCAAGCGCCGCCCGTCTCCCTGATCGGAGCAGCGCACGGCGGAGAGGAACGGCAGGTGCGCCGCTGAAGCGGCGCATTGGAAGGGGGAAGGGCCGGCGCGCCGCTGAAGTGGCGCACGAGGGCGGCGGGCCGAGGTTGACTGACATGTCACCGATGGGAGATACTCGCCGGGCGTCGTGGAACGGGTCTGCATCGTCGGCGGTGGAGTGATCGGGAGCCTGTTCGCGGGCCATCTCGCTCGGGTCTGCGACGTCTCCGTCCTCACGCGCCGGCCTGAGCACGCGAATGCGCTGAACCGCGAGGGCCTCCGCGTCAGCGGGAAGACCGAGCTCCACACGCGCGTCACGGCGGCGGTCGACCCCGCTGACCTCCCCGAGCCCGACGTCGTGATCGTGGCGACGAAGGCGTCGGGGCTCGAGGCGGCCGCCCGGTCGCTCCAGGGGCGCTTCCCCGACGCCGTCGTCGTGACCGTGCTGAACGGGATCGGCGCGGAGGAGGTCGTCCGCCGGCACGGGGACTGGAGCATCGTGTCGGGCGTGACGTTCATGAGCGGCACGCGCCACTCGGACACCCACGTCGAGTACATCCTGGACACGGAGACGTGGCTCGGCCCGTACGAGGGCACGCCGCTCGAGGTCGTGCAGGACGTCGCCGACACCATCGTGGCCTCCGGGCTGAAGGTGGTCGCGCTCCCCGACCTCCGGCCCGCCCAGTGGTCGAAGCTGATCTTCAACGCCGCGGTCAACCCGACCGCGGCGCTCACGGGGCTTCCGCACGACCACCACTTCGCCCGGGAGGACGCTCCGGGCGACCTCGGGCGCCTCGTGCACGGCCTCGTGGACGAGGGGAAGGCCGTCGCGGAGGCGGCGGGGATCGAGCTGTACGACGATCCCTGGGAGATGAACGTCCTCGCGACCCGGCGCGGCTCGGCGCACTACCCCTCGATGCTCGAGGACGTGGAGGCGCACCGGGAGACCGAGATCGAGCTCATCACCGGGTCTCTCGTGCGCGAGGCGAAGCGGCACGGCGTGCCGGTGCCGCTCCACGCGCTGCTCTACGGGCTCGTGAAGGGGAAGGAAGCATCGTGGCAGGCTCACGTGGAACCGACAGGAGGGCAGAGATGACGAAGGTAGGGAAGGCGGTGCTCGTACTGACCGCCATGGCCGTCGTAGCGGTCGCCGTCGCGGCGAGCGGGACAGCGGCCCCGCAGCAGAAGAAGACGGTGACGATCGGCTGGGCGTACGACGGCGTCGGCGCGATGGCGCCGTTCGACGGCCCGGCGCTCGCGACGGCGAAGACCCGGGTAGCGCAGGTGAACAAGCAGAAGTCGAGCCCGGCGAAGCTGAGGCTGATCACGTGCAACACCCAGAACAACAAGCCCGCGATCGCGAAGGCGTGTGCCACGAAGCTCCTCGGGCAGGGCGCCGACATCATCATGACCACCTGCGACGTCGACTTCGCCGCGCCGGTGGTGCAGACGGCGATCAACGCCGGGAAGCTCACGGTCGCGGCGTGCATCGGCACCGACCAGATGGGCCCGAAGCGCTTCGGCGCCAAGGGGCGGCTTGCCTTCTCGTACGGGAACGTCGCCCAGGACGAGGGCTCGGCCATGGCCGAGTTCGCGTGGAAGCGTGGCTGGAGGACCGCCTCGCTCGCGACCGACACCGTGATCGTCTACTTCCGAAACGTGGTGCAGGCGTTCAAGGCGCGCTGGCAGCAGCTCGGCGGGAAGATCGCCGCCGAGGAGACGTACCAGTCGCTCGGTGGCAACCAGGCGTCGTGGCAGAACACGGTCACGCGCCTCAACGCCAAGGACGCGGACGTGATCGTCACGTCCACGGCGGCGGCCTTCGGCGCCCAGGTGCCGATCCTCAACGGCCTCAGGACGCTCGGGAACGACACTCCGTTCCTGAACTCGTGGGCCGGTGACGGGAACTACTGGTACCCGAAAGACCCGCAGGTGACGAACTACTACTACGTCACCTTCGCCTCGGCCTTCGGCGACGACCCGTCCGCCGCGGTGAACGCGCTCGCGAAGCAGAACGCCGCCGCCATCGCGAAGGGCGGGAGCACCGGCGGCTTCATCACCGGCCCGGCCGCGATCGACGGCATCCTCGTGGCGCTGAAGCGGACCGGGGGCAATACGAACGGAGCCGCGCTGGCCGCGGAGATGGAGAAGTTCAGGAACGTCCCGACGCTGTCCGGGCTCGTGAGCTTCTCGAAGCAGCTGCACACGGTGTACGGGCGCGCGTACCGCGTCATCCGCGTGCAGAACAACACCCCGAAGGTCATCGGCACGATCAAGGCGAAGGTCGTCCCGAAGATCTAGGTCGCCTTGAGCGAGTCGCAGCCCGAGCAGGCCCGGCGGTCCGGAGCATCGCTCCGGGCCGCCGGCGTCTCGCGTGCGTTCCAGGGGGTCCAGGCGCTCCGCGGCGTGACGCTCGAGCTGCACCGGCACGAGGTCGTCGGGCTCATCGGCCCGAACGGGGCCGGGAAGTCGACGCTCGTCAACGTGCTCACCGGGTTCGACTTCCCCGACGAGGGGACGGTCGAGCTCGAGGGGCGCGACGTCACCCGCTGGAGGCCGCACCGGCGCGGGCGCGCCGGCCTCGCGCGCACCTTCCAGCACAGCCGCTCGTTCCGTGGCCTCACGGTCCGGGAGAACGTCGAGGTCGCGGCGCTCGGCGTGGGGGCCAGCCCGCGCGAGGCGCGGCGCCGGGCCGACCGGCTCCTGGAGTCGCTCCAGCTCGCGCGGTACGCGAGCGCTCCGGCGGGGTCGCTGCCGCACGGCGACGAGCGCAGGCTCGGCGTGGCGCGCGCGCTCGCGACCGAGCCGCGGTTCGTGCTCATGGACGAGCCGGCGGCCGGGCTCCCGGAAGCGGAGGTGCCAGCCTTCGCCGAGGTCGTGCGCTCCGTGCGGGACGAGCACGACGCGGGCGTGCTCCTCATCGACCACAACATGGCGCTGATCATGGAGGTCTGCGACCGGATCCAGGTCCTCGACCAGGGGACGACATTGGCCGAGGGGACGCCGGGAGAGATTCGCGACAACCTCGACGTCGCGGCCGCGTACCTGGGCGAGACCGCCGTGCACGAGGACGCGTCGTGAGCTCGCTCGAGCTGCGCGAGATCGAGGTCGCCTACGGCGGCGTGCCCGCCGTGCGCGGCCTCTCCCTGACGGTCGCGGCCGGAGAGATCGTCGGGCTCATCGGCCCGAACGGTGCCGGGAAGTCGAGCACGCTGCACGCGGTCATGGGGGTCGTCCCGCTCCGCGGCGGAGACGTCGTCCTCGACGGCCGCTCGCTCCGCGGGCGCCCGCCGGAGGCGGTCGCGCGGAGCGGCATCGCGCTCGTGCCCGAGGGCCGCAGGCTCTTCGCCGAGCTGACGGTCGAGGAGAACCTCCGCCTCGGCCTCGCCGGGCGCCCGAGCCGGGAGGGCGCCGAGGAGGACATCGCAGCCGTCGCCGAGCTCTTCCCGATCGTCCGGGACTTCGAGCACCGCCATGCCGGCGCGCTCTCGGGCGGGCAGCAGCAGCAGCTCGCGATCGCGCGCGCGCTCGTCGCGAGCCCGTCGATTCTCCTCCTCGACGAGCCGTCGCTCGGGCTCGCGCCGACGATCGTCGACCTGGTGTTCGAGACGCTCCGGACGATCCGCGAGCGCGGCCTCGGCATCCTGCTCGTCGAGCAGCGCGCGCAGAGGACGGTCGCGCTCGCCGACCGGACGCACGTGCTCGCGAACGGCGAGCTCCGCCTGACGCTCACCCCCGACGACGCGGGCGACACCGACCGGATGGTCGCCGCCTACCTCTCGTGAGCGTCCTCGTCGCCAGTGGGCTCGCCGACCTCGTGCGCGACGCGCTCGACCTGCAGGTGCAGGTGGACGCGATCGCGCTCGGGTCGATCTTCGCGCTCATGGCGGTCGGGATCGGGCTCGTGTTCGGCGTCATGCGCCTCGTCAACTTCGCGTACGGCCAGCTCATCATGGCGGGCGCCTTCGCGCTCGCCTTCGCCTCGGAGCGGGACTGGCCCGTCGCGGTGGGTATCGCGCTCTGCTTCGCCGTCGTGCTCGCCCTCTCGCTCGCGATGTAGCGGGTCGTGTTCCGGCCGCTCCGCACGCAGTCGGCCGCCGTGATGCTGATCGCGACGTTCGCCGTCTCCTTCCTCCTGCAGTCGATCGCCCTGCTCTGGTTCGGGCCGCTCGGGAAGACCGCGACCTCGCTCGTCGCGCTCAACCGCCCGGTCGAGATCGGCGGCGCGGAGGTCAGGAAGATCACGGTCGTGGCCATCGTGTCGGCGGCGGTCTGCCTCGGCCTGCTCGTCCTCCTGCTCGGGCGCACGTCCATCGGGCTGCACATGCGCGCGACCGCGCTCGACCCGTCCACGGCGCGCCTCGTCGGCGTGCGGGCGAACATGGTGAGCGTCGTCTCGGTCCTGATCGCGGGCGCGCTCGCGGCGCTCGTCGCGGTGATGCTCACCGTGCAGTTCCCGACGGTGACGCCGACCTTCGCGCTCCAGGAGACGATCCTCGTGCTCGCCGGGGTCGTCGTCGGCGGGATGACGCGGCTCGTCCCCGCGACGCTCGGTGGCTTCCTCATCGGGTACGTCTCCGGGCTTCTCGGAGGCGCGCTGCCGTCGAGCCAGAGCCAGTACCTGCCGTCGTTCCTGTTCGGGCTCGTGATCCTCGTCCTCCTGCTGCGGCCCGACGGCCTCTTCACCCGCAGCCGCGGCCTCGTGGAGCGAGTGTGAGAGCGGCGCGCACCACGGTCGAGCTGCTCGCGCCGGCGGTGCTCGTCGTCGCGACGGCGATCCTCGGGGCGTTCGTCTCGCAGGCGAGCCAGATCTACTTCGTCACCGCGCTCATCTCCGTCTCCACGGTGGTCGCCCTCTACGTCTTCGTCGGGAACTCGGGGGTGCTCTCGTTCGGCCACATCAGCTTCTTCGCCGTCGGCGTCTGGGCGGCGGGCGTCTTGTCGATCCCCGAGTCGGAGAAGCCGGCCACGATGCCCTACCTCTTCGACGTCCTGAGCTCGACGACGGTCGGCAACGTGCCGTCGCTGCTCATCGCGGCGGTGGTCGGCGGTGCGTACGCACTCCTGGTGGGCCTCCCGCTCATGCGCCTGTCGGGGCTCGCCGCCGGCATCGCGACGTTCGCCGTGCTCGGGATCACGAACAACGTCCTGCGCTACTACGAGAAGATCGGCCCGGGGCTCAACACCTTCTCGTCCGTCCCCGAGACGACGGACCTCCTGCAGGCCACGGTCGGCGCGCTACTCGTCATCGCGGCCGCGTTCGCGTACCAGCGGAGCCGTCTCGGGCGCCAGCTCCGCGCGACGCGCGAGGATCCGGCGGCGGCCCGCGCGGTCGGCGTGTCGATCTACCGGCAGCGCCTGTGGGCGTTCGGGCTCTCCGGTTTCCTCATCGGCTTCGCCGGCGGCCTGTACATCCACTTCATCCCGATCAACGTGGACGCCGTGTACCTCGACCTCACGTTCATCACGCTCGCGATGCTCGTCATCGGGGGCTCGACCAGCCTGTGGGGCGCCGTCGTCGGCGCGCTGTTCGTCAGCGGGCTCGACTCCTTCGTGGGGGAGATGGAGGACGGCATGACGCTGCTCGGGCGGACGGTCGACGTCCCGTCCGGCTCGCGGATCGTCGTCGTGAGCGCGATCATGGCGCTCGTCCTGATCGTGCGGCCGAGCGGGCTCACGGGAGGACGCGAGTTCCCGCTGCCGGTGCGCTCGAGGGGGGCTGCATGAGGGTGTGCGTCGTCGGCTGCGGGGCCGTCGGCTCGCTCTTCGCGGCGAATCTGGCCCGGCTCGACGACGTCGAGGTCTGGGCCTACGACGTCTCGCAGCCGCACGTCGACGCGATCAACGCGCATGGGCTGCGGCTGACGGGGGCCGGCGACGTGGTCGGGCACCCGCGGGCGACCTCCGACCCGTCGGAGCTCCCGCCGTGCGACTTCGGGATCGTCGCCACGAAGGCGATGCACACGGAGGGTGCGATCGCCGCCACGGCGCACGCGTTCGCCGACGGCGCCGTCGCCTCGGTGCAGAACGGCGTCGGCAACGAGGAGGTCGTCGCGCGACACGTGGCGCGCGTGATCCGCGGCACCACGTTCCCGGCGGGGAAGATCCTCGAGCCGGGTGTCGTGCAGTGGGACGTGAAGGGCGAGACGACGCTCGGTCCGTTCGAGCCGCAGCCCGCGTCGCTCGAGGAGATCGAGCGCCTCGCGGACGCGTGCACGCGGTCGGGGATGGCGACGACGGCCGTCGCGGACGCACGGGGAGCGCAGTGGCGGAAGGTGATCTTCAACGCCGCGACGAACCCCGTCGGGGCGCTGACGGGGCTGACGCACGGGCGCGTCTGCGAGCGCTCGGACCTCCGCGCGATCGTAAGCGCGCTCGTGGACGAGGGCAAGGCGGTCGCGGCCGCCCAGGGGATCACGCTCGACGCCGATCCCGAGGAGCTCATCGACCACGCGGCGCGACCCGACGTCGCGTACGGCCACAAGGCGAGCATGCTCCAGGACGTCGAGGCCCGGCGCGCGACCGAGATCGACTTCCTGAACGGGGGCATCGCCCGCTTCGGGCGCGAGCTCGGCATCCCAACCCCGCTGAACGACGCGATCACCTGTCTCGTCAAAGGACTGGAGGCCTCATGGGAACAGCGTTGAGCCCGGAGCTGGCGCGCCGGCACGCGAACGTCAGGGCGGCCATGGCGGAGCACGACCTCGACGCCCTGATCGTCTCCGGGAGCGAGTACTCGGGCTTCGAGGGCGCAGTGACGTACCTGTCCGGGTTCCAGATCGTCCACCGCTACGCGTACGTCGTCGTCCCGGCGGACGGCGAGGCGTTCGTCGTCTTCCCGGCGGAGGCCCGCTACGTCGGCGAGCACGCCACGGCCGAGCTCGCGCAGGAGTTCCACCCGTGCCCGGGCGAGCACATCGCCGACCGGGCGCGCGACGCGGGGTGGCGGCGCGTCGGCGTCTACGGCCTCGACTACGTCATGACGGTGCGCGACTACCGCGCGCTCGCGGGCCTCGAGCTCGTCCCGTTCGACGTCGAGTTCGACGTCGCCCGCGCCGTCAAGTCCGAGGCGGAGCTCGAGTCGGTGCGCGACTCCGTTCGCATCAACGAGCGCGGGTTCGAGGTCTTCCTCGAGGCCTACGCGCCGGGGAGGACGGCCGCGGAGGTCATGGCGGAGGCCGAGCGGTGGTTCGTCGCCGAGGGCTGCGGTCGCCTGACGATGAACATGGTGCTCACCGGCACCGACACCTTCGCGCGGCCCGAGTTCAAGATCGCCCGGCGCGAGGAGGTGCTCGGCGAGCTCGTGCTCCCGTCGCTCGAGGTCGCCGGCCCGGGGATGCACTGGGTGGAGGTCTCGCGCGCGATCGCCTCGCGCGACGCGACGCTCTCCCCCGACACGGAGCGCATGCTCGAGGCGTACGTCGAGTACTTCGAGGCCGCGCGGGACGCGATGCGGCCGGGCGCGACCTGCCACGACGTCCACTGGGCGGTGTCCGCGGGCTTCACCAGGCGCGGGTACCACCTCGGGCACGTGACGGGGCACTCGATCGGGATGACGATGATCGAGTTCCCGAAGATCGGCGAGGGGGTCGAGTCCGAGCTCGCGGAGAACATGGTCTTCTCCATGCACCCGCACGCGATCGCCGAGAGCGGCGAGGACTGCCTGTACATGCAGGACACCTGGCTCGTGACCGGCGACGGAGGCGTCCCCCTCTCGCGCCTGCCGATGCAGCTCTTCCGCGCACGGGTGTGACGGAGCACGACCTGCTGTCTACAATCCGGCAGGTGAGCTGGCCGTGGCTCGTGTTGCTCGTCCTCGCGGCCGTTCTCGTCGTCGCGGTCGAGCGGCCGCGCCTCGAGAGCCGCTTCGGGCCCTCCGCGCGCCGGTCGCGTGAGCGCGAGCGGCGGAAGGCGAAGCTCCGCGTGATCACGCCGGACGACGACTCCGACGAGTTCATCCGCTCGGTGCAGGCCGACCTGGACGCGCTCCCGACGATCGAGGAGCGCGACCGGACGACGTAGCCGGCGGCGGCGCTACGGCCGAACGCGGAACGTCACCGTGATCGCGCGCGTGTTCGGGAGGATGCGCGCGACGTTCT
>CAZODN010000075.1:0-13759 GCA_964578545.1 uncultured Gaiellales bacterium
GGGAGGCCCGGACGCAATCAGGCGTCTCGCAGGTGTGTGGTTAGTCCACCTAGCGGCCCTTACACTCCGGCGGATGCGTGCGGATCGGGCGAAACAGCTCCTGAAGAACGGTGTCTACCGGGCGCTCGGAGAGACGGTGAGCGGCGCGGGTGGGCTTGAGGACACCGAGGAGCGGACGCTCCGCGTCCTCATGTACCACAAGGTGAACGACCTCTGGCCGAACCCGACGACGGTGCCGGTCCACGTCTTCGAGGAGCAGATGGCGCTGCTCGGCGAGCTCGAGTACCAGCCTGTCTCGCTCGACGCCGTGCGCGACCACTACGTTCGCGGCGCCCCGCTGCCACCCGGCGCGGTGCTCATCACATTCGACGACGGCTACCGCGACAACCTCGAGAACGCCCTGCCGATCCTGCGGCGCCATGGCTACCCCGCCGTCGTGTTCGTCCCGCTCGGGTACCTCGACGGCGACCGGCCGCTCCCTCACGAGGAGCCGCTGCGCGCTCTCGGCATCCGCAATCCGACCGTCGACTGGGATGAGCTCGCCGAGCTCGAGGCGCGTGGGATCAGGGTCGAGTCCCACGGCATCGGCCACCGCCCGCTCTCGGAGCTGCCGCCCGCGGATGCGGCGCGCGAGATCGCGCTCTCGAAGCTCCGGCTCGAGGAGCGGCTGGGGCGGGAGGTCATCGCGTACGCGTTCGTAAAGGGCTCCCTCGCCGACTACAGGCCGGAGCATCCGAGCCTCGTGCAGCAGGCGGGGTATGAGCTCGCGTTCACGTCCATCTCGGGGGCGAACGGGCCGGGTACCGATCGCTACCGTCTTCGCCGCTACAACGTCGAGCCGTACCCAGCCCGGACGTTCGAGCTCGTGCTCTCCGGAGCCTGCGACCTCATCGCGTTGAAGGACACGGTTCCGGGCACCTACGCCCGCCGGGCATTCAACATGGCGCTCGGCACGGCGAGCCGATGAGCTTCCGGACAGTCCGGTACACGCCGGCCCTACGGCCGGCGCTCGTGTCGCTCCTCGAGCGGGTCGGCACGACGCAGCTGACCGACGAGGAGTTCGCGTGGTGGTTCGACCGGAACCCGGCGGGCGAGGGGATCGTCTCGCTCGCCGTGGACGGCGACGACGTCGTCGGCGTCGCGGCGATGAGCTTCTTCCGCGTCCTGCTCGACGGACGGGAGACGCGCCTGGCGATCCCGGTGAACGTCGCGACCGACGCGCGCTACCGCGGGCAGGGCGTCTTCTCGACGCTCGAGCGCGAGAACGAGGCCGCCGCCGCCGAGGCCGGCTGCCCGCTCACGGTCACGTTCCCGAACGCGAACTCGTACCCGATCTTCGTCAAGCGTCTCGGCTGGGTCGACCTGCCGCGGCTGCGGCTGTGGGCGAGGCCGCTCCGCGCGTCCGGGGTCGTGCGCTACGCGCTTCGTCGGCCGGGCGAGCGAGGCGGCATGCGGGTGCCGGATCCGGCGCCGCGAGCCGTGCGCGGTCGCGAGGTGAGGCCGGTCGAGCGCTTCGGGCCCGAGCTGGACGCGCTCGGCCGACGGGCGGCCGCGGCGTACGGCAGCCACTTCGTCCGCGACGCGGAGTACTTCAATTGGCGCTACCTCGACTCGCCGCGCGACTACCGGTGCTTCGGCGCGTACCGGGGCGACGACCTCGTCGGCGCGGCCGTCGTCGGCCACACGTTCAAGCACGGGGTCTCCGCCGGGTTCCTCGCCGACCTCGTCGCCGCCCCGGACGGCGTGGCGGAGACGAGGGCGCTCCTGCAACGGGCCGTCGACGAGGTGAAGGGGGGCGCCGACGCGCTCGTGCTCCTGCCGCCGCCTGCGCCGGCGCAGCGTCGCGCGCTCCTCCGGTCGGGCTTCGCGCCCACGAACAAGAAGCTGCGATTCATCGGCAAGACGCTCCGCGATGACGCGCGCCTGGCGACGAGCGCGGGCAACTGGCACTTCACCCTCGGCGATTTCGACTTCTTCTGATGAAGGTCGTCTTCGTCACCCAGCAGGTGTACCAGCGCCCCGCGCCCGACGCATCCGTAGACGCCGGTGTAGACGCCGGTGTCAGACACCGTTTTCTGTCAAGGCCATGTGGTTGCGAGCTGGCAACAATCTGTCCACAAGCCGACGCCGCTCCCTTGCTCGCGATGCGCGGGAATGCCCTGGCGCTCGCGGACAGGGCCGCTCCGGCTCGTCTTGCAGGGCCCCGGTTTCGGTGTCTGACACCAGGCCTGGGAGAGTCGTGACGCGCATCGTCTTCGTCACCCAGCAGGTCGACCCGGGCCACCCTGCGCTCGCGGCGACCGTGCCGAAGCTGCGGGCGCTCGCCGCGCTCGTGGACGAGGTTGTCGTACTCGCCGACGGCGCGGTCGAGGGCGTCCTGCCGGAGAACTGCCGCGTGCGCACGTTTCGCGCCCGCACGAAGGCGGCGCGCGGCGCACGCTTCGAGGCCGCCCTCGCGCGGGAGCTCCCCGGCCTCCGCGGAGGCGCCGTCGTCGCACACATGTGCCCGATCTACGCGGTCCTCGCGGCTCCCCTCGTCCGACCGCTGCGGATCCCGCTCGTCCTCTGGTTCACGCACTGGAAGGCGAGCAGGCTTCTCCGGGCCGCGGAGAGGGTGTCGACGGCAATAGCGAGCGTGGACGTCCGCTCCTTCCCGCTCCCCTCGTCGAAGGTGCGCGGGATCGGGCACGGGATCGACGTCGCCGAGTTCCCGTGCGCTCCCGTGCGCGAAGGTGTCGGCCTGCGGCTCCTCGCCCTCGGGCGCTACTCCCCGGCGAAAGGGCTCGACGTCATCCTCGCCGCGCTTGCCGCGACCGGCCCGGACGTGACGCTCCGCGTCCACGGCCCCGCGCTCTCGGACGACGAACGGGCCCACCGGAGGGAGCTGGAGGAGGTCGCCGTCGAGCTCGGCCTCGCCGGTCGCGTCACCCTCGAGGACGCAGTTCCGCGGGCGGAGATCCCGGCTCTGCTCGAGGAGAGCGACGCGCTCGTGAACAACATGCGCGCTGGCGCCCCGGACAAGGTCGTGTACGAGGCCGGGGCCGCGTGCCGCCCGGTGCTCGCCTCGAACCCGGTATTCGACGCCTTCCTCGACGCGGAGTGGCGCTTCCCGCGTCACGACGCGCGGGCGCTCGCCGACCGGATCGACGCGCTCGCGCGAGCGGGCGTGATGGAGCGCGCCGCGATCGGGCGGCAGCTCCGAGAGCGGGTGGAAGCGGAGCACTCGGTGCAGTCGTGGGCCCGTGGCATCCTCGACGCGGCGGGAGCTCCTCGATGAGCGCGAGAGACGGCATCGTCCTCCACACGCAGAAGGTTGCCGGCATCTCCGGCTCGGAGGCGCACCTGCTCCAGCTGCTGCCCGACCTCCGGGAGCGGGGCTGGGACGTCCGCTTCCTCATGCTCCACGAGGACGAACCGGGCGCGTGGGAGTTCGCCGAGGCGCTACGCGAGTGCGGCGTCCCGCTCGACGACGTGAAGTTGCGCGCGGACGTCGATCCCGTCGCCTTCGGCGAGGTGGTCGCGTACCTCACCAAGACGAGGCCGCGCATCCTCCACACCCACCTCGTGCACGCGGACGTATACGGGCAGCTCGCGGGCTCGCTCACGCGTGTCCCGCTCCGCCTCTCGACGAAGCACGGGTTCAACGAGTTCCGGGAGGGGCGCTGGTTCGGCGTCGCCGACCGCTCGGTGGGATCGCTCGCCCACATCCACGTCGCGATCTCCCAGGGTCTGGCGCGGTACCTCGCCGAAACCGAGGGGTTCGACGAGGAGGCGTTCGAGATCGTCCACTACGGAATCGCGTCCGGGGGCGAGGCCGTGCCCTACGGAGGGACCGAGCCGCGCCTGCTCTGCATCGGGCGTCTCATCCCGATCAAAGGGCACCTCGTCCTCCTGCGCGCGCTCGCGCAGGCGCGTGCGCGCGTGCCGGGGGTACGGCTCGACGTCGCGGGCAGAGGACCGCTCGAGCCGGCGCTCAAGGCCTACGCGCGCGAGCTCGGGATCGAGGACGCGGTGCGCTTCCTCGGCTTCGTCTCACCGATCCAGCAGGCGATCGAGGACGCCGCGATCGTGGTCGTGCCCTCCCTGGGAGAGGGGTTTGGCATGGTCGCGCTCGAGGCGATGGAGCGAGCGCGGCCCGTGATCGCGAGCGCGGTCGGGGGGCTCCCCGAGATCGTCGCCGACGGCGAAACCGGGCTCGTCGTCCCGCCCTCCGACGCGGACGCGCTCGCGGACGCAATCGCAGCGCTCGTGGGAGATCTCGCGCGCTCCGCTGCGATGGGCGAGGCGGCGCGCCAGCGGGTGCTCGAGGAGTTCACGCCGGAGCGCTGCGTCGAGCGGGTCGAGGCGCTCTACGCGCCTGCGTTCGCTGCGCGACCCGCGTAGGAGCGGCGAGCGAGCCGGTCCCAGGCGGCTGCGAGCGCGAAGGCTGCGAGGAGCGCGAGCAGGAAGTCCCACGGGACGCGGTACCGGGCCGTGCCCGCGAACACCATCGCGGCGAGCGTGTTGTACGTGAGCAGAAGCACCGCCAGCGCGACGAACCGGCGTGGGGCGAGGAAGAGCCCCCAGGCCGCGAGGGCGTACAGGCCGATCACGAACGCGGGCTCGATCGTCCTCCGCGCGAGGCGTGCGGTGCCGCTCCCGCTCGAGTCCGACTCCGAGGGAACGGGGCTCCAGAGCATCCGCGTCGCCTGGGCCATGAGCCGGGCCTTCTCGCCCGGCTGCTCGCGCCAGAAGTCGAGGACCTCGTCGCGGTACAGGCGCATCTGCGCGCACTCGTCCACGCTCGTCGGCGTGCCCGCGAGCGTGAGGTCGGCGGCGAGCTCCGGCCAGGGCGGCGCGCCGGGAAGCTCGGGGACGTCGTCGATCCAGCCGCCGCGGTCGAGGACGCCGCGCGTCGCGGGGTTGTTCGCCTTCCACAGGGCGCGCGCGTCCGTCGTGATGGCGAGACAGCCCACCTGGACGTCGTTCCGCACCACCCAGGGCGCGACGACGAGCGCCGCCGTGCCGACGACGATCGCGCCCGCCGCGAGCGCGCGTCCCGCGGGTCTGATCCACCACGCGACGTAGGCGGCGAGCGCGAGCGGCAGGAGCGCGAGGCGCGCGTTCCCGAGCACGGCGATGCCGGCGACGCCTCCGGAGAGGGCCGCGAGGCCGAGAGAGCGGCGCTCGTGCGCCGCGAGAGCGCAGAGCGTCAGGAGCGCTGCCAACAGCCCGTCGAGCACCTCGCGGTTCAGGTGCACGTCGTGCCAGACGACGTAGGGGTGGAGCGTGGTGAGGAGGGCGGCGACGAGGCCGATGCCCACCGAGCGGAGCCGCGTGCCGATCTCGAGGACCACGAGCGCGGTCACCACGGCGACGACGACCTGCGCGATGCCGACGGCGAGCCACGAGCGCCCGAAGGGGAGGTAGAGGCCCGCCAGGAACCAGCCGTACAGCGGTTGCGTGTACGCGCTCGGGACACCCGGCAGGAACCCGAACGTCCCGTGTTCGACCAGCGTCGTCGCGAACCGATCGCTCTTGTCGACGAACGCCTCGAGGATCGCGTCGCGCTCCCCCGCGAGCGCGACGAGCCGGGGCAGCGCGGCCGCGAGCACGACGACCAACGCCGCGGTCGACCGGCGCAGCGCGGAGGGCGACGATACTTCGGGGCCGATGGTCGCCACGTCCGCTGAACGGTACGCAGTCGTCTCGTGCCACGTCGAACGACCGCTCGACGACGCCGTGTGGTCGCGGTACCGCGATCTCCTCCGGGCACGCCCCGGCGGCTTCGCGGTCGCCTCGCTCGTCCGGCCGGCGGACGTCGCTGCGGGCGAGGACGAGCGGCTCTGGCTCGAGCGGGCGCGCGAGCTGTCGAGCCTGGGCCCGCTTGGCCATCACACGCACTGGACGGCGCCCGATCACGCTCGCCCGACAGGCGGCGAGACGGGCGAGCGCGTGCTCCGCGAGGGCCGGCGGCTCCGCGGCGCCGGGCTGGAGCCGACGCTCTTCTGCGGCGGCGGGTGGTACACGGACGCCGACGTCGCGGAGGCCTGCGCCGAACTCGGGTATGCCGACTGCACGCCGAGGGCCACGCGGCCTCCGTACCTCGCTGCCGAGGAGAGGTGGGCATCGCTGGCCGAGCCTGCTGTCGTCTCTCTCCCCTCGGGCCGTACGCTGACCGTCCTTCCCACGACACACTCGCTCGGAGACCTCGCGCGGGCGCTCCGGCGTAGGGGAGGACTTCCCGCCGTGACGCACGTCTACTTCCACGACACGGACCTGCTCGACCGCCGCCGCCGTGCGTTTTTGAGGGTGCTCCTGCCGCTGCTCGTCCGCCGTGCCCGGCCGACCGACCTCGACGAGCTGGCCGGTCGCGTGGGCGCGACCGAGCGCCGCATAGCCTGGGCTGACGTGGAGCGGCTCTAACATCCCTTCCGTGTCGAGCCCAAGGGCCGCCCCGCCCGTCGAGCCGGCGCGCCCCTCGTCGGCGCCGGTCGAGAGAGACGTACGCGCCTCGAGGTTGTACGTACTCTCGCGCGGCCCGATCCTGACCGTCGTGCGGCGCACCGTGTCCATCGCGGCGCTGGTCGTCCTCGACGTCGTCGGCCTCGCGCTCGGGATCTACCTCGCACTCGTCCTCCGTGAGGTGCTGCGCGGCGACGGCGACATCCTGTGGGGGCTCCTCTGGCGCGAGGGGCCGGCCGAGTGGCTGCGCTTCGCCGCGCCGATCACGGTCCTCGTCTTCGCCCAGGCGGGCCTCTACCGGCAGCGCGAGCTCAGGCCGGGGGTGGGCAAGATCCTCGCGAGCCTGATCGTCGTCGCGCTGATCGTGCTCGCGTTCGGGATCGGGACGGGCTACGACTTCACGACCTCGGGGCTCATCCCGACCTCGGTGGTCGTCTCGACCGTGACGATCGGGCTTCTCCGGGCCGCGTACGAGTCGGCGTCGCTCGAGGTGATGCGCGCCCTGGGCATCCGCCGGCGCGTCGTGCTCGTCGGCGAGGGCGAGAGCCTCGAGCGGCTCCACGAGTCGCTCGCCGCGTCGCGCAACGGCCTCCGTTACGCCTTCGTCGGCGCCGTCACCGAGGTCGCGCCCGCGGGGCTCCGCGCGCTCGGCACGCGCTCCGACCTCGCCCGCGTGCTCGAGGAGATGCGCCCCGACGAGGTGATCCTCGCCGAGGCCGACTTCGACGAGCACACGGTCCTCGAGATCGTCGACCAGGCGCACCGGCAGGGGATCAAGGTGCGGCTCGCGCCCGACGCGACCGAGCTCCTCATCCAGCAGGGGGAGTACGTGCCGGGGCAGGGCGTCCCGCTCTTCGAGCTCCGCCCGCCGGTGCTCACCGGTTGGGACTGGACGGTCAAGCGGTCCTTCGACCTGGTCGTGTCGGCGCTCGTGCTCGTGCTCGGCCTCCCGGTCTGGCTGCTCGTCGCGGCGGCGATCAAGGTCGACTCCCGCGGGCCCGTTCTCTTCCGCGACCGGCGCATCGGCGTCGGCGAGCGGGAGTTCGGGATGCTCAAGTTCCGGACGATGGTGGCCAACGCGGCGGAGCTGCAGGCCGAGCTGGAAGCTGCGAACGAGGCCGAGGGCGCGCTCTTCAAGATCCGGGACGACCCGCGTGTCACGCGCGTCGGGCGGTTCCTCCGCCGCTTCTCGCTCGACGAGATCCCGCAGATCTGGAACGTGCTCCGAGGCGAGATGAGCCTCGTCGGGCCCCGCCCGCTCCCGCTGCGCGACTACCGGCTGCTCGAGGGCTGGCACCGGCGCCGGTACGCGGTCCTGCCCGGCATGACCGGCCTCTGGCAGATCTCCGGTCGGTCGGGCCTCACCTTCGACGACCTCGTCCGGCTCGACTTCACGTACCTCGAGAACTGGTCGATCTGGCTCGACATCTCGATCCTCGTGAAGACGATCCCTGCAGTGATCGCGCGCCGGGGGGCGTACTAGGGGAGATGAGGGCGCCGAAGATCCTCGCCGTCGCGTCGGCGATCGACCTCGACTTCCGGTACGGCTGCACGCCCGCGTGGTGGCAGCTGTGGAAGGGGATGTACGAGGCCGGCGTCGACCTCGTCGTGACGCCGTATCGAGGCCGCCCCGTCGAGTCCCCCTGGTGGCGGGTCGCGCCGAACCCCACCTACCGGGAGGGTGAGTCCTACCAGGCGCTCCGTGACGTGCTCGCGCGCGTGAAGGGCGACCGCTACCTCCGACGCGCGGAGGCGAGCCCCAAGGACACGGCGCTCGATCGGCTCACGCGGGAGACGATCCGCAAGTGGGTGACGCCTCGCTGGAAGCGTCACCTCATCCGGCTGATCGAGGACGAGCGGCCGGACGCGGTCGTCGTCTTCACCGTCCCGATGGCGCACCTCGGCGGCATCCCGGAGGCGCTGCGGGCGCGCTTCGGGATCCCGATCGTGTTCTACGACGGGGACGTCCCCATGAGCCTCCCCGAGTTCGGTGGCATGGACACGGGCTTCAACCCCTACCACGGTGCCGACCCCTGGGAGTACGACCTCGTCCTCTCGAACTCCGAGGGCGGGCTCGGGCGGCTCCTCGAGCTCGGGGCGCGCCGCGCGGAGGCGATCTTCTGGGGCGCAGACCCCGAGTTCTTCGCGCCGCAGCCGGTCGAGAAGGAGGTCGACGTCTTCTTCTACGGGTACGGCGACAAGTTCCGGCGGGACTGGATGAAGACGATGGTCGGCGAGGCGTCGCGCCGGGCGCCCGAGCTCGACTTCGCCCTCGGCGGCCTCGACTTCCAGGGCGACACCGGGTCGGCTCGCCTCCTCGGCGACATCCCGTTCAACGTCTTCGCGCGAGCGATCTCCGCCGCCCGCGTGAACCTGAACCTGACGCGGCGTCCGCACGCGACGGTTCCCCGCTCCTCGACGGCCAGGCCCTTCGAGCTCGCGTCCTTGGGAGCGGCGATCGTCTCCAATCCGCACGAGGGGATCGACCGCTGGTTCGAGCCCGGCAGCGAGCTCCTCGTGGTCGAGAGCGCGGAGCAGGCCGTCGCGGCCTACCGCGACCTCGTCGCCGACCCCGCCCAGGCGGAGGAGATGGGGCGGCGCGCGCGCGAGCGCGTCCTCGACGAGCACACGTACGCGCACCGCGCGCGGCGGCTCCTCGAGCTCGTCGGGCTCGAGGCCGGAGCCCGCGTGTGACCGGGCGCCGGATCGTCGCGGTCGTCCCGGCCTGGAACGAGTCCGGCGCGATCGGGCGCGTGGTGGACGAGATCATGGCCGTCGACCCGTCCGTCGACGTCGTGGTGGTCGACGACGCGTCGTCGGACGACACGGCCGAGGTCGCCGAGGCGCGGGGTGCCGTCGTCCTCCGTCTCCCGTTCAACGTCGGCATCGGCGGCGCGGTGCAGACGGGCTTCCGCTTCGCTCTCGCCGAGGGGTACGAGCTCGCCGTGCGGCTCGACGGCGACGGTCAGCACGACGCCTCCGAGATCCCGAGGATCCTCGGGCCCGTCGAGGCCGGGGAAGCCGACCTCGTCATCGGCTCGCGGTTCGTTGACGGCACCGGGAGCTACCGGCCGCCGCTCGCCCGGCGGCTCGGCATCAGGGTGTTCGCGCGCCTCGTCTCGCTCCTGGGAGGCCAGCGGGTCACCGACACGACGTCGGGCTTCGTCGCGCTCGACCGGCGCGGGATCGAGCTCTTCGCCCGTGAGTACCCGCACGACTACCCGGAGGTGGAGGCGACGCTGGTCGCCCTCCGTAGCGGGCTCAGACTGGCCCAGGTGCAGGTGGAGATGCGCGAGCGGGCATCGGGATCGTCGTCGATCACGTTCGTCCGGTCGCTCTACTACATCGTCAAGGTGATGCTCGCCCTGCTCGTCGCCAGCCTGCGGCGCTATCCCCGCCTCGAGGCGGCCGAGCGGTGACGCCGCTCCGCGTCTCGATCATCGGCGCGATCGCGTCGATCCTGCTCATCCTCGTCGTCCTCGAGCTCGTGCGGGGTCGCCGGCTCAAGGAGCGCTACGCGCTCCTGTGGCTCGCGACGGGGATCGTTCTGCTCGTGCTCTCGCTCTGGCGGGACGGGCTGAACACGATCGCCGGCTGGCTCGGCGTCTCGACGTACCCGCCCGCCGTGCTCTTCGCCGTCGCGACCCTGTTCATCCTGCTCGTGCTCCTCCACTACTCGACCGTGATCTCGAAGCTCACCGACGAGAACGTGGACCTCGCACAGCGGGTCGCGCTGCTCGAGGAGCGGGTCAGCCGGACGCAACCGCCGGAGGGCTGAAGACGAACACGTCGCCCGCCTCCGGGTCGTCGATCCAGTTCGTGCCGACCCCGATCCGGTAGGTCGCGCGCTCCGGTGCGGCGGCGTCGACGAAGACCGTGTCTCGGGTCGTGCCGATGGGAGTGGCTCGGACGTAGCAGTACCACGCGGTGCTTCCGGAGATCCGACAGTCGAGGTCCTCGCCCGGCTCGTCGGAGCGGTACACGCGGTAGAAGACGTCGGCGCGCCAGCTCGTGTCGTCCTCCCACGTGACGCGGTTGCCCGTTCCCTCCCGCGCGACCGAGACCCGGATCGATCCGTCGACCGGCGTGAGGATGTTCGAGCCGGGGAAGTCCTGGACGACCTCGGGCGTCGGAGGCTCCAGCGGGCTCGAGGCCGCGATCGCGACCGCGGGCAGCGCCACCGTCAGGGACGCCGCCACGGCGATCCAGCGCCATCTCGCCGGCGTCCCGCTGGCACGCGGCTGCACGCGCTCGCCCAGGCGTCGAGGGAGCGTCGGCACGAGGAGCGGGATGGACGCGAAGAGGAGGAGATATGCCGGCCACGCCGGCAGGAGCAGGCGCCAGAACGTGTTCGCCTCGATGGAGGCGCGCGGCGAGAAGCCCTTGACCACGACGAAGGCGGCCAGCCATCCGCCCAGGAGCGCGCCGATGGCGCCCCGGCGCACGCGCAGGACGGCGAGGAGCCCCGCGAAGGGCGCCCACTGCGCGAGCCGTGCGCTCCAGAAGAACTCGCGGAGCTCGTCCATCTGTTTGCGCCAGTGCTCCCAGTCGAGGTCGATGTAGCGGTCGATCCGGAGGTCGGCCGCAATCGGAACCGAGCCGGCCGCCAAGCGGACCTCCTCGAGCGCGAACGCGGGAACCTCGCCGAGACCCTTGACCTTCCAGGCGAGGAGGACGACGAGCGCCGGGAGCGCTGCGACGCCGCACGCGACGCCCTCGCGCCACCTGCGCGCGACCAGGTAGGCGAGCGCGACGCCCAGGCCGACGAGGAGGTTCGGGGGCTTGAGGGCGCCTGCGGCGCCGAGGAGCACGCCCGCGAGGATCGCGTCGGTGAGCCGGCCCGGCTCGAGCGAGCGCACGACGAAGTAGGCTGCCGCGAGGGCGAGCACCATCGACGGGAAGTCCGCCATGGCGGTGAGGCCGAGCGCCTGGGGGAGGAACTGCTCGGACCAGCGCTCCTGGTAGCGGTCGATCCACAGGGGGATCGACGCGAACGGCGCGACGACCCACAGCAGTGCCGCCCAGTAGCCGAGGAGCCGGCCGCCGATGCGCGACGCGATCCCGTAGAGGCAGAGGAGTGCGATCGGCCCGAGCACGAGGACCTGGAGCGGCACGAGGAGCGGCAGGAGCTGGACGAAGGTCGCCCCGGTCACCCAGGTCATCGGCGCCTGCACGGCCGGCCACAGGTACGCGATCTCCGTCGGCGCGAGCTCGAGCCGGCCGAGGAGCCAGCCCGTCGTCGTCATCCAGATCTGGTCGCCGCCCTGGAACCAGACCCACCCGTTGTGGGCGACCGAGAGGCCGAGCACGACCGTGCCGACGACCTGCGCCGCGATGAGGGCGCCGAGGACCTCGCGGGGTCGCTCGAGCAGGCGGTCGACGACGGCGCCGACCCGGTGCGCGGCGTCGAGTGCGACGCTAGCTGCGGACACCGGCGACGGCCGAGCGGTACCAGGCGACGGTGCGCTCGATCCCCACTCGCAGCGGCGTCCGAGCCTCGAACCCGAACAGCTCGCGCGCTCGGGTCGCGTCGACGCTGCGGCGGGGCTGCCCGTTCGGCTTCTCCGTGTCCCACGTGATCCCGCCGGTGAAGCCCGTCACGTCGGCGACGAGCTCGGCGAGGTCGCGGATCGAGATCTCCCGCCCTGCCCCGAGGTTCACCGGATCGGGCCCGTCGTAGCGCTCGGCCGCGAGCACGAGCCCCTCGACGCAGTCGTCGACGTAGAGGAACTCCCGCGTCGGCGAGCCGTCGCCCCAGAGCACGACCTCCTCGTCGGACTCGACCATCTTGCGGATGAGCGCCGGGATGACGTGCGAGGTCTCCAGATCGAAGTTGTCGCGAGGCCCGTACAGGTTCGTGGGGAGGAGGAAGATCGCGTTCAGGCCGTACTGCTGCCGGTACGCCTGCGCGCCGACGAGCACCGCCTTCTTCGCCACGCCGTACGGCGCGTTCGTCTCCTCCGGGTACCCGTTCCAGAGCGCGTCCTCGGAGAAGGGAACGGGAGTGAGCTTCGGGTAGGCGCAGACGGTCCCGACGATGACCACCTTCGGCGTGGCGTGCAGCCGCGCCTGCTCGAGGACGTGCGCGCCCATCGTCAGGTTCGCGTACCAGTAGCGACCGGGGTTGGCACGGTTCGCCCCGATCCCCCCGACCTCGGCGGCGAGGTGGTAGACGAGGTCGGCGCCGGCGTCGTCGAACATGCGCGCCGCGTCGTCCATCGAGGTGAGGTCGTACTGCGCGCGGCGCGCGACCACGACGTCGTGACCGTCGTCCTCCAGGCGCTCGACGAGGTGCGACCCGAGGAAGCCGCCGCCGCCGGTGACGAGGACGCGGCTCACGCGGTCTTGAGCGGGGAGCCCGTCGGCAGCCAGTCCACCCGGCCGATCCAGCGGTTCCGGTTCTCCGCGTACCAGCGGATCGTCTGCAGGATGCCCTCCTCCCACGACACCCTCGGCTCCCAGCCGGTCTCGGCGGTCAGCTTCTCGTGGCCGACGCGGAGCGCGAGGACGTCGCTCGCGCCCGGGCGGAACCGCGCGGGCACGGAGGCGATCTGCCGGTCGTCGGGCCAGAAGCCGTTCTCGGCTCCGAGGCGCAGGATCGTCTCGGCCCAGTCCCGCATCGACACGTTCTCGCCCTGCCCGTAGACGTACACGTCGCCCGGCTTGCCCTGGGCGGCGACCGTGAGGTGCCCACGGACGCCGTCCGTGCAGAAGCAGAAGTCCCGGAGTGGCTCGAGCGCCCCGAGCTCCACCGTCTCGCGCGTGAGGGCCTGCGTCACGATCGTCCCGGTCACGTAGCGGGGGTTCTGGCGCGGGCCGTAGTTGTTGAACATGCGCGTCACGACGCCGGGGAGCCCGAACGCGTCGAAGTAGTTCATCGTCAGGAAGTCGGCGGCGACCTTCGACGTGGCGTAGATCGATTTCGGGTTGATCGGCGAGCGCTCGTGGAGGATGAGCCCGCCCTCGTCGTCGAAGTCGTGGTGGTGCGCGACGTGCGCGCTGACGTTGCCGTACTCCTCGGACGTGCCGGCGGTGTCGAACTTCTCGACGTCGAGCTCCCAGTCGACGATCGCCTGCAGGAGGTTGAGGGTCCCGATCACGTTCGCCGAGACGGTCTCGTACGGGCGGTGCCAGGACTCGCCCACGTGCGCCTGCGCGCCGAGGTGGAAGACGAACGGCCGGTCGGGCGCCTCGCGGAGCTCCCGGACGAGGTAGTCGACGGAGGTGCGGTCGGTGAGGTCCGCGAAGTGCACCTTGAGGCGGTCGCGCAGGTGCGAGATGTTGTTCAGCGCGCCGCTCGAGTTCGCGCGGACGA
>CAZODN010000076.1:0-13313 GCA_964578545.1 uncultured Gaiellales bacterium
GCTTGGTGAGGTAGTAGTTGCGCTCGACGACGCCGCCGGCGCCGACGAGCTCCGCCCTCAAGGTCGTGCCGAACGAGCTCATGCGAACACCTCCCTGTCGTCGTCATCGTCTTCCTCCGCCTCGAACGCCCGCCCCGTCGCGGCGAAGAACGCCTCCTCGAGCGTCTCTGCCTCATAGCGGCGCCTGAGGTCGTCGGCAGGCTCGAGCGCGAGCAGCCGCCCGCGGTCGAGGATGCCGACCCGACCCGCGAGCGCCTCCGCCTCGGCGAGGTCGTGCGTGCAGAGCAGGATGGTCGAGTCGTGCGTGTCCTGGATCTCCCGGATGAACTCCTGCACCTCGCGCTTCGAGCGCGGGTCGAGCCCCGTCGTGGGCTCGTCGAGCAGGAGCACGACCGGTGAGGTGAGGAGCGCCCGCGCGAGGGCGACCTTCTGCTGCATGCCGCGAGACAGCGCCTCCATCGGCTCGTTGCGGCGCTCGGCCGGGAAGCCCACGCGCTCGAGGATCACCGGGATCCGGTCGCGCGTGTCGCCCGAGGTCATGCCGTAGTACCGCGCTGCGTAGCCGAGGTTCTCGGCGGCCGACATCTTCTTGAAGAAGGACGCCTCGACCGACACGCGGTTCACGAGGCGGCGCACGGCGCGCGGCTCCGCGACCACGTCGTGGCCGAGGACGAGCGCCTCCCCGCCGTCGGGCAGGAGCAGCGTCGAGAGCACCCGGACCAGCGTCGACTTCCCCGAGCCGTTCTGGCCGAGGATGGCGACGGTCTCGCCGCGCTCCATCGCGAACGAGACGCCGTCGAGGGCGACGCGGCTACGACGCTCGCCGCGCTTGCGCCCGCGGCGGCTGAACTCCTTGCGCAGGCCGCGCACCTCGACAGCCGCGTCTCTCCGGCGCGGAGCGTCCTGAACAGGTGCTTCTCGTACCTCGATCACTTGCGGCTCCTTCGGTCGTGTGCGTAGCGAGAAACGTGCGAGCCAGTGCCCGGCCCTATCAGTGGGCCCCGGCAACCGGTGTCTCAGATACGCGCGAGGAGCTTCACAGCCCGGCCACGATAGCGGCCGGGAGGGACGCGGTCAACTCGGGCCCCGAAGCCCGCTCAGAGCGCCGACGCGGGGAGTCTGTAGCCGCGCGGCCCCGCCTGCTCCGGCGGGATGGGGGAGACATACGTGAAACCCTCGGTGCGGCGCTCGAAGTCGGCGCGCGTAGCCGCGCGCAGGTCGGCGTCCGTGAAGACGTCGACCGCCGTCAGCGTCAGCACCCGCGCGGCGCCGATCGCGCCCTCGAGGCCGATGGACGTTCCCCCGCAGGCCGTCACCGGCCACGTGTGCATGCTCACGCCGAGCGGGACCGTCGGCATCACGATCCCCATGGTGGGAGCGTTCCAGCTCACGTCCGCCACGTCGGAGGAGCCACCGATCGCGACCTCGGGCTGCAGCGGGACGACCTCCGTCGCGAGACCCAGCTCCGGAAGCCCCATGCTCGCCTGGCACTCGCGAGCGAACGCCTGCTGTTCGTCCGTCCACGCCGGAGCGCCGACGCGCTCCAGGTGCTCCTGCATGCGCTCGGCGAGCGGCGCGTTCGGGAGCAGGTCGTGGAGCCCGAAGAAGACCTCGACCTCGGGCGTGGTCTGCGTCGCGAGCGCCGCCCCCTCGGCGATCTCGCGTACCCACTCGGTCGTCGCGACGACGTGCGCCCGGTCGACATCGCGGACCATGAGCAGCATCCGCGCGTAGTCGGGTACGACGTTCGGCGCCTCGCCCCCTGCCTCGACGATGTAGTGGATCCGCGCGGTCGGCTCGACGTGCTCGCGCATGAGGTTGATGCCGTGGGCCGCAAGCTCGAGGGCGTCGAGCGCGCTCCGCCCGCTCCAGGGCTCCATCCCCGCGTGGGCGGTCCGACCGTGGAAGGCGAGACGCATGGTGTCCACCGCCGCGAGGCGCATGTTCATCACGCCGGGAAAGATCCACGGGTGCCAGTGCAGGCACACGTCGGCGTCGGCGAAGAGACCTCGGCGGGCCATGTAGACCTTCGCGCCCTCGGACTCCTCGGCGGCACAGCCCGTAGACGCGGACCGTCCCCGGCCGGCCCGCCGCCTCGAGCAGGCTCGCCGTCGCGATGGCCGCGCCCGTCAGAGCGGCACCGAGCAGGTTGTGGCCGCACCCGTGCCCGCTCGTGACGCCGTCCGCGCGCGGCTCCCGTCGCGGCACGGCCTCGTTGCCGAGCCCGGGCAGCGCGTCGTACTCGGCTAGGAAACCCACGACCGGCCCGTCGCCGAGCCGCCTCTCCGCGACGAACGCGGTCTCGATGCCGGCGACTCCCGTCTCCACGGAGAACGCCGCGGCCTCGAGCTCCCGGACGTGCACCTTCGCCGACTCGACCTCCTCGAGGCTGAGCTCGTTGAGGTCCCACACCTCCCGGGAGATCCGCTCCACGACCGGCCGCGCGTCCTCGACGGCGTCGAGGGCCTGCGCGTGCGGGATGACCTGGCTCATCGACACCCAGCCTAACGGCGACCGGGCGCCGCCGGCCAGAACGGCGGCGCCCACGCGGACCGACCTACCGGAGGGAGAAGGTGACGCTGACGGTCGCGGAGATCTCCTGCTCGCCCGGGACGATCGGCGTGGAGGAGGCCGCAGCCTCGGCGCGGTCGTAGAGCGGGCCGGGCGCCTGCGCGCCGCTCTCGACGATCGAGGCGATCTCGCCGACGGAGCGGCCCGTCGCCTTCGCGAGCACCTCGGCCTTCGCGCGCGCCTCGTCGACGGACCTCGCGAGGGCCTGGCGATACAGGGTCTCGGCCGTGCTCGAGCTGAGCCCGGGCCCCGAGACCTGGTTCGCGCCCGCGGCAGCGGCGGCGTCGATGAGCGCCGCGGCGTCCTCGACGTCGCTCACCGCCGAGACGCTGTTCGACGCGACGTAGCCCTGGATCGAGCCGTCCTCGCTCGTGTACGGGTAGATGCTGACCCACTGGGTCGCGATCTCACGTGCGCCCGCCTGGCGCAGGGCCGCGATCACCTTCTGCATCGCGTCCGCGTTGGCGGAGACCGCGGCCTGAGCGGTCTGGCGCCTCGACTCGACGCCGAACGTCATCTGGGCCTCGTCCGGGACGACGCTGACGGTCCCGACGCCGGTGACCGTGAGCGTGTCGGTCGTCGCGTCCGGCTCCTGGGCGCCGGCGCGGTCGGGGAGGCCCACCGCGCCCGCGAGCGACACGACGGCGAGCCCAAGGAGCGTGAGGAGAAGCAGGCGTTTCATCGGAGCCTCCGTGGTCGGTGACGTCCGGGATACGCCGCCGAGGCGGCCCCACGTCACGCAGGAGGCGGGCGGATGCGCCGGCTACTGCCAGCCGAGGTACGGAGCGGCGCCGCGCTTGAAGACGCCGCGGGAGAGGATCGAGCGCTGGATCTCGCTCGTGCCCTCCCAGATGCGATCGACCCGCAGCTCGCGGTAGAAGCGCGCCGCCGGGCTCTCGACCATGTACCCGCGCCCGCCGAGCGCCTGCACGGCCCGGTCGGCGACGCGACCGGCCATCTCGGACGCGTACAGCTTCGCCATCGAGACCTTGCCGTGGACGACCTTGCGATCCTCGAGCACGTCGAACGCGTGCGCCGCGTGGTACGTCAGCAGGCGCGCCGCATGCAGCTCGGTCAGGGAGTCGGCGAGCGGAAAGGAGACTCCCTGGTAGTCGGCGATGGGCGAGCCGAAGGCCTCGCGCTCCTTCGCCCAGTCCGCGGTCAGGTCGACGAGGCGCAGCGCGGCGCCGCAGCAGCGGGCGGCGATGAAGAGGCGCTCGACGAGGATCCACTCCTTCGCGCCCTCGTCCCCGCTCGCGGGGACGCGGTTCGCCTCGGGCACCCGGCAGTCGCGGAAGACGAGCTCGGGGTGGTGGTCGAGGTACGGGTCGTGGAGGAACCTCGGCGTGCGGACGATCTCGAGGCCGGGCGCGTCGGGGTCGACGAGGAAGAGGGCCTGCTCGCCCTCCGCGACGGCCAGGACGATGTAGACACCGGGGTCGCCCTCGCTCGTCACGAACCACTTCTCGCCGTTCAGGACCCACTCGTCGCCGTCGCGCTCGGCGGTCGCGGCGATGCCGGCGAGGTCGGAGCCGGCCCCCGGCTCCGTGAGCGCCCACGCCTCGCGGTACTCGCCGCGGACGATCGGGAGGACGTAGCGCTCGACCTGGTCCGGGGTCGCGATCTCGTAGAGCTCGCGCGGCCCGCGGTCGACGACGGCGAAGCCGAGCCCGTTGGTCGCCTTCCCCGACTCCTCCTCGAGCGCGACCTGGCCGAGCATCGACAGGTCGCGGCCTCCGAGCTCGACCGGCATGTTCAGCATCGCGAAGCCGGCTTCCCTCGCCTTGCTCCGAAGAGCGGCGGCAGCATCCGGATCGATGGCGCCCTGGACTGCGATCTGCCGCTCGAGCGGATAGACCTCCTCCTCGACGAAGCGCCCGACCGCCTCCTTGAGCGCGCGTATCTCGGCCGGCAGCTCGGGGACGATCACGGCGCAGAGCCTATCCTGCCGGCCGCGAGCGCTCGAACGCCTCACGCTCGATCTCGGTCAGCGGTCGCGAGCGGCCGGTCTCGCGGTCGCGCGCCACGAGCACCGCCTCGGACTCCGCGGCGAGCTCGCCTCCGAGCGTGCGAACCGCCTCGCGGAGGACGACGCTCGACCTGCCGACGCGGTCGAGCTCGCACGAGACGAGCACCTCCTCGTCCTCGAGTCGAAGCTCGCGCCGGTAGTCGATCGCGACGCGGGCGAGCACGAAGTCCCACGTGTCACCGGCATCGCCGAGCACGCGCTGCACCCACTCGTCCCGGCACTCCTCGAGGTAGGTCGCGTACACCGCGTTGTTGACGTGCTGGTACGCATCCACGTCCCGCCAGCGGATCTCGACTCGCTTCTCGTGCGTCATGAGGTGGCGATGCTATCCCCCGGAAGCGGCGAGAATGCGCTCTCGTGGACGTCAGGGCGCTCGTCTTCCCCCGCTCCGTCGTAGTCGTCGGGGCATCCCCGCGCAACGTCGCCGCAGTCGAGACGGTCGTCCGGAGCGGTGTCCGCGCCTGGGGCGTGAACCCGAACCGCGACGCGGTGGCCGGCCTGCGCTGCTACCCCGAGGTCGCCTCACTACCCGAGCTCCCGGAGACGGCGTTCCTGATGGTGAACCACGAGCGGGTCGAGCAGGCCTTCGAGGACGCCGCGGCAGCAGGAGTGCGCGCGTTCGTCGTCCCGGGCGTCGGCGCAGAGGCAGGCGCAGCCGCGCGGCCGGTGACCGAGCGGCTCGCCGCCCGCGCGCGGGAGCTCGACGCTGCGCTGCTCGGGCCGAACTGCATGGGCGTCTACGTACCCAACGGCCCGGCGCTGTGGAACGGAAGGCCGGAGACGACGACCGCCGCGGGGCACGTCGCCGTGCTCTGCCAGTCCGGTTCGATCGCGGACGCCTTCCTCTCGCTCGGCGGTCGCGTCGGGATCCGCTGCGTCGTCTCGTCGGGCGCCGAGGCGGTCGTGGACGCGGCCGACTTCCTCGAGCTCTTCGCCGCCGACGAGGGAACGCGAGCGATCGGGCTCTTCCTCGAGACGGTCAGGCGTCCGGAGGCGTTCGTCCGCGCGCTCGCGGCCTGCGCGGAGGCCGGGAAGCTCGTCGCGTGCCTGAAGGTCGGACGCTCGGAGGCCGCGGCGTACGCAGCGCTGACGCACACGGGCGCGCTCGTCGGCTCGCAGCGTGCGTTCTCCGCCGTCCTCCGACGGTACGCCGCGATCGAGGTGGAGGACTTCCACGAGCTCGTCGAGACGCTCGAGATCCTCGGCCGCCGCCGCCTGCCGTCGGGAACGAGAGTGGGGGCGATCTCCGAGTCCGGAGGGGAGTGCGCCCTCCTCGCCGATCAGGCCGAGGCCGCCGGGATCCCGTTCGCACCGCTCGCTGACAGCCTTGCCGATGCCCTGCGGGCCGCATTCCCGAACTTCCTGGCGCCGGGGAACCCGCTCGACGCCTGGGGCATCGCCGACGAGGAGGCCGTGTACCCGGGGTCGCTCGAGCTGATGGCGCGTTCGGGCGCGTTCGACGTCCTCCTCGCCCAGGCCGACCTGTCGCAGTTCAGGGACACGACGAACGAGGCCTGGTGCGAGACGACGCTGCGAACGCTCGGACGGCTCGCCGAGGAGCACGACGGCCTCTTCTGCGCGATGACGACGGTGCACAGCGCCGATCCCCCCCGCCGCTTCCAGGAGCTCGCGACCGAGCTCGACGTTCCGCTCCTCCGGGGGCCGCGCGACGCCATGCGCGCCCTCGCTCACGTCGCGCTGCGCAGGCCCTTCCGGCCGCCGGCCGCGCCAACGCTCCCGGACGTCGCCGACCTCCTCCGCGGGAGCGGGGCGCTCCCTGAGCACGAGTCCGCGCTCGTACTCGAGCGCGTAGGGATCCCCTTCCCGGCCCGACAGCGTGCCGCGAGCGCCGACGAGGCGGCAGCGGCTGTCCGCGAGCTCGGTGCACCCGTGGTCGTCAAGGTCGACGGCGCCGCGCACAAGAGCCGCGAAGGTGGCGTCGTGCTGGGTGTCGAAACGCCGGAGGAGGCCGCGGAGGCGGCACGGCGCCTCGGCGGGCGCGTGCTCGTGGCTCGCCAGGTGGAAGGCGACGCGGAGGTGCTGTGCGGGATGACGCGCGACCCCGACTTCGGCCCGATCCTCGCCGTGGGCAGAGGGGGCATCGGCGTCGAGGAGCACGACCGCCTCGTCCTCTCGAGCGCTCCGCTCGACCTCGACGGCGCCCGCGCTCTCGTCGCCGATGCCGCGATCGACGATCCGGGAGGCGTGGTGGCGCGAACCCTCGCGGCGCTCGGGGATCTCGCGCTCGCCCATCCCCGGATCGTGTCGATCGACGTGAACCCGCTGATCCTCACGCCCGGTGGAGCGGTTGCGGTCGACGCCCTCGTCGTCGTCGGCGATTGACCAGTCCAAGGCGCTGTGGTTCACTCTTCGCCGGCAAGCGAGGCAGGCCGGGAGGTCGAGAGTGACGTTCCACCCACGTGAGCCGAGGTACGGCCGGCGCGAGTTCCTCGGGCGCTCCGCCGCAGGTGTGGTCGGCCTCTCCAGCCTCGGCGCCTTCCTGACAGCCTGCGGCGGGAGCGGCGGCTCGAGCGCCTCGGACCTTCAGCTCGCCACGCCTGCCAACCCGGTGAAGTGGCCGCTCTACGACGACAACCCGATGATCGGATCGGGGCTGGAGCCCGAGACCGGGACGCTCCGTATCTACAACTGGAACGGCTACCTGTGGCCCCGCATCAAGAAGGACTTCGCGAAGGAGTACGGCGTCGAGGTCGAGGAGACGTACTTCTCGACCACCGACGAGGCCGTGGCCAAGATCTCGTCCGGCGCCGTCGACTTCGACGTCTTCTTCCCGACGCAGGATCGGGTCGGCCGCCTGATCGTCGGCAAGTCGCTGCAGCCGCTGAACCACTCGTACCTTCCCAACCTGACGAACGTCTGGGCATCCCTGCAGGACCCCTGGTACGACCAGGGCTCGCAGTACACCGTCCCGTACGCGACGTGGACGACGGGCATCGGGTACCGCGCCGACAAGGTCCCGACGACGCCGGACACGCTCTCGAACCCGTACGAGATCTACTGGGACGAGGCGAACAAGGGAAAGGTGTACCTGCTCGACGACAGCCGCGATGCGCCCGCGCACATGCTCCTGAAGAACGGGATCACCGACGTCAACACCGAGGATCCCGAGCAGATCGAGCTCGCGAAGAAGGCGCTCGAGTCCTTGTACCCGCTGAACGTGAAGACCTCGACGGACGACTACACGAACGTCCCCGAGGGCAAGGCGTGGGTGCACCAGATGTGGTCGGGCAGCGCGATCTCGGCGCAGTGGTACCTCCCCGAGGGCACGGGCCCGGAGGCGCTCGGCTACTGGTTCCCGGCAGACGGGCGCGGGATCATCGGGAGCGACATGCTCGCGATCCCGCGCAGCGCGAAGCACCCGGTCCTCGCGCACCACTTCCTCAACTTCCTGCTCGAGGAGAAGAACGCGTACGCGAACTTCTCCAACTACACGGGCTACCAGCCGCCGCTCACCGCGCTCGACCCCGACCGGCTCGTCGCCGACGGCGTCGTCCCGCCGAACCTCAGGACCGCCGTCGTCCGCGAGAGCGACTTCGACGTCGGGTACCCGCTGACGGAGCTCACCGCGACGGGCCAGAAGCTGTGGCAGAACGCGTGGGCCGAGTTCAAGGCAGGTGTCTGAGCGCGAGCCCGCGGTAGGCGGGGGGAAGACCGGGAACACGTTCTGGCAGGCGCTCGCGCTCCCGGGCGTCGTCTGGCTCTGCCTCTTCTTCTTGCTCCCGTTCTACGTCATCCTCTGCGTGGCGCTCGGGAGCGTGCACCCGGTGTTCCTGACACCCGTCCCCGAGTGGAACCCGCTGCAGTGGAACACGGACGCGTTCACGTTCGTGCTCGACGGCCTCTTCACGCGCGGCGCGGCGTTCCAGACCGTGTTCGTGCGCACGTTCGCCTACGTCGCGATCGCGACCGCTCTCTCGCTCCTGATCGCCTACCCCGTGGCCTACTACGTCGCCCGCTACGGAGGCCGCTGGAAGGGGCTCCTCCTCGCCGGGCTGATCGCGCCCTTCTTCATCAGCTACCTCATGCGGATGCTCGCGTGGATCAACCTGCTGCAGGACGACGGGCTCGTCAACGACGTCCTCCTGCGGCTGCACGTCCTCGACGAGCCGCGCAACTGGCTCGACGGGCGCGCCTCCTCCGTGATCCTGGGTCTCGTCTACGGGTACGTCCCGTTCATGATCCTGCCGCTGTACGCGTTCCTCGACCGGATCGACCGCTCGCTGCTCGAGGCTGCGCGCGACCTCGGGGCGAGCCCCGCCCAGACGTTCCGGCTCGTCACGCTCCCGCTCTCGACGCCGGCGATCCTCGCGGGGGTCGTGATCATCGCGCTCCCGATGTTCGGGGACTACTACACGACCGACCTGCTCTCGGCCTCCCCGCGCACCTCCATGCTCGGGAACCAGATCAGCCTCTACATCCGAGGCGGGCAGCAGGTGGCCGTCGGGGCGGCGCTCGTCGTCGTGCTGATGCTCTTCCTCGCCCTCGTCATGGCCTACTACCTCGTCTCGACCTCGCGGATGCAGCGGAGGTCGACGGCGTGAGGACGCGGCGCGGGCGGCTCCGCACGTGGTGGGCGAACCCGTGGGGCAAGCCCCGCTTCCTCGCGCTCTTCACGCTCGCCTACCTCGTGTGGTCGATCGTGCCGATCCTCGTCGCCGTTCGCTTCTCCTTCAACGAGGGGCGCTCGCGCTCGACCGCGCAGGGGTGGTCGTTCCGCTGGTACTGGGAGGACGCCGACCTCTCGGTCTGGCACGACCCTGACCTTCGCGTCGCCCTCTTCCAGAGCCTGCGGCTGGCGGCGATCGCCGTCCTCGTCACCGTCCCGCTCGGCGTCGCGCTCGCGATCGGCCTCACGCGCTGGAGGGGTCGCGGCGCAGGCACCTCACGGGCCGTCTCGCTCGTGACCCTGGTGACGCCGGAGATCGTCATGGGCACCGCGCTCCTGCTCGTGTTCGTGCACCTGCTGACGTTCGTCCCGCTCGGCACCGTCGCGCAGGCGATCGGGCACATCACCTTCTCGCTCGTCTTCGTCCTGATCATCGTCCGGGGTCGCCTGCTCGCGATCGGCCCCGAGTACGAGGAGGCCGCCCGCGACCTCGGCGCCTCCCAGCTCCAGGCGGTCCGCCTCGCCCTGCTGCCGATGCTCGTCCCCGCGATCGTCGCAAGCGGGATCGTCGTCTTCGCGATCTCGATGGACGACTTCGTGATCAGCCAGTTCCTCTCGTCGGGGACGAACACCGACACGGTCCCGGTGCGGATCTACGCGACCGGCCGTACGGCGCCGACGCCCGCGCTCAACGCGCTCGCCACCCTGACGCTGGTCGTCACGTTCGTCATCGCGGCCGTCGGGTTCCTCCTCTGGAGAGCCGTCAGGGCCGCGCGGGGGCAGACGGGCTCGACCGTGCAGGACTTCGCGGCGCTCGACGCCGAGAGCGGCCTCTAGTCGAGGGCGAGGACGGCGTCCGCCGCCGCCTCGCCCGAGCGGAGCGCGCCCTCCATGTGCATGTGGCCACGGCCGGCGATGTCCGAGCACGCCCAGTGGACCGCGCCGACGGATCGGCGGAGGTCCGGGCCGAAGCGTGTGAGCCCGCCGACTCCGAACGTGGCGGCGTACGCACCGCGAGTCCACTCCTCCGCCGACCAGTCCGTCTCGACGACGTCGCGGGCGTCGAGAGCGCCGGGCCCGACGAACTTGGCGAGCCCGTCGAGGATCACGGCTCTCCTCGCCTCCGGGCTCAGGCGCGCCGCCTCGTCCGCCTGCGCGCCCGGGAGGAACGTGCAGAGCACGCCGACCGACGCGGACGGCGGCGAGTTGTCGTAGAGCTCGCGAACGAAGTGGTGCGGCGCGAAGCCCTCGCCGGAGAGCCCGTCCGCCCGCCAGAACGGCTCGTCGTACACCGCGAGGACCTTCGTCACGCTCCCCTGCGACACCGCCTGCTGGAGTCGCATCCGCCACGCGGGGAGCGCGGGCTCGAACCGGATCGTGTCGACGAGGTTGGGCGGGATCGCCACGATCGCCGCCCGCGCTCGCGCCACCACCGAGCCCGCGTCCACCTCGACCTGCTGATCCGACCAGCGGATCCCGCGGACCGGAGCCTCGAGCACGACTCGCTCTCCGAGGCGCTCGGCGAGACGCAGCGGAAGGAGTTGCGAGCCGCCGACGACGCGGTAGGCGAGGCACTGCTCGGCGGCGAACAGCTCGTACGTCCCGCCCGCGCCTGCGATCGCCCAGAGCCCCTGGAGGAGCGAGAACGAGTGGGCGGGCTTCGTGAGGAACCCGTCCGCGAGGTACGAGCGCAGGTTCTCCCTCGCCTCCTCGTGCGAGCACTCCCTGCGCAGCCACTCGTCGAACGTGATCGTGTCGAGCGTGCGGGCATCCGGGTGCTCCCACGGCGCCTCCGGATCGAGCTCCTTGGCGAGCGCGTCCAGCTTGGCGTCGGCCTCCTTCAGCGCGCGGTGGGCATCGCGCCCGAGACCGGTCTCGTCGCCGGCGTACCGGTGAGCACGCCCTGTCTCGTCGACGTAGACGTCGTCCCCCTCCCGGAAGGCCGGGAAGAGCTCGATGCCGAGCTCCGGCAGGAGCTCGTGCATTCGCGCCTGGTACGGCGCCACCCACTCTCCGCCGAGCTCGTTCGCCTCGCCCCCGATCTCCGTGTTCCAGAGCCGTCCGCCCACACGATCGCGCGCCTCGAGCACGACCACGTCGCGCCCGGCGCGGACGAGACGGTAGGCCGCTGCGAGCCCGGCCGCGCCGGCGCCGACGACGACGACGTCGCTCTCGATCACGCGGGCGTCCATGCTTCCCTCCCGAGCGCGGCGGCGGCGGCCGAGCGACCGGTTCGCACCGCGCCCTCCATGAAGCCGGCGACCCACTGGTCCGACCCGCAGACGTAGAACGGAGGCTCGTGCGTCCCGTGCAGCGGCCCCACGCGGAGCACGTCACCGGGCCACCAGTGCGTCGCGTACCCCTTCGTGTACGGATCGGTCGCCCAGAGGCGCAGGAACGTGTGGCGGGGCCTGCCGGCGGCGGCTCCGTACATGCGCTCGAGCTCCGCGTGCAGCGCTCTCTCCCGGTGCTCCTCCGCAGTCGCGAGCAGCCACGCGACGCGCTCCGGAGGAACGAGGCCCGAGAGCACCCCGGGGCGCTGCGGCCACGTGGATGCGAGCAGCTGCTCGCCCTCCGCGAGCCCGTTCGCGCCGACGTCGGCCCAGACCGCCCGGTCGTAGACGGTGACGACCTTCGCGGCGTGCGCGTGGCGCTGCGCGCGGAGCGAGGCGAGTCGCTCGGACGAGAGCCCGTCGATGCGGACGCCGTGCAGCACGCTCACCGGCAGCGCGCAGACGACGGCCTCGGCCCGGACCTCCTCTCCGGAGGCGAGCTCGACGCGACACCCGCGCGCACGGACCTGCACGGCAGACACCTCCTCGCCGAGGCGAATGCGCTCCCCCAGCTCCTCGGCCATTCGCACCGCGACCGTCGCGCTTCCCTCCTCGACCTGCAGCGACTCCCAGAGGTCGGCCGCGTAGAAGCCGCTATCGCCGACCGCGGCCGACCTGCGCAGCTCGGCGAGCAGAGACGTGCGCTCGCTGGAGCCGGCCGCGAGCGAGAGCGCGCCGGCTTCGATGGCGCGGATCGTCGCCGGCAGCGCGTCGACCGAGCGCAGCCAGCTCGCGACCGAGGCGCCGTCGAGCCGGGAGGCGTCCGGATGCGACCAGGGATCGTCGGGATCGACGGTCTCGGCCAGCTCGCCGAAGAGCCGCTCGACGCGCTCACGATCCGCCCGCTCGGCCGGAGAGGGGAACGGAAACCCGTCGAGCGAGCGGACGAGCCCGTCCACGAGGTCGTACGTCGTCGCGCCTTCGACGGCCGTGTACGTGGACGTGAGCGTGAGGCCGAGCTCCTCGACGAGCGCGAGGTAGGCCGTGTGCGCACGCCCGACCAGCTCGCCGCCCAGCTGGATCGGGCGCTCACCGTCCACCCACGTCTGCTCGACCCGGCCGCCCACGCGGTCGCGGGCTTCGAGCACGAGGACGTCGGCGCCCCCGGCGACGAGGTCGCGGGCGGCAGCGAGCCCCGCCAGGCCCGCACCCAGGACGACGACGTCGGTCATCGCGCCATCACCTCGTCGTCGACGAGGACGCCGAGCGCCGCAGGGGGCAGATGCGCGGTGACGGCAGCCCCGACGTCGTACGCGTCCACCTCTCCCGAGTTGGTCGTGAGCGCCTGCAGGCGGCCGCCGCCCGGAAGCGCCACGAACACCTGCGTCAGGGACCCGAGGTACACGAACCGCTCGATGACAGCGGGAACGCGGTTCTCGCCGGGCGTGCCGGGCGGCTCGAGCTGGACGCGCTCGGGACGGATCGTCAGGCGCACGACGCCGGTCGCGTCGGTCGCGCCACGCCCCGCCCGGAGGCTGACGCCGCCGAGATCGACCTCCCCGCCTCCCTTGGCGTGCGCCCGCATCAGGTTCGAGACGCCGAGGAAGTCGGCGACGAACGGGGTCTCCGGGTGCTCGTAGACCTCGCGCGGCGTCCCGAGCTGCTCGACCCTCCCGTGCGCCATGACCGCGAGGCGATCGGACATCGTGAGCGCCTCCTCCTGGTCGTGCGTGACGTAGAGGAACGTGATCCCGATCTCGCGCTGGATGCCCTTCAGCTCCACCTGGAGCTCGCGGCGGAGCTTCGCGTCGAG
>CAZODN010000077.1:0-13183 GCA_964578545.1 uncultured Gaiellales bacterium
TCCTCGCCGCGAGGCGCCGCCACGAGGAGCTCGCGCGTGACGCGGATGCGGCCGCAGCTCGCCTCGCCGAGCTCGAGCTGCTCGTCGAGGCGACGGAGGGCATGGAGCCGGGAGACGAGGACGACCTCCGTGCGCGGCGCGAGCGGCTCCGTCACGTCGAGGAGCTCGCCGAGGCCGCCGCAGCCGCGCTCGACGCGCTCACCCCGGACGAGGGCGACGGGGCAGCATCGCTGGTCGCGCGCGCCGAGCGGGCGCTCGCGCCGCTCGAGCGCCTGGCGCCGGAGCTCGCAGGCACGGGTGCCGAGCTCCGCGACGTCGCCATTCGCCTCCGCGAGGCGGGGAGCGACCTGCATCGGTTCCTCGCCTCGCTCGAGGCGGAGCCGGGCGCGCTCGACGACGTCGAGGCGCGGCTCGAGCGGATCGCCGACCTGAAGCGCCGCTTCGGCGTCGCGTCCTACGACGAGCTCCTCGCGCGCGCGGGTGACGCCCGGCGAGAGCTCGACGCTGCCGCGTCGGGGCGCGATCCCGTCGAGGTCGCAGCCAAAGAGGTGGACGACGCAGAGCGCCTCGTCGCCGGTCTCGCCGAGGAGCTCGACGTCGCCCGGAGCGACCGTGCGCGGCCGTTCGCGGACGCCGTCGCGGAGGAGCTCGGCTCCCTCGGCCTGGGCGACGGGGAGTTCCTCGTCGAGCTCCGGGAGCGCGAGCTCGGGCCGACCGGCGCCGACGAGGCCGTGTTCCTCGTCCGGCCGAATTCGGGACTGCCGTTCGCTCCCGTCGCGGAGACGGCGTCCGGCGGGGAGCTCTCCCGGATCGCGCTTGCCCTCGCGGCCGTCGCCGGCGGGGAGACCCTCGTATTCGACGAGATCGACGCGGGCATCGGCGGCGTGACCGCTCACGCCGTGGCGGAGACGCTCGCCCGTCTCGGGCGGCGCGCGCAGGTGCTCACGATCACGCACCTGCCCCAGATCGCGAGCGTCGCCGATCGCCACTTCCGGGTCGAGAAGGTGCCCGGGGACCCGACCCACACGAGGATCGAGGAGCTCGACGAGCCCCTCCGCCGCGAGGAGCTGGAGCGCATGGCCGGAGGCGCCGAGTTCCTCGCCTCCCTCACGGCCGGGCCCGAGCGCGGGTAAGTGGCGTCGCGGAGCGCGTCGATCGAGCTGCTCGCGGCGCCCGCCGACGTCTGGGCGTACCTCGCCGAGCCACGGCACCTCGCGGACTGGTGGCCGAACGTCGGCGCCGTCGAGCCCGATCGCCGGGGGCTGAGCGCGGGTGCGCGCTGGACCGTCCGCTCGCGGGAGTCGACGTGGCTCCGGCGCGCCGATGACGAGGACACGCTCCTCGTGCACGCCGCCGACCCGCCCGGCCGGTTCGCGTTCGAGCTCGTGCGGGCGAGGATCCAGGCCGATCTCCGGCTCGCCGAGGCGGCGCCGGGGCGGACACGGGCCGATCTCGTGGTCTCGGGGCCGCGACTCCGCGGATTCACGCGCTCGCTCCCTCGCGACGCCCTCGAGCGTCTCCACGACCTCGTGCAGACCGCCGCCGACGTCTGAGCCCTCCGGCGGGGCGGCCTGCTACGGTGAGACCCCGTGGCCAGGTACGTGTTCGTCACGGGCGGCGTCGTCTCCGCGCTCGGCAAGGGGATCGCGGCAGCGTCGCTCGGGCGCCTGTTGAAGGCACGCGGCCTGACGGTCTCGGCGCAGAAGTTCGACCCCTACCTCAACGTCGACCCGGGGACGATGAGCCCGTTCCAGCACGGCGAGGTGTTCGTGACCGAGGACGGCGCCGAGACGGACCTCGACCTCGGCCACTACGAGCGGTTCATCGACGAGAACCTGTCGCGCAACGCGAGCCACACCGCGGGCGCGATCTGGGACACCGTGCTCCGCAAGGAGCGCAAGGGGGAGTTCCTCGGCGCGACCGTGCAGGTCATCCCGCACATCACGAACGAGATCAAGGCGCGGATCCGGCGCGCGGAGAAGGTGTCCCCCGCGGACGTCGTCATCTCCGAGATCGGCGGCACCGTGGGCGACATCGAGTCCCTGCCGTTCCTCGAGGCGATCCGGCAGTTCCGCCGCGAGGTCGGCCCGGAGAACGTGCTCTACCTGCACGTCACGCTCGTGCCGTTCATCGACGCCGCCGGGGAGCTGAAGACGAAGCCGACACAGCACTCGGTGAACGAGCTCCGCCGCATCGGCATTCACCCGGACGTCGTGCTCTGCCGGTCGTCGGAGCCGCTCTCGGACGAGATCCGGGAGAAGATCGCGCTCTTCGCGGACGTCGACGTCCGCGCGGTCGTCGGCTGCCCGGACGTCCCGGACGTCTACCTCGTGCCCGAGGTGCTGCAGCGGGAGGGGCTCGACGCGCTCGTGTGCGAGAAGCTCGGGCTCGACACCGCGCCGGCCGACCTCGGGGAGTGGCGCGAGCTCGTCGAGCGCAGCCGCGAGCTCGAGGAGGACGTCGAGATCGCGCTCGTCGGCAAGTACGTGAAGCTGCGCGACGCGTACCTCTCCGTCCACGAGGCGCTGAAGCACGCAGGCCTCCGCAACGGGTGCCGGGTGACCGTGCGCTGGGTGGACGCGGAGCACATGTCCTACGAGGAGGCGGTCGAGGAGCTCGAGCAGGTGGACGGCGTGCTCGTCCCCGGCGGCTTCGGGTCGCGCGGCTGGGAGGGGAAGATCCTCGCGTGCCGCGTCGCGCGCGAGCGGCAGATCCCCTACCTCGGGATCTGCCTCGGCATGCACGTGGCGGTCTCCGAGTTCGCGCGGCACGTGTGCGGGATGGAGGGCGCCAACTCGACGGAGATGGACCCCGAGACGCCGTTTCCGGTGATCGACCTGCTCCCCGAGCAGAAGGAGATCGAGGACCTCGGCGGGACGATGCGACTCGGCGCGCAGGCGGTCGAGCTGGAGGAGGGGACGCGGGCGCGCGATGCGTACGACGAGGCCGTGGTTCACGAGCGGCACCGCCACCGCTACGAGGTGAACAACGAGCTCCGCTCCCGGATCGTCGACGGAGGCCTCGTCGTGTCGGGGACCTTCCAGGACGGCCGGCTCGTGGAGATCGTCGAGCTCCCGGACCACCCGTGGTTCGTGGCGAGCCAGTTCCACCCGGAGTTCAAGTCGCGGCCCACCCGTCCCGCGCCGCTCTTCCGCGAGTTCGTCGGGGCCGCGCTCGAGCGCGCACGGTCGCGGGTCGGCGTCCGGGCCGCCGCTCGCTGACCCGCGTGGAGCAGCAACGGCTCACGACGCGGCTCCTCGACCTCTTCCTCGAGCTCTGCGCGATCCCGAGCCCGTCGGGGCGGGAGCGCGCGGTTGCCGATCGTGTGGGCGCGTACCTGACCTCGCTCGGGCTCGAGTGGGACGAGGACGACGCGGGAGCGAGGATCGGCGGCGACGCCGGGAACCTCTACTGCCGCCTCCCCGCGACGAGCGAGGGCGGGACGCCGATCTTCCTCTGCGCGCACACGGACACCGTCCCGCCCGAGGCGGCGATCGAGCCCGTCGTGGGCGAGGACGGGACCGTCCGCAACGCGGCCGGGACGATCCTCGGCGCCGACAACAAGGCGGCGGTCGCCGCGATGCTCGAGGCGGTGCGCGTGATCCTCGACGAGGGACGCGCGCACGCGGGGATCGAGCTCGTCTTCACGGCGCAGGAGGAGGTCGGCCTGCGCGGGGCCGACGCGTTCGACCACACGCGGCTCCACGCGCGCACCGGGTACGTGTACGACCAGGGCGCGCCGATCGGGGAGATCGTGCTCGGGTCGCCACACAGCCGTACGCTCGACTTCCGCTTCCACGGCCGTGCCGCGCACGCGGGAATGAGCCCCGAGGACGGGCGTTCCGCCATCGCGGCCGCCGCCCGGGCGATCGCCGACTTCCGGCTCGGGAGGATCGACGACGAGACGAGCGCGAGCGTCGGGGTGATCTCCGGCGGCACCGCCCGGAACGTCGTGCCCGAGTGGTGCTCGTTCGAGGCCGAGGTGCGCTCGCACGACGAGGCGAAGGCGGTCGAGCTCGTGCGGGAGATGCTCGAGACGGCGGCGTTCGCTGCCAGCCTCGGGGACTGCGAGGTCTCGAGCGAGGTCCGTCCGAGCTTCCCCGGCTACCGCCTCCGCGAGGGCGACCCGCCGGTCCGCCTCGCGGCCGAGGCGCTGCGGCGGGCTGGCTACACCGCCTCGTACGCGCTCTCGGGCGGCGGCGCGGACGCGAACGTCTTCAACGCCCGCGGCCTCGCCTGCGTGAACCTCGCGAACGCGATGACACAGATCCACACACCCGACGAGCACATCGCGGTCGCCGACCTCGAGGGCATGGTCGAGGTCACGCTCGCGCTCGTCGACGTCGCCCGCGAGACGCCGCTCAGCTGATCTCGGCCGCGAGCTCGTACGTCGACAGCTCGGCGCTCTCCACGATCTCGTCCATGCCGGGCATGAGCTGCCGGAACGAGGGCAGCGCTCGGGCGGCCGCGATCTGCTCGGCGCTCCGCCACGGCCCGCTGAACGCGACGAAGCGTCTCGCATTCTCGGCGTCCCGGAGCAGCCGGAACGTCACGCCCGGGAACTCGAGCGCCGCCTCGTCGGCGACCGTCTGCCAGATCCGCGTGAACTCCTCCTCGTGCCCTTCCTCGACCACCCACACTCCGGACGCGTACACGGCTCCTCCTCTCGGTGTCGGTGAATGCATAGCAGCCGAGCCGGTAGATTTCGCGCGCCATGCGCGTCGGGGTCGCCAAGGAGATCAAGCCGCAGGAGTACCGCGTCGCGCTGACGCCGGCCGGCGCACGGGAGCTCGTGCAGCACGGGCACGAGGTGCTGGTCGAGGAAGCGGCCGGCGTCGGCAGCGCGTTCCCCGACGAGGCGTACGAGCGCGCCGGGGCGCGGATCGTCTCCGTCGACGACGTGTGGGCGGGCTCGGACCTCCTCCTCAAGGTCAAGGAGCCGATCGCGCCCGAGTACCCGCGCCTGCGCGAGGGCCTGACGCTCTTCACGTACCTGCACATCGCAGCCGACGAGCCGCTCACGCGCGCGCTCGTCGAGTCCGGGATCACGGCGATCGCGTACGAGACCGTGGAGACCGACCGCGGGGCGCTCCCGCTCCTCGCGCCCATGAGCGAGATCGCGGGCCGACTCGCGCCCCAGGCAGGCGCCGACAACCTCGAGAAGCCGAAGGGCGGCCGCGGGATCCTGCTCGGCGGCGTCGCGGGCGTCGCGCCCGCGCGCGTGCTCGTCATCGGCGGGGGCATGGTCGGCTACAACGCCGCCGTCATCGCGCTCGGGATGGGCGCCCAGGTGACGATCCTCGAGCGCTCGGTCGAGCGCATGCGCTACCTCGAGCAGATCCTGAGCGGGCGCGTGCAGCTCCTCATGTCCTCGACCCTCCAGCTCGAGGAGACCGTCAAGGAGGCAGACCTGACGATCGGCGCCGTGCTCATCCCCGGAGCGCTCGCCCCCAAGCTCATCACGCGCGACATGCTCGGCTCGATGAAGGAGGGGTCGGTCTTCGTGGACGTGGCGATCGACCAGGGCGGGTGCGCCGAGACGTCGAGGGCGACGACCCACGACGACCCCGTCTTCACCGTGGATGGTGTCATCCACTACTGCGTGGCGAACATGCCCGGCGCGGTGCCGATCACCTCGACGCGGGCGCTGACGAACGTCACGCTCCCGTACGTCGAGCAGCTCGCCGACCTCGGGCCCGCGAACGCGATCGCGGCGAACCCCGAGCTCGCGCGGGGCGTCAACACGATCGGCGGGAAGCTCACGTACGAGGCCGTCGCCGAGGCGCACGGCATGGAGTACACGCCGCTCGCGGACGCGCTCGCCGCCGGCGTCGCCTGAGACGCTACGTCGCGGCGCGCTTCGAGCGCCGGAACAGGCTGCCTGCCCCGTCGCCGCTCGGAGGAGCCTTCGGCTTGTCGGGCTTCTTCGGCGTGCGCTCGGTCGGGAAGATCTTGATGACGGCCCACGTGATCGCCGCGGCGAGACCGACGATGGCGACGATGTACACCGCGAGCAACAGCAGTCCGAGGGCTGCGTCCAAAGCCGCCGTAGAATAGCGACGTGCCGCGGGCGTGCGTCATCGTGCTCGACGCCGTCGGGGCTGGCGAGTTGCCGGATGCAGGGGAGTACGGGGACGAAGGATCGAACACCCTCGGCAACGTCGCCCGCGCCGTCGGGGGCCTCGACCTGCCCAACCTGGAGGCACTCGGGCTCGGCAACGTGCTCCCGCTCGAGGGCTGCCCGCCGCAGCCCGGGGCCCCGGCGGTCGCCGGCCGGCTCTTCGAGCGCTCGAAGGGCAAGGACACGACGAGCGGTCACTGGGAGCTCATGGGGGTCGTGACGCCGACCGCGTTCCCGACCTATCCCCACGGCTTCCCCGACGAGGTGATCGACCCGTTCATGAACCGGACGGGCCGGGGCGTGCTCGGGAACCGGCCCGCCTCGGGGACGGAGATCATCCAGGAGCTCGGCGAGGAGCACCAGGAGACGGGCAAGTGGATCGTCTACACGTCCGCGGACTCCGTGTTCCAGATCGCCGCGCACGAGGAGACCGTGCCGCTCGAGGAGCTCTACGAGGCCTGCCGGGTCGCACGCGAGATCCTCACCGGGCGCCATGCCGTCGGGCGGGTGATCGCGCGGCCGTTCATCGGGGAGCCCGGGAACTACGAGCGCACGCCGAACCGTCACGACTTCTCGCTCGAGCCGAGGCGCCCGAACTACCTGACGACCATCCGTGAGGCCGGTCGCACCGTGTACGGCGTCGGGAAGATCTCGGACATCTTCGCCGGCTGCGACGTCGACGAGTCGTTTCCGACGAAGTCGAACGTCGACGGGATCAACCGCACCGTCGAGCTGCTCGAGAACGTCGAGCACGGGCTCGTGTTCGTGAACCTCGTGGAGACGGACATGCTCTGGGGGCACCGGAACGACCCGGTGAACTTCCACCGCTGCCTCCAGGACTTCGACCGGCGCCTTCCGGACCTCCTCGAGACGATGCGCGACGGCGACCTCCTCGTCCTCACCTCGGACCACGGGTGCGACCCGACGACGCCCTCGACCGACCACTCGCGCGAGCACGCGCTCCTGCTCGCGTACGCGGCCGGCCACAACGCCGCGGGGCGGATCCACGAGGAGGGCGAGTTCGCCGACGTCGGGGCGACCGTGAGCTCCTGGCTCGGCGGCAAGGCCTCGGGACGGAAGCTCCCCGGCCGCCTCATCGAGCTCTGACGCCGGTTCCTACGGCCGCGGGAAGAGCGAGCAGTCGATCGGCCCCTTCGCGGCGCCGCTCGGGCTCGGCACCGCGTACTCCCTGACGAGCGTGACGCCTCCACCGGAGGCCGAGACCTCGTAGGGGCCGGCACGCGTGATGCGGGAGTTGAAGCTCCGCCGCCCGTCGGGCGCGACGTCGAAGGGCGCCTTGAAGGCAAACCCGCCGGGCCCGGTTGCCGAGAAGGTTCCCGCGACGCCCGGTCGCCCCGTCAGCGTGCCGCAGAAGTACGAGACGCTCGACCCCGGCGGGTGCCAGTGCGAGAGGGTGAGCTTGTCGAGAGGCGGGCTCGGGTTGATCCACACGACCGGCTCCACCCTTCGCGCGGCGATGGAACGATTGGCGGAGCGCCCGAGCGCCAGCGAGCGCTCGAGAGCGCGGGCGAGGAGCGAGCCGCCGAGGGCAACCGAGCTTGCGACCTCCTCGGGCGACGCCGCCCACGTCCTCAACCCGACGAGGTTCCCGTTCGTGAACTCGCCGATGCGGTCCGGGTTGTCGGCCCGGCGCTTGGCGTCGAGGGCGCTGTACGACGGCTGCGTCGCCTTCGAGGAGGCCTCCACGATCAGCAGGTTCTCGAGCTTCGGCAGGCGTGGGTCGGTGAGCGCCTCGACGAAGCGCCCCGAGTAGCAGGAGTCCACCTTCACCTTGAAGCCGGTCGTCGGGTGCTCCCGCATCACCGCAGCGAGGTCGCCCGCCGTCACCGCCTCGTGGGTCACCACAGGCTCCGCGCCGTCCGCGCCGACGACCGTCTTGCCGGTGAACACCGTCGGCGGCCCCTTGCCTTCTCGTGCGCCGTGGCCGCTCAGGTAGATCAGCACGTCGGTGCACCGGTCTACCGTCACGAGCGTGCGGACGTTCGCCGCGAGCACGTCACCGTCGGGCGGGGTCGCCGAGGGTGGAGGGCTCGACCCGCGTGGCCCCGTACGGGTCGCGTAGTAGGCGCGGACGCCGACGGACGAGGCCCATCGCTGGACCGCCGGGAAGTCGCCCGCCATCTGGTGCGAGTGGTAGTCGCCGATCATCAGCACGCAGTCGTCCGCGAGGAGGCGCGGCAGGGTGGTTGCTGCCCACGAGCCCGGAGCGGAGGCTCCCGCCGACCGACTCACGCGGATCGGCTTCGTCCGCGCGAAGACGCGATAGCGGGCAGCGTCGTAACCGGCGCGCGTTGCGAGGAAGACGGGCGCCCGGCCGTTCACGAGCGGGAACCACTCGAGCTCTCGACGCGTGACCTGGCCGGTCACCGCGTCCACGAGGAGGACGAGGCTCGCGTGCGAGAAGCGTGCGTACGGGTCGCCGTCGAGCCAGTACAGCCACGCCGCGCGGCGCAGCGTCAGCACGTCCTTCCGCGCGGGCTTCCCGAGCCGGCCGGGAACCGGGTCTGCGGAGGCGACGTTCGCTCCCTTCGCGAGCGGTCGCGGAAGCCCGAAGAGGACGACGTCCCTGGTTCCCTTGCGCGCACCGCTGGCCACGATCGCGATCGCGTCCGCTCGCGGCTTCCCGATCGCGTCCGCCGACAGCGCGCTGTCGCAGGCGAGCACTGCGAGGATCGCGGAAACCGCGAAGATGCGAGCCATGGCGCCGCAGTCTACGACCACGCCGGGCCTGCCGCTTCGATCGGGCATGATCGCCCCGTGACGTTCCTGTCTCCTCTCTCGACCGCCTCGCTCGCGTGATCCGCGCCGCGGATCTCATCGAGCGCAAGCGAAACGGCGCCGAGCTCTCGGAGAGCGAGATCGCGGAGCTCGTGCTCGGGTTCACGCGCGGCGAGATCCCGGACTACCAGATGGCAGCGTGGTGCATGGCCGTCTACTTCCGCGGGCTGACGGGTCGCGAGACGCATGCCCTGACCGACGCGATGGTCCGCTCCGGCGAGACGCTCGACCTGGGAGCCGCCCTCGGCCGGAAGGTCGTCGACAAGCACTCGACGGGGGGCGTCGGGGACAAGACCTCGCTCGCCGTGGGGCCGATCGTGGCTGCCTGCGGCGTTCCGTTCGGGAAGATGTCCGGCCGCGGGCTCGGGCACACGGGCGGGACGCTCGACAAGCTCGAGTCGATCCGGGGGTTCCGAGTCGAGCTGAGCGCCGACGCGTTCGTCCAGCAGGTGCGCGACATCGGGCTCGCGATCATCGGGCAGACCGGCGACCTCGTGCCGGCCGACAAGAAGCTGTACGCCCTCCGGGACGTCACGGCGACCGTGGACAGCACGCCGCTCATCGCCTCGTCGATCATGTCGAAGAAGATCGCGGCGGGCGCCGACGCGATCGTGCTCGACGTCAAGGTGGGCGATGGCGCGTTCATGAAGACGCTCGACGACGCGCGCATCCTCGCCGAGCAGATGGTGGACCTCGGGCAGCGTGCGGGGCGTGAGGTCGTCTGCCTGCTCACGGACATGAACCAGCCGCTCGGCGCGGCCGTGGGGAACGCGCTCGAAGTGCGCGAGGCGGTCGACACGATCGCGGGGATCGGCCCGCCCGACTTCACGGAGCTCGTGCTCGACGCCTGCGCGCGGCTGCTCGCGCTCTCCGACCTCGGCGTGGACGTGGCCGAGGGGCGCCGGCTCGCCGAGGCCGCCGTGGCCGACGGCTCGGCGACCGCGGCGTACGAGCGCTGGATCCGCGCCCAGGGGGGAGACCCGGATCTCTCGGCGCTCCCGCAGGCGCCGGTCGTCCGGGAGGTGCGGGCTCCACGCGACGGCACGGTCGTCCGCCTGGGCGCGCTCGCCGTCGGGGTCGCCGCGCTCGAGCTCGGCGCCGGTCGACTGACGAAGGAGGACGCGATCGACCACGCGGTCGGGGTCGTCTGCCGCGCGAAGCGCGGCGACGCGGTCGCCGCCGGCGAGGTGCTGGCGGAGGTTCACGCGCGGGCCGAGGAGCCCGCCTCGGCCGGCGTCGACGCGGTCCTCGCCGCCTACGTCATCGGGGACGAGGCTCCCCGGGAACACGGGATCCTGCTCGACGTCGTCCCGTAGCGCGAGCGGATGCCCGAGCTCCCCGAGGTCGAGACCATCCGGGCGCAGCTCGCTCCGAGGCTGGAGGGGCGCGTCCTCGCACGCGTCGAGATCCTCGACCCGCGGCTCACGCGGCCGTACGACCTCTTCGAGGTCGCCGAGGAGCTCGAGGGCGACCGCGTCGTCGCCGTCGAGCGCCGGGGCAAGTACCTGCTCCTCCGCCTCGAGAGCGGGCTCGCGCTCCTCGTGCACCTGCGCATGACGGGAGGCTTCCACTGGAGGCCGGTGGCGCACGAGCGCGCCGTGCTCGAGCTCGACGACGGCTCGCGCCTCGCTTACCGGGACGTGCGGCGGTTCGGGACGTGGCTCGTGCTCGAGGGCGAGGATCTCGACCCCTACCTCGCCGGGAAGAACGGCCCCGAGCCGCTCGGGCCGCGCTTCACGAGCTCGTGGCTCGGCGCGCAGCTGGCGCGAAGGCGAGCGGCCCTGAAGGCCGTGCTCCTCGACCAGCGCGTCGTCGCCGGCCTCGGGAACATCTACGCGGACGAGGCGCTCTGGCGCGCGCGCCTCAACCCGCTGCGTCCCGCGAACACCCTCTCGCACGCTGAGGTCGCGAGGCTCACGCGGGCCGTCCGCGAGGCGCTGCGCACCGGGATCGCGCGCCAGGGCTCGACGCTTCGCGACTACTCCCAGCCGGACGGCTCCTCCGGCTCGATGCAGGACGAGTTCCGCGTCTACGGGCGCGACGGCCTTCCGTGCCCTCGCTGCCGCGCGACGATCGCGAAGACGCGCGTGGGCGGCCGCGGATCGTGGTTCTGCCCCCGCTGCCAGCCCCTGTCATAACCGCCGCCTACACTGGCTGCGTGGGGCGCACGTACAAGACGGAGGCGGTCGTGCTGCGCTCGTTCCGGTTCGGGGAGGCCGACCGCGTCCTCCATCTCTACACGCACGACCGCGGACGGGTCGGGGCGGTCGCGAAGGGCGTGCGCAAGACGAAGTCGCGGTTCGGTGCGCGGCTGGAGCCGTTCTCGCACGCCGAGCTCCTGCTCCACCAGGGATCGGGGGAGCTGCACACGGTCACGGGCGTCTCGCTCGTCGACGCGCACCGGGCGACGCGCGAGGATCCCTACCGGCTCTCGGTCGGGCTCACCGGCGCCGAGGCGATGCTGCGGCTCTTCGTCGAGGAGGAGCGGAACGAGCGCGCCTTCGAGGCGCTGACGCGCTTCCTGTCGGCGGTCGACGCCGTCCCCGCCGGCACCCGGGGTCGCGCCGCAACCGATCCGCTGGCCCTCGCCTTCCAGCTCAAGCTCCTCTGGCTGTCCGGGTACGTCCCACACCTCGAGGGCTGCGTCGAGTGCGGCACGACGGAGGAGCTCGTCGGCTACCTGCCGCGCGCCGGCGGCGCGGTGTGCGCTCCCTGCGCGCCGGCGGAGACGGTGCACCTCGCGCCCGAGGGGTTCCGCGGCATCCACGCGCTCCTCTGGACGCCGCTCGCGGACGTCCGCGGGCTCGGGCTGGGGGAGAGGGCGCTCCGCGACACGCTCGCCGTCGTCGTCGCCGCGTACGAGTACCACGGCGGCTTCCGGCTGCGCACGCTGACCGCGTGAGACGCATCCGAGCGCTCCCCTGACCTCGCCGAGGGCGGGCTACGCAGGGGCGACGACGGGGAGCCCGAGCGCCTCGGCAGCGGCCGCCATGCGCGCGTCGTACGTCACGACCGCGTCGAGCTCGTCTCCGAGCTCGAGCGCAGCTGCGAGGTGGATCGCGTCGAAGCTGCGCATTGGCGGCTCGAGCTCTCCGGCCAGGTCGAGAAGCTCGCCGTCCAGCTGGATCAGGTCGATTTCCGCGAGCAGCGTGCGCGCGGTGGTGGCCACGAGCGCGCTCTTGCGCCGAGCTGCGCGAGTCACCTCGGTTCGAGCGAGGTTGCAGGACACGATGAGCGAGCCCTCGACCGCAGCACGCAGTGCTGCACTCTCGGCCTCGTCGTCGACGAGCTTCACGAGGGCAGACGAATCGAGGTACCTCGACCTGCTAGCGCTCGTCCGCACGCATCTCCTCGAGGATCTCGCTGAGCGGCTTCTCGCCGGGCTTCGCTGGGACCGGGGGCGGTAGTGGCCCGCCGCGTCCCCGCCGGATTCGCCCGCTCGCGACGAGCTGCTCGTACCTGCTTCTCGTGGGCAGAGGAGTCAGCAGCGCCACGGGGCGACCGCGGTCGGTGATCTCGATCGGCTCGCCGCGCTCCTCCACGAGACGGAGGTATCGGCTTGCGTTCTGACGCAGCTCGCGGATCCCGATCGACAGGCGCATGTGCTACTTGTAGCACTTCGTCTCAGTCGGGCTTCGGCGTGCGCCAGTCCTGGGCGAGCCTGTCGAGCACGATCGCCCGGGCGCCCGCGATCGGGATCCGGTCTTGCGCGAGCGAGTCGCGGTCGCGGATCGTGACCGTGTCGTCCTCGAGCGTCTGCTCGTCGACCGTCAGCGCCCACGGCGTGCCGATCTCGTCCTGCCGGCGGTAGCGGCGGCCGATCTGGCCCGAGTCGTCGTGCTCCGCGACGACGGCCCGGCGGAGGTCCTCGTACAGCGCCCGCGCCTTCCCGGAGATGTCCGCGTTCCGGGGGATGAGGGGCAGCACGGCGACCTTCACCGGCGCGATCTGCGGGTGGAGCCGGAGCACCGTGCGCTCGCGCCCCGCGACCTCCTCCTCGTCGTACGCGTCGACCATGAAGGCGAGCATCGACCGGTTCACGCCGGCCGCGGGCTCGATGACGTGGGGGATGTACCGCTCGCCCGCTTCCGCGTCCACCCACTCGAGCTTCGTTCCCGACCCCTCGGAGTGCGCGCGGAGGTCGTAGTCGCCCCGGTTCGCGATGCCCTCGAGCTCGGACCAGCCGATCGGGAAGAGGTACTCGATGTCGCTCGTCGCCGACGAGTAGTGCGAGAGCTCGCCCGACTCGTGCTCGCGGACGCG
>CAZODN010000078.1:0-13157 GCA_964578545.1 uncultured Gaiellales bacterium
ACGACCAGCTCTCGCTCCAGCTCGAGGAGGCTGCGGCGTAGGACGCGGCCACACCGGCGGAGGCTCGTGGTGGCCAGTCCCTCCACGGGCCTCCCCGGTAACGGCCGATCGTCACAGCTACCTCGCCCGCTCCGAGCGTCAACCCCCTACGGGGGTCGGCCTGCGGCCTTGACGCTCTCTCGCGCGGCGAGGTCGGGACATGCGACCGGCCTCCGCAGGGGAGGCCCGATGAAGGAGGACATATGTCCACGACCATCGCTCCGCCGCGCGTCACCGAGTCGCAGCGGGCGCTTCTCGCCCGGCTCGTCGGCCAGGGGCGCGTCACGATCGGGCAGCTCGCCGAAGCGGGGGTCGGGCGCATGTCGCGCGCCGAGCTCGCCGCCTGGGTCGAGACGAACGTCATCGGCTCGCCAGCCCACGAGCAGGCACGCCGTGCCCTCGACCAGCTGTTAGCGTGGCACTCGAAGGACGCAGGCGTCCAGGGCCCGGCAGCGTGAGCGCTGGCGCCGAGCAAGTCGAGACGCTCGTCGTCTGCGTGAACTTCGCGACGTGGTCGCTGAACGGGCAGCGCATGTCGCGGACGGATTACGCGCTCATGCAGGTGTTCGTCGAGCGCACCGGCGAGGTTGTGACAAAGCGCGAGCTCAGCCTCGCGTGCTGGGGCTCGGTTCCCCAGAACCGCTACGGCCGCATGACGTCCAGAGCGGTTGACGCGGCAGTGTCGCGCCTTCGCCAGAAGGGCGTACCGCTCGTCAACATCTGGGGCGTCGGCTGGCTTCTTCCCGAAGGCGCCGTCGATGCCGATCGCGCGTCATGACCGGCGCGACATACAACGGATGGGCGAACTACCCAACCTGGGCGGTCTCGACGTGGCTCGGCTCGGAGGAGTCGAGCCACACCGCCCTCGAGCAGACGGTTCGCTCATGGGACAGCCGCACCGCGAGCACCGGTGGCACGCTCTCGGAGCTGGCCGACGCATTGCGCGAGCTCGTCGAGAACCTCTCCGCGGTCGAGGCTGCGCGCGCCGAGGCGACGCTCGCTTCCGATCTGCTCGGGTTCGCGCTTTCATCGGTCGACTGGCTCGAGCTTGCCCAGGTGCACGCGCTCGACGTCGTCCCCGGCGACTCGATGCTCGATCGCGCCGACGAGATCAACCGGCGACAGGCGCTCTATCTCGACGCGCTCCGCGCGTAGCTCGCCTCATGCTGACCGGCCACACTCCCGTCACCGCTCCCTGCGGCGTGCCCTCGCCCTCCTCCGACAGCGGCGCCACGCTGGTCGGTAGCGACGCTGCGCGTCGAACAGGTGCCGTGACGAGGTAGCGCTCATGCCGCTACGCGATGTCCGTGTCGAGGGTGCTATCGGGCTCGTGCTCCTCGGGGGGCATGTCGCCGGTCGCGTCCGGGATCTCGAGCGGGCGGAGGTTGCTCGCCGCTGCCTTCACACCCTCCGAGAAGGTCGGGTGGACGCAGATGCAGTCGACGAGCGGGGCGACCGAGCCTGCCCCAGCCGCCGCGATGATCCCTTCGTGCAGAAGCTCGGCGCCGTGGTAGGCGAGGACGTGCATGCCGAGGAGCTCGTCGGTGTCGGTGTCGACGACGAACTTGACGAAGCCGCGCATCTCTCCCATCGCCCGTGCGCGCCCGACGTGGCGCATCTCCTGTCGCCCCACCTTCACCCTGCGCCCCTGTTCCGCAGCCTCCTCGGCGGTCAGGCCGAAGCTCGCGATCTCGGGGTCGGTGAAGATTGCGCCGGGGACGCGGCCGAGCGAGTAGCGCCGGTGCTCACCGGCGAGCGCGTTCGCGACGGCGATTCCGGCCGTGTAGGTCGCGAAGTGCGTGTGCTGCACGCGTCCCAGTACGTCCCCGATCGCGAACACGCCCGGCGCCGTCGTCCGAAGCTCCTCGTCGATCTCGATCCCGCGCTCCGGATCACCCTCGATCCCTGCCTCTGCGATCGCGAGCTCGGCGAGGTCGTGCGGCTGGCGCCCAGTCGAGACGAGCAAGGCGTCGCCCTCGACCGTCTGGCCCGCGTCCGTCTCGACGCGCACCGTCGCCCCCTCGCGCTCGACGCGCACGGGGGTAACGCCTGGGAGGATCCGAACGCCCTCCCCCTCGAGGATCTCCGCGATCGCCGAGGAGATCTCCGAGTCCTCGTTCGGCGCCAGGCGCCGGTTGCGCTGCACGACCGTCACCTCGCTTCCGAAGCGGCGGAAGGCCTGGCCGAACTCGAGCCCCTCGGGACCGCCGCCGAGCACGATCAAGTGCTCGGGCGGCGTCTCCAGATCCATCACGGTCTCGTTCGTGAGGTAGCCAGCCTCGGCGAGGCCGGGGACGTCGGGAACGTGCGGCTGGACGCCCGAGGCGACGATGATCCGCTCGCTGGCCAGCACGCGATCGTCGACGGACACCCTGTCGCGTCCCTCGAACCGTGCCCAGCCGCGGACGAGCTCGATTCGCTCGTTCCCTTCCAAGCTCCGCTCGACGCCGCCGCGCGAGCGCGCGACGATGCGGCTCTTCCGCTCGACGATCGCAGCGAAGTCGACCTCGACCTCCGCCCGGAAGCCGAACTCTGCGCCGCGCCGTGCTGTATGGATCGCTTCGGCGGACCTGACCAGGGCCTTTGTGGGGATGCACCCCACGTTGATTCAGGTCCCGCCGAGCTTCCCCGCCTCGACGATGGCCACCCGCGCCCCACGTGCGGCGGCGCGACTCGCCGCAGCGACGCCGCCCATGCCGGCCCCAATGACGATCAGGTCGTACGTCTCGTCTCCGCCAGCGTTCCTCATCGCGCCTCCAGACGCTCGGCTTGCAGAAGTCGCCTCATCACATTAGAATCGCCTTATATCACGAAGGAGACTATGTGTCACTGACCGCTCCCTTCCGGCTCCCCGCAGCGCCGGCACGAACCGATCTGGTCGCCAAGTACTTCCGTGGGCTCGGCGATCCGACGCGCTTGCGCATCCTCGAGCTGCTCGACGAGGAGGGAGAGTTGACCGTCGGCCAGCTCGTCGATCGCCTCCAGATCGCGCAGCCGAAGGTCTCGAACCACCTCGCCTGTCTGCGCTGGTGTGGTTTCGTCGACACTCGTCGCGAGCATCGCACCGTCTACAACCGGATCGCCGACGATCGCGTGGCCGAGATCGTCGGTCTCGCCCAGGCGCTGCTCGAGGAGAACGCCGACCACGTCGCGGCGTGCTGCCGGATCGAGGACTGATGGCACCCTCGGATCCCGCTCCCGTCGTCGGCGGCATCGCGTTCGCCCTCTGCCCGCTCCTCTGCATCGGGCTCCCCGTGCTCGCGAGCGCTGGCATCGGCTCCGGCCTCGCGCTCGCGATCGGCGGGGCCGTCATCGGCGGCCTGGCGCTCGTCGTGCTCGCCGTCGGCGCGCTTGTCGTCCTCAGGCGACGGCGGAACGCCTCGTGCTGCGAGCCGGCTGCCACGGAAAGGGAGCTGCCGGGCAGCTCGCGTTCCGCGCTCCCCTCGGCCCCTTCGAGCTCGGTGCGACCGTGATCGTCGAGATCCTCTCCTTCGAGGGCTGCCCCAACGACGGCCCGGCCCGGGAAACGGTCGAGCGAGTCCTGCGCGAGCTCGGGCTCGACGTCGAGGTCGTGATGGTGAACGTCCCTGACCTCGAGACGGCCGAGCGGATGCGCTTCCTCGGCTCGCCCACGGTCCGTATCGGCGGCAAGGACGTCGAGCCCGGGGCGGACGGGCGCAGCGACTACCTCATGGGCTGCCGCGTCTTTCGTACCGAGGAGGGCCTTCGCGGACAACCCGACGAGCGCTGGATCCGCACGGCGCTCCTCGAAGCCGCCGGCGCATGACGGGAGGCGTCCCGCTCTCGATCGCCTTCGTCGCGGGCGGGCTGGCAACCCTCAACCCGTGTGGCTTCCCTCTCCTGCCTGCCTACCTGTCCTTCTACGTCGGCGCCGACGAGGACCGGCTGCCGCGCGCGTCCAGTCGCGTCGCGCAAGGAGTGCTCGCGGGACTGCTCGTTACGACCGGGTTTCTCGGCGTCTTCGCGATCATCGGCTTGCCGATCGTCTACGGGGCGAGCTTCGTCGCCGACGTCGTTCCCTGGGCGGGGCTCGCGATCGGTGTCATGCTCGCGCTCGCGGGTGTGGTCACGCTCGCCGGGAAGCGCCTGGGCCTCGGCATCCGCAACCCGCTAAGGCCCCGTGCGAACCGCGGATTCGGAACGATGATCCTCTTCGGCGCCGGCTACGGCATCGCCTCTCTCGGGTGCACGCTGCCGCTCTTCCTCGCCCTCGTCGGCGCGTCGCTTGGCGCCGAGAGCGGCGACTCCCTGCTCGTCTTCGCCGCCTACGGGCTCGGCATGGCGCTCGTTCTCACCGCGCTCTCGATCGGGGCGGCACTTGCCCGCCAGGGGCTCGGTCGCAGCCTTGGCCGCCTGGTGCCGCACATGGGCCGGATCGCCGGCGCGCTGCTCGTCGTCGCGGGCGCGTATGTGAGCTACTACTGGCTTCGCCTGGAGTTCGGCGACAACGCGACGCTCGCGAACGATCCGGTGGTCGGTTTCGGCACGCGCTTCACGGCACGGCTGGAGGTGCTCGCCCGCGAGGACGGAGGGATCGTCCTCGGGGCGATCGCCGTCCTCGTCGGACTCGCACTCGTCGCGGTCGTCTGGCAGCGAGTCCGACGCCGCGCCTCCCCGGGCACTACGTCGACCCCCGGCACTCCGCAAAGCGAGTGAGCGTCGTGCGGCCCCATACGGGACACCAGCCGGGACACGCGAAGCGCGCGGCGCTGCTCGGCGCCCTCGCCTTCGGGCTGGCCGGCTGCGGCGGCTCCGATGGAGATAGCGGCGCGCAGTCGGGAAGCACAGAGCCTCCCGCGACTGCGCCCACCCAGCCGAGCCGGGACGCGACCCTCTCCGACATTGCGAGCGTGGACCAGCTCCGCGCCCGCTTCAACGTCGACGAGGGCAAGCCTCGTCTCCTGCTCCTACTGTCGCCCACCTGAGGCACGTGTCTCGCGGGGGCCAGTTGGGTCCGCCAGGAGATCCTCGACAAGTACCCGTCCGCGAAGCTGCGAGTGTTCGCCGTCTGGACGCCCGTGCTCCCGTCCGATGAGCGATCCGCCTGGGACGCACGCCTCCTCGACGATCCAAGAGTCGCGAGCCTGTGGGATCGCGATCTCGCCATCAGCAAGTGGGCTGCCGAGACCACTGAGCTCGGCATCGACCCGTTCGGGCCCGTCGTCTACGACGCATTCATCCTCTTCGGCCCGGAGTCTCGGTGGGAGTCGGTTCCATCCGACGTCCGCGCCGCCGGCCTCCCCGTGATCGGCGAGACGGGCGAGCTCGCGTCCGCCATCGAGCCGCTACTTGACTCCGGCTAAGCAGCCCACGCCGCGGCGAAGGCCCGCAGATACTCGCCCACAGGAACCGTCGCGCGCCCGCCCTCGTGCGGGTTCAGCGCGAGCCCGAGACGACGCAGCTCGGCAGCCCTACGCTGCGCCGTCCGCGGATGGAGACCCTCGGCGCCAAACCAGACGAACGCACCGAGACGGTGCATCGCGTCGCCGGTGATCAGCTCCTGCGTGTACAGCTCCCGAAGTCGATCGGCTGCAGCCGGCGGGTCGCACACAGTGACCTCGTCGTGGCCGGCGACGACGGCGCGAAGCTCACGTCCTGCGAACTCCTCGGCAAGCCCTCTCGCGACCACGTCGTCGACAGTCGGCTCCCGCTCCTTCCGCCAGCGGCGCTGGCGCTCGAGGCGCAGCCACGTCCCCGGCGCGCACGTCTGCGACTCGACGCCCTTGTCGTAGCAACGCAGCTTCACGGACCGCCCGCGGACGTCGCGGTGGTAGACGGTCTGGAGGTTGTCGCGCTTCGCGCCCTCGACACCGACCTTGAGCCACGGCAGATCGACGTAGGAGAGCGCGCGCAAGAACTCTTGCCCCTCACGCCCGTCGGCGAAGACGAGCTCGCTGGCGAGATCAGCGCGCCCAACCCCCACCGGTGCCGCATCGGGGTCCAGCCCGAACAGGTCCGCCGCGGCTTCCGGCGCGCGGACGAAGTCGTCGGCGCCGAGCAGCCGATGATCGTCCTCCCCGTAGAGAAGAGCCGCGAGCCGCGTCTCGATCGTGACGAGGCCGTCCGGGTAGGCGCCGACGGTGATGCCGTTCGTCGTTCGGCGGAGCTCGCCGCGTGCGTGCACCGCGGAGCGCGCAGCCTTCGCCTGCTCGTAGGCGCGCTCTTGATGGCGGAAGCGGAGGCGAACCGTGTCGAAGCCCGACGCCGTGGATGCGACACTGGTGTCGCTTTGGCGGCTGTTAGACGCGCCGCCATCGAGGAGCTCGAGCGCCGGGCGTCCGTCGCCGGACGGAGCACTCACGGCTCAGGTCGCTTCAGCTCTCCTCCGCAATGCGGGCATCGCTCGGTGTCCAAATGACGTCCAAGTGCGGGGTGAAAAGTAGTAGTGCTGGGTGGTTCCGAGCCTCCCTCACCACCCCCACTTTCTCCCTGCAGATCACACGGAAAATCGACCTCAGTTGGCTCGAGTGAGAACGCGATTAGTCGGCTTCGATCCCAGGTGCGCCCACTTCGACACCGCCCGGGTTGCCGGTTCTCGGCCCGTGCCGAGCATGCCCCCGGAATGCCCCACCAGGTGATAAGAAGCGCGCGTGACCGGTCATCTGCGTCTCGGGATCGCCGCTCCGGACGCTGGGTCGTGCCGTGTCCGTTGGACGGGTGGCTCGGGCACGTCGTGAGGATCGAGCGGATCGAGGTCTTCGTCTACGACCTGACGTACGTCCACGGCAGCTACGTGATGTCCGGTGGGCGTGTTACGACGAGCCTGCCGAGCACGGTCGTGCGAGTCATGACCGACGACGGGATCGACGGTTGGGGCGAGACATGCCCTCTGGGGAGCACGTACTTGCCCGCTTTCGCCGGGGGCGTGCGCGCCGCGCTCCGGGAAGTGGCTCCGGCCCTTCTCGGCGCCGATCCTTGCAACCTCGCCGTCATCAACGAGAAGATGGACGGAGCCTTGCTCGGGCACGGCTACGCGAAGAGCGCAGTGGACATCGCGTGCTGGGATGTCTTCGGCCGCGCGACGGCGCAGCCCGTCGCCACGCTCCTGGGCGGCGTCCGCCAGGAGAGCTTTCCGCTCTACATCGCCGTCCCCCTCGGACCCGTCGAGGAGATGGAGCGCCACGTCCTGGCGCGGAAGGCCGAGGGCATCCACCACTTCCAGCTCAAGCTGGGCGCAGATCCGCAGCGCGATGCCGAGCGCGTTGCGCGTGTCGTCGAGGCGACCGCTGACGAAGACGTCGTCATCGCCGACGCGAACGGTGGATGGCGCCTGCAGGATGCCGTCGTCGCCGCCCGCCTCATGGAGAGCCTGCCGAGGACCTACCTCGAGCAGCCGTGCAGGACGCTCGAGGAGTGCCTCTACGTTCGGCAGCGCACGACGCTTCCGATGGTCTTGGACGAGCTGATCACCGATCTTCAGACGCTCCTGCGCGCGATGGCGCGAGATGGGATGGAGGCGATCAACCTCAAGATCAGCAGAGTCGGCGGCCTGACGAAGGCAAAGCTGCTTCGCGATCTTGCCGAGCAACTGGGGTTGAGGCTGACCATCGAGGACACCTGGGGCGGGGACATCGCCACTGCGGCGATCAGTCACCTGGCCGCGAGCACTCAGCCGGAGAGTCTCTTCACGGTGTCCTTCATGAACGACTGGTCGATGGAGCACGTCGCGGGCCACGAGCCACGCTCCACGAACGGCATCGGTCGAGTCTCGACCGGCGCTGGGCTGGGCATCCGTGTTGATAGGAGCCTGCTCGGCGAGCCGATCTTCTCGGTCGAGGCCTGACCGGCGCGCGGCCCGCTCCTCTCGCGCACGTGCGTGCCGGGCGCCGACCGTGCTCCCCACGACAGGTCCGACACCGGCTCAGCGCTTCCGCGCGACGATGTGGAACAGGTGCCAGTGCTTCGGATCGCCGACGGCCGTGGTCCCGTCGACGTCGACCTCGTCGAGGTGCTCGACGTCGAGATCGCCGAGAAGCGAGAGCACGGCCTCCTTCGAGTGGAAGGACATCCCGGTTGGCGATCCCCAGCCTCTCGAGGAGACTCCGCGCGGCGTGGCCCACTCGTCCCGGTCTCCGAAGAGCTGACCGCAGAAGCGGCCGCCGGGCGTCAGCGAGGCCACGATCCGCTGCCACACGGCCATGAAGCTCTCCGGAGGGCAGAAGGGCAGCGCGTAGCTCGAGTTCACGAGATCGGCGGCGGGCCAGGACGCGTCCTCGAAGCGAGCCACCTGGGTCTCGAGACGGCGAGCACCCTCCTCGATGCCGGAGACGTTCTGCGCGAGCCTGTCGATGCCGGCGGGCTCGGAGTCGATCGCGAGCACCTTCCAGCCTCGCCTGAGGAGCTCCGCCGTGTCTCGGCCCGAGCCGCAGCCGAGGTCGACTGCGAACGGCTCCTCGACCTGGCCCCCGGAACAGCGCTCGTAGCGGTCGAGGGCGATGAGCAACGTCTCGCGCGGCTCCCCACCGACGGCGTCGTAGTACCTCGTCCAGACGTCGCTCGTCACCGAGCGCACGCTATCCGCCCGAGCGCTCGAGCACGGCCCCGAGAGCCTCGCGTGCTCGGGTGTCCCGAACGCGGGGGTTCGCCCGATCGAAACCGTGTGGACACCGGATCCGTGACTTTCCGCATCACGCGAGCTGATCGAACGTCGTAGGATCGACCGGACTGTTCCATCGGGGGGGAGACCGACGCTCGAAGGCAACGTGCCGGCAGGGATGCCTCGTGCGAGGCGATCGCGTCCGCACGCGCTCCGGCCCGCCCTCGGATCACACGTCACAAGGAGTCGAGAGATGCATAAGCGAGTAGGAGTTCTCCTCGCGGCGACCGCGGCGGTAGCCGCTGCGCTCGTCGCCGCGACAGCTGGGCCGGCGTCGACGAGCGCCACGCTCGCGCCGGGCAAGGAGTCGGTGATCTTCTTCGCCGCCGACGGCCTGCGTCAGGACCTCGTCGAGTCGTATGCGGCGAAGGGCCTCATGCCGACCATGGACAAGCTGCTCCGGACGGGAGCGAAGGCGGACGGCAACGGCCTGCTCACCCAGGCGCCGCCGAACACGGGCGCGGGCTGGTACAGCCTCGCCACGGGAGCATGGCCAGGCGTCCACGGCTCGACGAACAACACGTTCGCGATCAACGGCCAGGCGATGGCGAACCGCACGGCCGCGTTCGACAGCGGAGTGCTCCAGGCGGAGACGCTCGCGCAGGCGGCCGAGCGCGGCGGCAAGAAGGTCGCGCAGATCGAGTGGGCCGGCGGCCGCGTCGGCTCGATCGACGGGCCGACGGTCGACTACCGGAGCTTCCTCTCGGGGCGCGGGGTCGCGACGAACTACATCTCTCCCGCCGACGACGCCGCGTTCGTGGCGGCGTTCGGGCTCCAGTTCGACCATCCGGCCGGCTTCGCCGGGCAGGCACCGTTCCCCGGCGCCGCGCCCACGGACGCGACCGGCTGGACGAACGTGCCTGCGTCGTACAGCCCGGCGAAGGAGATGCGCCTGCGCGTGCTCGACTTCGGCACGGACAAGTACGGGCTGAACGCCTACCTCTTCGACTCGACGAACAACGGCACGACGAGCTACGACCGCGTGCTCTTCTCGCCGACGAAGGACGGGTCGGCGGCGGTCGCGACGATCGGCAAGGGCCAGTGGGCCGACGTGAAGGTGAAGATCGTCGGCGGGTCGCTCAACGGCCTCACGGGCGGAATGCTCCTGAAGGTCGAGGAGCTCACCGCGAACCTGTCGAAGGTCCGCCTCTTCCACACCTCCGTCACCCGCGCCAATGCGTCGTGGGTCGGCTGGTCGGAGCCCGGCTTCTCGGGCGACTTCGCCGAGTACGTCGCGCAGAAGTTCCCGACCTCGACGGCCGCCGACTTCGCGATCCTCGAGGCGGGCATCGTCAGCGAGGAGACGTACGTCGAGCAGGGCCTCTACTGGGAGACGGGGCACCACCCGCTCATGAAGTACATCCTCGAGAAGCACAAGCCGGACCTCGTCATGGCCGGCTACCCGGTCACCGACGAGTTCCAGCACCAGTTCCTCGGGCTCGTGACGCCGAAGCTCCCGAACGGGGACACGAACCCCGCCTACGACGACGTGCAGTCGAACGGCACGCCGGACGGCAGGGTCGCCCAGCGGACGGCGTTCCTCCAGCGTGCCTACAAGGGCGCGGACGCGACGCTCGCGCTGATCGACAAGCTGATGCCGAACAACTCGTCCAAGCTCGTCTCCTCCGACCACGGCTTCGCCCCGCAGTTCCTCGCGATCGACGCGAGCAAGGTGCTCGTCGACCTGGGGCTGCTCTCGAAGCCGCAGACCTCCAACTGCCGCCCGGCCTCCGGTGAGACGATCGGCAAGGCGAAGGCCTGCTGGGCGGGCGGCACCGTCCAGGTCTACCTCAACCTCGCGGGGCGGGACCCCGCGGGCGGAGGCCTCCAGCAGGTGCCGGCGAGCGACGAGGCCGCGACCGTGGCCGCGATCAAGGCCGCCTTCCAGGGCCTGACCGACCCGAACGACTGGCCCGGCAACAAGACGGGGCCCGAGGGCTGGAAGGTGATCGACCGCGTGTACACGAAGGGGGAAGCGCGGTACATCCCGAACGGTGCGGGCACGACGGCCGACATGGCCCACCCCACGCGGACGGGTGACGTCGTCGCGTTCTCCTACCCGCCGTACCAGTTCGACGCGGCGACGCCCGGCACCCTCTTCGCGCGCTCGGCCTTCTTCGGCCAGCACGGGTACGTGCCCGACGTCCAGAACCTCGCCGCGAACGTCAACATGCGGGCGACGTTCATCGGCGGCGGAGGCGTGATCCGCCCGAACGTCGTCGCGAAGGGCCTCCGCTCGATCGACCTCGCACCGACGATCGCGTACGTGCTCGGCGTGCCGGAGCCCCAGCACTCGCAGGGCAACGTCCGGCTCGACCTCCTGCGCGGAGGCGAGGCCCGGACGGTGATCCCGATGGTCGGGCTGACCGACTTCCACGGCCAGCTCGAGCAGACGACGATGTCGATCGACGGCCGCAACGTCCCGGTCGGCGGCGCCGCGCAGCTCGCGACGCTGTTCGACCAGGAGGCCGCGTCGCTGCCCGCCGGCTCGTTCCTCTTCGCGTCCGGCGACAACGTCGGCGCGACGCCGGCGAACTCCGGGCTCCTGCAGGACCGCCCGGCGATCGACGTCGAGAACGCGTGGGGGCTCGAGGCGACCTCCTACGGGAACCACGAGTTCGACTACGGCGTGTCACGGCTGCTCCAGCACCAGGCGCGGGCGAAGTTCCCGTTCCTGGGAGCGAACGTCGTCGACGCGACGACGCTCCAGAACCCGAGCTGGGTGAAGGGGACGCACGTCTTCCAGTACGGGAACCTCAAGGTCGGGGTCATCGGGCTCACCCTCGAGGGGACGCCCGAGCTCGTCAGCGCCGGCGCGACGGCCGGGCTCAAGTTCCTCGACGAGGTGGAGACGATCAAGAAGGAGTCCGAGGCGCTCCGCAAGCAGGGCGTCAGGATCCAGGTCGTCCTCATCCACGAGGGCACGGCCGCCGGCACCAACCGCGTGGCGGGCAACTCGCCCGTGCCGTGGACGGGACCGATCATGACGATCACCCAGGGCATCCAGGACACGACCGTGGACGTCGTCATGGCGGGCCACACGCACCGGGTCTCGAACCTCATGGTCGGGAACATCCTGCTCGTCGAGGGGATGAACGCCGGGGCGAGCTACTCCGTCGTGCAGATGGTCGTCCACGGCGGCGACGTCGAGTGGGCCGGCGGCGCAACGCGCATCGCCAAGAACCTCGGCGTCGCCAAGCGCGCCGACGTGCAGGCGATCGTCGACCAGGCGAACGCGGAGACCGCCGTGCTGCGGAACCAGGTGATCGGGACGCAGCAGTTCGACATCAAGCGGGCGCCGACGCGCCTGTTCGAGTCGGCGATGGGGAACATGGTCGCCGACTCGATGCGCCTGAAGTACCCGGGCGTCGATGCGGCGTTCACGAACTCCGGCGGGCTGCGCGCAGACCTGCTCGTCGCGCCGCCGAGCGCGGGAGAGCAGCCCGGGGAGATCACCTGGGGCGAGATGTTCGCGGTGCTTCCGTTCGGGAACCGCACCGTGATCCTCACGCTCACCGGCGCCCAGCTCGAGCAGGCGTTCCTGAACGGCTTCTCGCCGTTCTGCAACTCGGCGATCAGCACGGGGCGCTTCCCGCAGATCTCCGGGCTGAAGGTGACCTTCTCCTGCAACGGGACGGCACCGGTCGTGACCGGCATGTGGAAGACGCCGCAGGGGATCGCCGGTCCTGCGACGCCGATCGGCCCGGCGGACAGCGTCCGCTTCGTCACCAACGACTTCATGTACACGGGTGGCGACGGGTACACGATGTTCGCTCAGGGGACGAACGTGGCCCAGCCGGGTGACGACCTGCTGCAGGTGGCCATCGACTGGGTCGCGGCGAACTCGCCCGTCGGCCCGGTGGTCGAGGGCCGCATCGTCGGCCCGTAGCCGACGGCGCAACGACTGACCGAGAGGGGCCGGGCAACCGGCCCCTCTCACCTGCGGCCGAAGCGTGTTACGGTCGGCGCGCGAAAGGAGATCGTGATGACACGCACACGACTCGGTTGGCTGCTCGTCCTCGTGGGCGGAGCCGTTCTCGTCGTCTCGCTCCTCGCCGACCCGATCGGCCTCGGATCGAGTGGGGGCGCGTTCGGATGGAAGCAGGCAACGGGCACGGTCGTAGGTGCGATCGTCCTGGCGGTCGGAGCGGTCGCGCTCATCCGGGCTCGCCGAGGGGGCGATGCGGAGCAGCCGACAGAGGCTGCTTGATACCCTCACGGCGCCCGGTCGCGCTAGGTGGGGAGTCAGCGGTTCCCTGAACCCGAAATCCGCTCCATGCGGGGCCGAACGCCGTCCGAGGGACGGTTCGTCGGGACAGGGTCTGCGCACGCGGCGTTGACGATCGGGTCCCGCGCACTGGGAGCGTCCGAACCGCGTCAGGTCCGGAAGGAAGCAGCGCTAAGGACTCCCTCTCAGGTGCCGCGGCTCCGCCCGATCCGAGCAGGCGACGCGGATACCTCCGGTGAGTCGCTCTCGACGACGGAGCGCGCGACCGGGCCT
>CAZODN010000079.1:0-2520 GCA_964578545.1 uncultured Gaiellales bacterium
TGACGCCGTCGTTCGTGATCGTCGGCGCGCCGAACTTCTTGTCGAGGACGACGTAGCGGCCCTTCGGGCCCAGCGTCACCTTCACCGCGTCGGCGAGGGTGTTGACGCCGCGCTCGAGCGAGCGACGCGCCTCCTCGTTGAACTTGAGCTCCTTGTGAGCCATGTCTTCCGGTTCCTCCTTCGTTCCCTAGACCGCGGCGCGGTCGCCGACGACCTTCGCGAGGATGTCGGACTCGCGCAGGATGAGGACGTCTTCCGAGCCGACCTTGATCTCCGTCCCGCCGTACTTGGAGAAGATCACGACGTCACCCTCCTCGACGTCCATCTTGATGTACTCCCCGTCCTCGTCCCGCGGGCCGGGGCCGACGGCGAGAACCTTGCCCTTCTGCGGCTTCTCCTTCGCCGTGTCGGGCAGCACGATGCCGCTCACCGTCATCTCCTCTTCCTCGAGGACCTCGACGATGATGCGATCACCAAGAGGCTGCAATTCCATTCGACAGACCTCCTAACACAGAGTTTGTGACACGCTTGGCACTCTTGCCTCGCGAGTGCCAAGTGGACGATAGCACTTCGAGCCCGCTCCGCCAAGCCAAATTGAGTCCCTTCGACGCAGATTTCGGCCGCACACCCCGTTCGGGTGTCACAAAGTCGCCGTGAGGCGCGAGCTCTCGGCCGGCCTCGTGCTCGTCCGCCGGATGCGCGGGCGCTGGTGGCTCGCGGCGACCCTTCCCCGCGGCCGGCGCGAGGGCACCTGGGCGCTCCCGAAGGGGCTCCTCGCCGAGGGCGAGAAGCCGGTCGAGGCCGCGCTCCGCGAGGGCTTCGAGGAGACCGGTGTCCACGGCGAGGTCGTGGCGAAGCTCGGCGACGTGCGCTACGTCTACACGTGGGAGGGCGAGCGCGTCTTCAAGGTCGTGAGCTTCTACCTCGCGCGTGCTCGCAGCGGCCGCATCGGGGAGCTCCCGCCCGGCATGGAGGTCGAGGTCGCGGAGGCTCGCTGGCTCCCGCTCGAGGAGGCAACGACGCTCCTCGCCTACCGGGGCGAGCGGGAGATGGCGGCCCGGGCGCTCGAGTGGCTCGGGTCGCCGGGCACCGGCCCGACCGCCACCTGAAGCCCCGGATCGCCGGACGCCCTATGATTCCGCAGCCGCCGATGCCGACGTTCGCCCTCAACTTCTACAACCCCGCCGTGGCCGAGCAGCTGCGGTCGGGGCGGAAGACCGCGACCATTCGCCTGGGCGACAAGTCCGCGAAGTACAAGAAGGGGATGATCGTCACCGTCCTCTGCGGAGCGCGGTACGGCCAGCGCGAGCGGATCTTCGACGCCGTCATCGACAAGGTCGAGGTGAAGGCGCTGCGCGAGCTCTCGCCGCGCGAGATCGAGCACGACAACCCGCAGATCCGCCGGGTGGACGAGATGACCTGGTTCCTCTCGCAGCTCTACAACCGCGAGGTGAGCGAGGACGACATCGTCACGGTCATCCGCTTCTCGCAGATCGTCTGACGCCGCGCGGCGAGCCTGCCCGACGAGCCGCTTCGACGACCCGCCCGCCGTTCGGACGAGGACGTCGCTGACCGGCGAGTGCCTACTTCCCCGGCTTGCGGATCGCCGTCCCGAAGAGCTCCGGCTCGCGCAGCGGCGCGTCGCACTCCTCGCACTCCACCGCGAACGCCGAGGCGATCGGCGCGCCGCACGAGGGACAGCGGTGGCGCAGCGCCCCCCCACAGGTTGGGCACCCGGTCGGGAGCTCGGCCTCGTCCTCGAGGAAGTAGCGCTGGGTGTGCCCGCACGTGAGGCAGAAGGCGACCCAGTCGCCGAGCGTCTTCCGCCGCTCCTCCTGGATCCAGTTCCGCTTCGCCTTCGCCACGCCCGCCAATCGTAAGCGCGCTCCCCGCCGGCGGTGGGGTGACGGGTGCAGCCGATAGAGTGAGACCCCGTCAACCGACGACGGGGGATCGCCGCATGGCCGTACGGGAAGCCGAGCCCGTGAGCTCGCTGCAGGAGGTGAAGGAGGTCGGGCTCGACCGCGAGGACCTCCTCGGGATCTACCGCAACATGCTCATCACCCGTGGGATCGAGGAGCGCGGGCACATCCTCTACAAGCAGGGCAAGATCCCGGGCTCCTTCTACACGGGGCGCGGCAACGAGGGCGCCGCGGTCGGCGTCGGGACGGCGATGGGGCCGAACGACGTCGGCACCCCGCTCCACCGCGACATGGGCGTCCACGTCACGCGCGGCGTCGAGCCGTGGCGGATCTTCGCCCAGTACATGGGGCGTGAGGGCGGCCCGACGCAGGGTCGCGACGGCAACGTCCACATGGCAGTCCCCGGTCTCGGGCTGCACCCGATGGTGAGCCACCTGCCGGCGATGTTGCCGGTGGCGACGGGCATGGCGCTCGCGTTCAAGATCCGCGGCGACAGCCGCGTGGCCGTCGCCTGGTTCGGCGAGGGCGCAGCCGCGCGCGGCGACGCGCACGAGGCGATGAACTTCGCGGGCGTCCGCCAGCTTCCCGTCGTGTTCGT
>CAZODN010000079.1:2620-13089 GCA_964578545.1 uncultured Gaiellales bacterium
CACGACGACGCCTTCTACGTGCCGAAGGAGATGTTCGAGCGCTGGGCAGCGTACGACCCGATCGAGCGCTACCGCACCTGGCTCTACGAGCACGCAGGCCTCGGCGAGGACGAGGAGGGCGAGATCACCGCCGCCGTCAAGCGCCTCCTGAACGACGCGCTCGAGCGCGCGGACGAGTCGCCGCTCCCGGCCTCGGAGGCCCTCGAGGACGAGGTGTTCGCCTCGCCGGAAGACCTCGACACCCCCCACCACAAGTAGCCATGGCCGAGCTGACCTACATCCAGGCGATCTCGGACGCGCTCCGCACGGAGATGCGGCGCGACCCGCGCGTGTTCGTGCTCGGCGAGGACGTCGGCGTCTACGGCGGCGCCTTCAAGGTGTCGCTCGGGTTCCAGGAGGAGTTCGGCCCGTGGCGCGTCATCGACACGCCGCTCTCCGAGACGGCGATCGTCGGCGGGGCGACGGGCGCGGCGCTCATGGGCCTGCGGCCGGTCGCCGAGATGCAGTTCGCGGACTTCATCTCCTGCGCGTGGGACCACCTCGTCACCGTGGCCGCGAAGCAGTTCTACCGGGCGAAGACGCCGATCCCGATCGTCGTCCGGCTGCCCTCGGGAGGCGGGTTCTCGGGCGGCCCGTTCCACTCCCAGAACCCCGAGAGCTCGTTCGCCCACATACCCGGCCTGAAGATCGCCTGCCCGTCCACGCCCCACGACGCGAAAGGCCTGCTCGCGGCGGCGATCGAGGACCCGAACCCGGTGCTCTTCTTCGAGCACAAGCACCTCTACCGCCGCATCAAGGGCGAGGTGCCCGAGGACCGCTACACGATCCCCTTCGGCCACGCGCGCGTCCACCGCCCCGGCGACGACGCGGTCGTGGTGACGTGGGGGGCAATGGTGCACACGGCCGCCGACGCCGCCGAGGAGCTCGCGAAGGACGGCGTCGAGGTCGAGGTTCTCGACCTGCGGACGATCATCCCCTGGGACCGGGAGAAGGTGCTCGACAGCGTGCAGCGCACGTCGAAGGTCCTCGTGCTCCACGAGGACACCCGCACCGGCGGCTTCGGCGCCGAGATCGCCGCGACGATCGCCGAGGAGGCGTTCGAGCACCTCGACGCTCCGGTGATGCGGCTCGCAGCCCCGGACACCCCGGTGCCGTTCTCGCCGCCGCTCGAGAAGGCCTTCATCCCCCAGGTCGAGGACGTCGCGACCGCACTGAGAGAGCTCGCCGCCTACTAGGAGGAAGACGTGTCCACAGGAACGCAGACCGAAGTCGTGATGCCCCAGATGGGCGTGTCCGTGTCGGAGGGCACGATCACGAAGTGGCTCCGGCAGGTCGGCGAGCCGATCGGCCGCGACGAGCCCCTGCTCGAGATCTCGACCGACAAGGTCGACACCGAGGTCCCGAGCCCGGCCGAGGGCGTGGTCGCGCAGATCCTCGTGCCCGAGGGCGAGACCGTCGAGGTCGGGACCGTCATCGCGATCATCGCGCCGGCCGGCGCCGCCGTCGCGGAGCCCGAGCCCGCGCCCGCGGAGCCGGCGCCGCCCGTTGCCGCGGCGCCCGAGCCCGCGCCCCCGCCCGCACCCGCACCCGGGCCCGAGCCGCAGCCGGTCGCCGCGCAGCCCGAGCCCGCGTCCGCCGCGCAGCCGGTGAGCGTCCCGGCCGGGGGCAACGGCAAGACGTTCGTCTCGCCCGTCGTCGCCCGCATCGCGGCGGAGCACGGGGTCGACCCCGCCGTCGTGCCCGGCACCGGAACCGGCGGCCGCGTGACGAAGCGCGACATCGTCGCGTTCATCGAGTCCGGAGCCGCCGCCGCGCCGCCGGCCGCTGCCCCCGCAGCGCCAGAGGCCGAGCCCACCCCCGCGGCGCCCGCGCCGCCGGCCGAAGCTGCCGCGCCACCGCCCCCGCCCGTCGCTCCGGCGCCGCCTCCTCCCACACCCGCCGCGCCGGCCGCCGCGCCTGCTCCCACGCCGGCGCCCGCAACCGAGGGCGAGCCCGGCCTTGCACCCGGCGAGACGCTCGAGCCGATGACCGCGATGCGCCGCGGCGTCATGGAGCACATGCGCCGCTCGGTCGACACGGCGGCGCACGTGACCAGCGCGATCGAGGTGGACATGTCCCGCGTCGTCGCGCTCCGCCAGAAGCTCAAGCCGGAGCTCGCGGCGCAGGGCGTGAACCTCACCTACCTCGCGTTCATCGCCCGAGCGACGGTGGACACGCTGAAGGGGTACCCGTACATCAACGGCGAGATCCGGGGGCAGAGCATCCTTACCCGGTCGTCGATCAACCTCGGCATCGCCGTCGCGATCCAGGACGGCAAGGGGCTCATCGTCCCGGTCATCCGGAACGCGCAGGACCTGAACCTCACGGGAACCGCGCGTGCGATCCAGGACCTCGCCGAGCGCGCTCGCACGAAGAAGCTCCTGCCCGACGACGTCCAGGGCGGGACCTTCACGATCACGAACCCCGGGAGCTTCGGGACCTTCCACGGCACGCCGATCATCAACCAGCCCCAGTCGGCGATCCTCGGCACGTACGCGCTCGTCAAGCGCCCGTGGGTCGTCCAGGACGAGCTCGGAGGCGACGTGATCGCGATCCGCCCGATCATGAACCTGACGCTCACGTACGACCACCGGCTCGTGGACGGGGCCTACGCGGGGATGTTCCTGCAGGAGCTGCGGCAGCGCCTCGAGACGTGGGACGAGGCCGCGTACTAGGGGGAGAGACGTGGAGCCTCGCCTGGGCACGTGCCTCTGCGGAGGCGTCCGATTCGAGATCACGGAGCCGTTCGACCGGGTCGGCGTCTGCCACTGCGAGAGCTGCAAGAAGATCTCCGGCGGGTACGGAACGGTCAGCGGACGGGTTCGCACGGACGCGATCCGCATCCTCGCGGGCGAGGACATGCTGACGCGCTACCGGCCCGAGGAGGGGTCGGCGAAGACGTTCTGCTCGCGTTGCGGGACGAACCTCTTCGGCGGCGGCTGGCCCGAGAATCCGAGCACGCCGGTTCGGCTTCCGACGCTCGTCGAGCCGTACGAAGGGCGGATCGAGGCGCACCTGTTCGTGCGCTCCGTCGCGCCGTGGGAGGTGCTTCCCGAGGACGGGCTGCCGCGCTTCCCCGAGCGCGCCCCCTGACCCCGGCTAGGCTGCTTGCGTGAGCCGCGGCGCGTACCTGCTGAGCCTCGGCCTCGTCCCCTACGGCGAGGCGTTCGACCTCCAGCGCTCGCTCGCCGGCGCCGTCTCGCAGGGCGCGATCCCGGAGACCGTCGTCTTCCTCGAGCACCCGCCCGTCGTCACGCTCGGACGGCGGACCGAGACCAACCGCGAGCTCCACATCCCGGACGACGCGGTGGTCGAGGTCTTCGAGACCGACCGCGGCGGGAAGTCGACGTTCCACGGCCCGGGGCAGCTCGTCTGCTACCCGATCCTGGACCTGGCAAACCACGGCAGGGACGTGAAGCGCTACGTCCGCGATCTCGAAGAGGCGCTCATCGGCACGCTCGCGTCCTTCGAGCTCGAGGCAACACGGTACGAAGGGCTCACCGGGGTCTGGATGGCGCCCGGCGGCGGGCAGGGCCCGCGGAAGATCGCGTCCATCGGCGTGCACGTGTCTCGCTGGGTCACGACCCACGGCTACGCCCTCAACGTCGACCTCGACCCGGCGCCGTTCACCGAGTGGATCACGGCGTGCGGGCTCGAGGACGCGGCCTTCACGACGATGGCGCGGGAGCTCTCGCGCTCCGTCTCGGTCGCGGACGTTCGGCCGGCGGCGATCGACGCCGTCGCGGAGGTCTTCGGCCTCGACTTCGAGGAGCTGCCGGCGGACGAGGGCCTCGGCCTGTGGCCGCAGCGAATCCACGCCTCGCTGGCGGCTCGCTAGTCCGCCTGCGGCACGGAACGGCTCGCATGCTCGCGCGCCTGCTCGTCGAGCAGCGCCTCGGCGTTCAGGAGATGGCCGCGCGCAGCCCAGGCATGAGCCGTCCCTCGGGGGACGACCCCGTTGCGGAAGTGCTGTGCGGCGACGCGGCAGTGCTCGACCGCGAGCTGGAGCTGCGCCGCGGCGTCCTCGTACAGCCGCGCCGTCGCCTCGTGAGCGTCGATCCCGGTCATGCGAAGGTGCCATCGGGGCAACGGATCGGCGTGCTCTCGGAGAAGCGCGTGTACGCCTCCGCGGGGTCGCCGGTCTCGACCTCGACCCCTGCCCTGTGTTTCAACGCCACCTCGTTCACCGGGTAGACGAGCGCGCGGCCCTTCCTCCGGGCGCCCGTGCCGAGGAGCACGCACGGGCCGTCGCCGGCGCCGACGAAGACGTGCTCCGTCAGCGGCGGGCAGTGGACGAAGTCCCAAGCCCGGAGCTGCCGCTCCTGCCCTTCGACGATCAGGAGGCACTGGCCCGCGAGGACGAGGAAGTCCTCCTGCGCGTCCTCGGCGTGGTACATGCAGCTCGGCTCGCCCGGCCGGAGGATCGAGACGTTGATCCCGAGCTGGGCGAACCGGGCGTGCTCGCCCTCGAACGGTGCGTAGAGGCCGAGCTCGTGGCTGTCGAACCACTGCGCGTCGCGCACGTTGACGACGAACCAGCCCTCGTCAGACGGGTAGAGGCCGGCGTCGTTCCGCTCCAGTCGTGCCTCGGGAACCACTCCGTGACCGTATCGCACTGAATGCGTGACCAAGGTGTGACATAATAAGTGCCATAATGCCTAGGATGGTGCGCACCACAGTCATGGCGGACCCTGAGCTGATGGATGAGTTGCGGTCGATCGCCAAGGAAGAGGGGATCTCGCTCGGCGAAGTCATGCGTCAGGGCCTCGAGTGGCGGGCACGGACGCGTCGGCCACCGAGCTTCCTCCGGCGGCGCAACGCGACTGCTCAACCGACCGACGACGCTGCATCGAAGGACGAGGAGATCATCATCGAGTGGGTGGCGAAAAAGCACGACGGACGGCGTCTTGACGCTGGTCTGTGACACGAGTGTTCTCTTCGCCGCGCTCGATCCACGTGAACGGTGGCACGACACTTGCACGGAACTGCTCGACCGGTCGGCTGTTGTCATCCCCGCCGCGGTACTCGTCGAAGTCGACTGGCTGGCACGAAGCCGGACCTTGCACGACGCTACGGGGCGACTGCTCGCCAGCGTCCTCGACCGCAGTGTTGCGCTCGTTGATCTTGACGAGAGTGACTACGAGCGTGCGAGGATGCTCCTGCGGCAGTACGCCGATCTCCCGCTCGAGTTCGTCGATGCCGCCGTCGTCGCCGTTGCCGAGCGACTCGAGCAGACGCGGGTCGCGACGCTCGACCACCGCCACTTCTCGGTCGTGAAGCCGCTGCACTGCGAGCGCTTCACCCTCGTCCCCTAGACTGGCCCGGATGCAGGAGTCGCTCCCCGTCGCCGAGCGCCCGCGCCGCCCGGAGTGGATGAAGGTGCGCGCTCCGAGCGCGAGTTCGCGCTACTTCGAGGTCAAGGGGCTGCTGCGCGAGGGTCGGCTGCACACGATCTGCGAGGAGGCGCGCTGCCCGAACATCGGCGAGTGCTGGGGGCGAGGCACGGCGACCTTCCAGATCCTCGGCGACGTCTGCACCCGCGCCTGCCGCTACTGCGACGTCACCTCGGGGAGGCCCGACGCCCCGCCCGACCCGCTCGAGCCGCTGCGCCTCGCGCAGGCCGCGGCGCAGATGGGGCTCTCGCACGTCGTGGTCACCTCCGTGGACCGCGACGACGTGCCCGATCGCGGCGCGGGTCACTACGCCGCGACGATCCGCGCGCTTCGGCGGAAGCTGCCGGAGGCGACGGTGGAGATCCTCACCCCCGACTTCCTCGGCGTCGAGGAGGAGGCGCTCGCAACGGTGCTCGCGGCGCGACCCGACGTCTTCGGCCACAACATCGAGACCGTCCGTCGCCTCCACCCGCGCATGCGCGGCGCGAAGGCGAGCTACGACAAGGCCCTCTGGCTCCTCCGGCGCGTGAAGGAGCTCGCGGTGTACGACGTGATGACGAAGTCGGGGATCATCGTCGGCCTCGGCGAGACGAACGACGAGGTCGTCGAGACGATGCGCGACCTCCGGGGTCACGGGGTGGACGTCGTCACGATCGGCCAGTACCTCCGGCCGTCGCCGAAGCACGCGCCGATCGACCGCTGGGTCCACCCGGACGAGTTCCGCTGGTTCCGCGAGCAGGGCGAGGCTCTTGGCTTCGGCTCGGTGTTCTCGGGGCCGCTCGTGCGCTCCTCGTACCGCGCGGACGAGCAGCGCCGCGCAGCCGAGGCGGGCATCGGCGCGGTCGCCTACTAGAACGAGAAGGGCCGCCCGGAGGCGGCCCTTCCGTCACGTGTGAAGCAGTCCGCTACGAACCGGTCGGGTTCGCGATGAACGCGAGCACATCCGCCTTGTCGAGACGGAAGACGCCGCCGGTCCCGGCGCAGTTGCCGTTGATGCCGAACGACGTCACACCGGCGACTGTCGCCGTTGGCAGAGCCGGGGAACCGAGGAAGTTCGGTCCACCCGAGTCGCCGAAGCACGTGCCACCGGTGTTGGCGTTGTTCGACAGCAGCATCGAGAAGTCGCCGGTGAAGCCCGGAACGTTGATCTGGTTGAGCTTCGGGTAGGCAACCATCCGCGTTCGGAAGGCCAGGTCCTTCCACGCCGCAGCGTCCGGGAAGCTCTTCTGGAGCCCGTAGCCGACGGCGGTGAAGGTCACGTCCTTCTGGCCACGCTGTGTCTTGAGCGAGTCGAGCTGGCCGGCGGACGGCAGGCCGGCGTACGGGCCGCCGCGCGGCGCACTCAGCACGACAACACCGACGTCATGGAGGTAGAACGCGTTCGAGTCGAAGTCGGGATGCGTGTACGGCGTGCCGCTCGCATCACCTGTGCACGGATACCCCGTGATGCCGTCGCACCGGTTCGCGCCCGCCGCCGGATACCCGGCTGCCACCGAGATCGGGGTCGGGTACCCCGAGTCGAACCAGATCGCGACGCTGGCCGCCGGTTCCTCGGTGCAGTGCCCTGCGGTCAGGAACTTCGTGCTCGAGATCATGGTGCCCGAGCACCGCCAGAGCGGGTTCCCATTCACATCCTTGGCGACCATGAGCCCGACGTTCGGGTGGCCGTTCTGATCCGGCGCACCGTCTGTGATGGCACCGGCAGGAACGGCGATGACAGCCACGGCGGCCACGAGCGCCGCGATGACGGTAAGAAGCTTTCGCACTCTCTCCCCCTTCCGCTCACGCCCGGCCCACCCGGGCGACGCGCTCAGTGTGCGCGCCGCCCGGACGTCCGTCAACCGGGAACCGCTTAGCCGTGCGGCTTGGCCATGGCGTGGTAGTCGAGCGCCTCGTCGAGGATCTTCTCCTCGATACCCGCCTCGAGCGCGACCTCGCGGAGCGAGCGCCCCGACGACGCCGCGGCCTTCACCAGCTCCGACGCCTTGTCGTACCCGATGTACGGGTTGAGAGCCGTCGCGGCGGAGAGCGTGAGCTCGGCGTAGCGCTCGCACTGCTCGCGGTTCGCCTGGATCCCGTCCACGCACTTCTCGGCGAGGAGCCTCGACGCGCTCGCGAGGAGCTTGATGGAGTCGAGGAGGTTCCGCGCCATGAGCGGGATGTAGACGTTGAGCTCGAAGTGGCCGTTCATGCCGCCGATGGTGATCGCGGCGTCGTTCCCGATCACCTGGGCGGCGACCTGGGTCGCCACCTCGGGCATCACTGGGTTCACCTTGCCAGGCATGATCGAGCTGCCCTTCTGCAGCTCGGGCAGGAAGAGCTCGCCGAGCCCGGCCCGCGGGCCCGACCCCATGAAGCGGAGGTCGTTCGCGATCTTCGTCAGCGAGACCGCGACGACCTTGAGCGCGCCCGAGGCCTCCACGAGCCCGTCACGGGCGGCCTGCGCCTCGAAGTGGTCGGCGGGCGCGGAGATGGTCAGCCCCGTCTCGCGCGCGAGGAGCTCGCGGACGCGTGAGGCGAACTCCGGGTGCGTGTTCAGCCCGGTGCCGGTCGCGGTCCCGCCGAGGGGGATCTGGCCGAGGCGCAGCATCGCGTCCTCGACGCGAGCGATCCCCTGCCGGATCTGCGCCGCGTAACCGGAGAACTCCTGGCCGAGCGTCACCGGAACCGCGTCCATCCAGTGCGTGCGGCCCGACTTCACGATGTCGTCGAACTCGGCGGCCTTCCGCTCGAGCGAGGCCGCGAGCTGGTCGAGCGCGGGAAGCAGATCGTGCGCCAGCTCGCCGAGCGCAGCGAGGTGCACCGCCGACGGGAACACGTCGTTGGACGACTGGCCCATGTTGACGTGGTCGTTGGGATGGACGCCCTCGCCGGCGAGGCTCGCGATGACCTCGTTCGCGTTCATGTTCGAGCTCGTGCCCGAGCCGGTCTGGAAGACGTCGATTGGGAACTGGTCGTCGAACTCACCCGCAGCGACGCGATCCGCGGCGGCGGCGATGCGCTCGGCCATGTCGCGGTCGAGGAGCTCGAGATCGGCGTTGACGCGCGCGGCGGCGGCCTTGATGCGTCCGAGCCAGCGCGCGACCGGGACGGGGATGGGCTCGCCGGAGACGGGGAAGTTCCCGATCGCCTTCTCGGTCTCGCCACCCCAGAGGTGCTCGGATGTCTGCATGTCTGTCATGCGGCCGAGTCTAGAGAGGCGGGCCGGAAAGGGCGTCGTGGTTTCCCCGTACCAGCGGCACGAGGCAGGTGACGCGAGCCGCGTGGCGGGGTGAGGTGTCAGACACCGAAACCTGTCAAGGGTGAATCGTTACGAGCTGGTGCCAGTTCATCCACAGCTCCCCGCGCTCGATTGTCCTGGAAAGGAGCGATTCGCCCGTGTCGGCGCGATGCCCGGAGGGCCGGCAGGGCCCCGTCCGTTGGGTAGCAGCCGTCGGAGCGCCGGCGCCGGTGTCTGACACCTCAGCCCGAGCGGGCCGCGGCGAGCAGCTCGTCCCAGGAGCAGAGCTTGACGCGCGGGCGGCCCTGCTCCTCGCCGTGCGCGCGCTCGAGCGCGTCGATGCGCTCCCAGCCCTGGTAGCTCACGACGTCGATCCCGCGCTCCGCGAGGAGGCCGTCGATCGGCCCCGCCGACGGCTCGGGGAGCCTCCCCGCTCGCGCGTCCTCGAGCAGCAGCTCGATCGTCTCCGTCGCGTCCTTCTTGTTCGTCCCGATGACGCCCGTCGGGCCGCGCTTGATCCACCCTGCGCAGTAGAGGCCCGGGATCGGATCGCCGGAGGCGTCGAGCACGCGCCCGGACGCGTTCGGGATCGTGCCCGAGCGCTCGTCGTAGGGGACGCCGGGGAGCGCGACGCCGCGGTACCCGACGCTGCGGAAGACGATCCCGCAGGGCACCACCTCGCGCTCGTCGGTCGGGACCGCCCGCACGCGCCCGGACTCGTCCGCCTCGAGCCGGTTCCGGACGAGCTCGATCGCCTCGGCCCGCTCCTCGCCGAGGATGGCGACCGGCGAGAGGCGGAATCGCAGCCGCACGACCTTCGGCTTCCCCTCCGGAGCACGCCCGGCGAGCTCGCGGAGGATCTCGACGTTCCGCTGGACGACGTTGGAGGCGCTCTCCAGCTCGGCGGCGCTCGCCTCGTCGAGCTCGAGCTCCGCGGGATCCACGACGACATCCGCGCCCGCGAGCTCGCCGAGCTCGCCGAGCTCGGTGGCCGTCCACGCGGCCTGCACCGGGCCGCGGCGACCGACGACGAGGATCTCGTGGATGCCGGAGCCGACGATCGCCTCGATCGCCGCGTCGGCGGTGTCGGTCGTCGCCAGCTCCTCGCGGGTGAGCGCCAGCATGCGCGCGACGTCGAGCGCCACGTTCCCGTTCCCGATGACGACGGCTCGCTCGTGCGAGAGGTCGAGCTCGAGGTGCTGGAAGTCGGGGTGGCCGTTGTACCAGGCGACGAGCTCGGTGGCCGGCCACGAGCCGGGGAGGTCCTCGCCCGGGATCCCGAGCCGACGATCGGCCTGCGAGCCGACCGCGTAGACCACGGCGTGGTAGCGCTCGGCGAGCTCCTCGTGCGTCACGTCTCGCCCGACCTCGACGTTCCCGAGGAACCGGAAGCCCGGTCGCGCGGCGATCTTCTCGAACGCCCGCGAGACCGTCTTCAGCTGCGGGTGATCGGGAGCGACCCCGAGCCGGACGAGCCCCCACGGCGTCGGGAGCCGCTCGACGAGGTCGACCTCGACCGGGGGGTCGTCGCTCGCGAGGAGCTGCGCGGCCGCGTAGAACGCAGCAGGGCCAGACCCGACGACGGCGACTCTGAGCGGGCGGCTCGACATCCGCCACGCAATCTAGAGCGTCAGCGTCCGCTCAGTGGGAGCAACCGGAGCCGCAGCCGCCCAGCGCGGTTCCCTCGGGCAGCTCCTCGCCTTCCTCGACCTGGAAGGAGTGGCCGCAGCCGCACGAGGAGACGGCGTTCGGGTTGTCGATCTTGAAGCCCGACTCCTGGAGCCCGTTCAGGTAGTCGACCGTCGCGCCCTGGAGGT
>CAZODN010000080.1:0-13078 GCA_964578545.1 uncultured Gaiellales bacterium
TCGTGGACACGAGCCACGACCTCGACACTGGGATCACGACCGCCTCCCGCGCGACGCTGCTCGGGGGGAACGCCGTCGTCGACGCCGCTCGCAGGCTTCGCGACGCGCGCGCCGGCGCTCCGCTCGAGTCGCTCGCCGGGCAGGAGCTCGCGGGCGAGTTCGTCGTGGACTGGACGACGCCGAACGACGCCGACGAGCCGGTGACCCACGTCGCGTACGCCTGGGGCACCCAGGTGGCGATCCTCGACGAGGACGGGCGGCTGGTGAAGGTCGTCGCCGCGCACGACGTCGGCAGGGCGATCAACCCCCTGCTCGTCGAAGGGCAGGTCGAGGGCGGCGTGCACATGGGCATCAGCCAGGCGCTCTCCGAGGAGTTCGTCCTCGACCGGTGCGTGCCCGTCACGGAGACGCTGAAGTCGCTCCACATCGTCCCTCCGACCGGGATGCCGGAGGTCGAGTGCATCCTCGTCGAGGAGGCGCAGCCCGAGGGGCCGTACGGCGCGAAGGGCGTGGGCGAGGCCTCGCTCGTCCCGACCGCCGCCGCGGTCGCGGGCGCGCTCTTCGCCTACGACGGGATCCGGCGCACGGAGCTGCCGATGAAGGACTCGGTCGCGGCGATCGCGGCCGTCCCCCACCTCGTCAAGGCGGGTGGTCGCCGGTGATCCTCTCCGGCGGAGTCGTGGTCTCGTCGCTCGATCCGGTGCGCGTGGAGGGGCGCGACGTCCACGTGGTCGACGGCCGCGTCGCCCGTGAGGGTGGAGGCGAGCGGCGCGACTGCACCGGGTGCCTCGTCGTGCCGGGGAACGTCTGCGCGCACACGCACCTCTACTCGGCGCTGGCGCGCGGCATGCCCTACGACCTCGCACCGCCCGAGAGCTTCGTGCAGATCCTCCAGCGCGTCTGGTGGCGGCTCGACCGCGCGCTCGACGACGACCTCACGCGCGCGTCGGCGCTCGTCGGCGGCCTGGAGGCGCTGCTGTCCGGCACGACGACCCTCGTCGACCACCACGCGTCGCCGAACGCGATCGACGGCTCCCTCGACGTGATCGCCGGCGCGCTGGGAGAGCTCGGGATCCGCTCGATCCTCTGCTACGAGATCTCGGACCGCGACGGCCCGGAGCGGGCGGTGGCGGGCATCGGCGAGAACCGGCGCTTCGCGGAGCGCGTGCGGCGCGAGAAGCCGCCGCTCGTTCGCGCCCTCGTCGGGGCGCACGCGTCCTTCACACTCTGCGAGGAGACGCTCGCTGCGTGCGTGGACGCCGCGCGGGCGCTCGAGATCGGGATTCACGTCCACGCGGCCGAGGACGCCGCCGACGAGGCCGACTCCCTCGGCTTCCACGGCGTGCGCGTCGCCGCGCGGCTCGCCCACGCAGGAGCGCTCGACCATCGGACGCTGCTCGCGCACGGCGTCCACTTCGACGACCACGAGCTCTCGCTCGTGCACGCCGCGAGCGCCTACGTCGCCCACAACGCCCGCTCGAACATGTCGAACGCGGTCGGGCGGGCGAGGCTGGACGCCCTCGCCAGGCAGGTCGCGCTCGGCACCGACGGGATCGGCGCGGACATGTTCGAGGAGTCGCGAACGGCCTACTTCCGCCTGCGGGAGGACGGCTCCGGGATCGGCCCGGACTGGGCGCTCGACCGCCTCGCGGTCGGCGCGCGGATCGTCGGCGAGTCGTTCGGCGAGCGCCGCTTCGGGAGGATCGAGACCGGCGCGCCGGCCGACCTCGTCGTGCTCGACTACGCCGCGCCCGCGCCGCTCGACGCCCGCTCCTTCCCCGGGCACTGGATCTTCGGTCTCGGCTCGCGTTGCGTGCGCGACGTCATGGTGGGGGGCGAGTGGGTCGTGCTCGACCGGCAGCCGACACGGGTCGACGTGCAGGAAGTGGCCGCGCGCGCGCGCGCGGAGGCGGCCCGGCTCTGGAAGCGACTCGAGGAGATCCCCCCACACACGTTCTCTCCCAAAGGAGGCCTGCGATGGCCGTCGCCGCTCACGATCGAGTAGCCCTCTACCTGCAGGACAAGCACCCCATCCGCGACGGCATGCGGTACGCGCAGCTCGCCGAGCAGCGCGGCTTCGAGGCCGTGTGGCAGGCGGAGAGCAGGCTCGTCCGCGAGGCGACGGTGCCGATGGCCGCGTTCGCGGCCGTCACCGAGCGGATCAAGATCGGCTCGGGCGTCGTCAACAACTGGACGCGCAACGTCGGCCTCCTCGCGGCGACCTTCTCGACCCTCGACGACCTCGCGCCCGGGCGGATCCTGCTCGGGATCGGCGCGTGGTGGGACCCGCTGGCCGCGAAGGTCGGCATCCACCGGCGCCGGCCCGTGCAGGCGATGCGGGAGACCGTCGAGGTCACGAGGCGTCTGCTCGCCATGGAGCGGATCACGTTCCACGGCGAGTTCGTCCACGTGGACGACATCGAGATCGACATCGTCCACGGCGACCGCTCCCCGAAGCACGTGCCCATCTACATCGCGGCGACGACGGGGATGAAGATGATGGAGCTCGCGGGAGAGATGGGGGACGGCGTCCTCCTCAACTACCTCGTCGGCCCCGAGTACGACCGGCTCGCGCTCGAGCACCTCGCGCTCGGCGCCGAGCGCGCCGGGCGCTCGCTCGAGGAGATCGACCGGCCGCAGCTCGTCGTCTGCTCCCTCGACGACGACCGCTCGCTCGCGCTCGACCGGGCGCGCGAGCTCGTCACGCAGTACCTGGGGCAGCAGCCGCACATCGGCAAGGCGAGCGGCGTCGATCCCTCGCTCCTCGAGGAGATCGGCAGCATCCTCGGCTGGCCCGCGACGCACGCGCAGATCGAGCGGGCGATGGCGCTCGTCCCGGACGACGTCGTCCAGCTCGTCACCGCGTCGGGCACCGCCGAGGAGTGCCGCGCGAAGGTGGCCGAGTACGTCGAGGCCGGCTGCACCTGTCCTGTCCTGTACCCGCTCGGGGACGACGTCGAGGCGATGATCGAGGCGTTCTCCGCCGTGAGGGTGTGACCACGAAAGCGAGGCACCGATGCGCCAGCTGGCAGTCGACCGCGCGTCCCTCACCGGGCGCGACTACATCGAGACCCTCGACTGGACGGTCGAGGAGATCGAGGAGGCGCTTGCCGTCTCGGCCGAGCTGAAGGAGGCGTTCCACACGGGGAAGCCGCACCGGCTGCTTCCGGACAAAACCCTCTTCATGCTCTTCCTCGACAAGTCCACGAGGACGCGCAACGCCTTCGAGTCGGGGATGACCCAGCTCGGGGGCCATGCGATCTACCTCGACGCGGAGAAGACCCAGGTGTCCCACGGCGAGAGCCCGAAGGACATGGGGATCATCCTCTCTCGCTACGGCCACGGGCTCGCGATCCGGCACGACCTCGCCCCGTACGAGGGGAACGCGTGGATGCGCGAGATCGCGCGCTGGGCCGACATCCCGGTCATCAACCTCCAGTGCGACGTCGACCACCCGACGCAGACGCTCGCCGACCTCATGACGCTCCGCGAGAAGCGCGGCGAGAACCTGCGCGGCATGAAGGTCGCCGTCTCCTGGGCGTACGCGCCCTCGTACGCGAAGCCGCTCTCGGTGCCGCAGGGCCTGCTCACGCTGCTGCCCCGCTTCGGGATCGACGTCGTCCTCGCCCACCCGCACGGCTTCGAGCTCATGCCCGAGGTCATGGAGCGGGCCGAGGCCGCGGCGGCCGAGGCGGGCGCGACGATCACCGTCTGCCACGACATGGACGAGGCCTTCCACGGCGCGGACGTCGTCTACCCGAAGTCGTGGGGCCGGATCGACGCCTTCACGCAGGAGGAGAAGGCGCTCGCGGAGTCCGCCGCCCACTCCGACTGGATCTGCGACGCTCGGCGGATGTCGCTGGCGAGCCCGGACGCGCTGTACATGCACTGCCTCCCGGCCGACCGCGGGACGGAGGTCACCGACGAGGTCATCGACGGCCCGCAGTCGGTCGTCTGGGACGAGGCCGAGAACCGGATGCACACCGGCAAGGCGCTCATGGCGCTGACGATGGGCGGCTACACGGCATGAAGCCGCGCACCGCAGTCGTCGCGATCGGGGGCAACTCGCTGATCAAGGACCGCTTCCACCAGACCGTCCGCGACCAGTACGTGGCGGCGGGGGAGACCTGCTGGCACATCGCGTCGATGATCCAGGACGGCTGGAACGTCGCGATCGGGCACGGCAACGGGCCGCAGGTCGGCTTCATCCTGCGCCGCTCCGAGCTCGCCGCGCACGAGCTGCACGAGGTGCCGCTCGACGTGTGCGGCGCGGACAGCCAGGGGGCGATCGGCTACGCGCTCGTCCAGAACCTCGAGAACGACTTCCGGCGGCTCGGGCTCGACCGGCACGCGGTCGCCGTCGTGACCCAGGTCGAGGTCGCGGCGGACGATCCCGCGTTCGCGAATCCGTCGAAGCCGATCGGGTCGTTCATGGACGAGGCGGAGGCGATGCGCAGGCGGGACGAGGAGGGCTGGGCGGTGCGCGAGGACGCCGGGCGCGGCTGGCGCCGGGTCGTCCCCTCGCCCGCGCCGCTCCGCATCGTCGAGATCGACGCGATCAAGGAGCTGATCGACGCCGGGTTCGTCGTCATCTCCACCGGCGGCGGAGGCATTCCCGTCGTCGCCGACGCGAACGGCGACCTCGGCGGCGTCGCCGCGGTCATCGACAAGGACCTCGCCTGCTCCCTGCTCGCCACGTGCATCGACGCCGAGCTCCTCCTGATCACGACCTCCGTCCCGCACGTCTCGCTCGACTTCGGCACGCCGGACGAGCGGCCGATCCGGCGGATGACCCTCGCCGAGGCGAAGGCGTACCTCGCGGAGGGGCGCCACTTCGCCGAGGGGAGCATGGCGCCGAAGATCCGGGCCGTCATCGGCTTCCTCGAGCGCGGCGGAGGCCGGGCGATCGTCACCGACCCGGACAGCGTGGAGCTGGCGCTCGCCGGCGACGCGGGCACGCTCGTCGTGCCGGACGGAGCGAGGTGACGGGCCGCTAGGGTCGAGGAGATGGAGCACCTCGAGCTCGGGTCGAGCGGGCTGCGCGTCTCGCGCGTCGGCCTGGGCTGCAACAACTTCGGCAGCCGGCTCGGCCTCGCCGAGACGCGGGCCGTCGTGGACGCGGCGCTCGACGCCGGGATCACCTTCCTCGACACCGCGGAGGTGTACGGGAAGGGAGGCGACAGCGAGCGCTTCCTCGGGGAGATCCTCGAGGGCAGGCGCGACCGCGTCGTGCTCGCGACGAAGTTCGGCTGGGGGGAGCACCGCGGCGACGGCTCCGCCGAGACCGTCCGGACGGCGATCGACGGCTCGCTCGAGCGGCTCCGCACGGACTACGTCGACCTCTACTACCTCCACAAGGCCGACCCGACGACGCCGATCGCCGAGACGCTCGGCGCCCTCGACGAGCTCGTTCGCGCGGGAAAGGTGCGCGCGATCGGGTGCTCGAACGTCTCCGCCTCCCAGCTCGCCGAGGCGGAGCGCGTGGCGCGCGAGCTCGGGACGGCGCGGTTTTCCGCTCTCCAGAACCACTACAGCCTCCTCGAGCGCCGCGACGACGAGGACGTCCTGCCGCTCTGCCGCGAGCTCGGGGTCGCGTACGTCCCGTACTTCCCGCTCGCGAGCGGGCTCCTGACGGGGAAGTACCACCGGGGCGAGCCCGCCCCGGAGGGGACGCGGCTCTTCGGGCGGGAGCTCGAGGACGAGCGGCTCGCGCAGGTCGAGGCGCTCCGGCGCTTCGCCGAGGAGCGGGGCCACACGCTGCTCGAGCTCGCGATCTCCGCGCTCGCCTCGACCCCGGGGATGGGCCCGGTGATCGCGGGCGCAACGAAGCCGGAGCAGGTGCGCGCGAACGCCGCGGCCGCCTCGTGGCGGCTGACCGCAGCCGATCTGGCCGCGCTCGCAGCTCTCTAACAGACCGCGTTCGAAACGCTTACAGGACGCTGAGACAACGCTCACTCCTCCGTCCGATAACCCGAGACCGAGGGGATTTCCCCGAGTCAGGAAGGAGTCGGAGATGGCAATGCGTCGACTGTCGATCGCGCTCGCGGCGATCGTGCTCGGAGCCGTCGGGTGGTCGGGTGTCGCAGCTGCGGCTGACGAGAAGCCCAAGCGAGGCGAGCGTGACCACCGCGCGTTCTGCCACCGCCTCGCCGATACCGCCCAGCAGGTGCGGGCGAAGATCGGCCAGATCCAGTCCGTGCAGGAGCGGATCAGGGCGAAGCTCGCGAGCGGCGAGCTCACGCCGGAGCAGGAAGCCCGTGCGAAGCACGCGCTCCGCAAGCTCGAGGCCTGGCAGCAGGAGCTCGAGGAGCGGCTCGAGCGGATGCTCGACGTCTACGCGGAGAAGTGCACGCGCTGAGCGCGTCGGCCTCTCGGTGACGGAGCGGGGCGGCTCGGGCCGCCCCGCTCCGTCTGACGGTCCGGCACCATGCAGCAACCGCTCAGGAGGTGCGCCATGCGTGTGGGATGGGCTCTGGCTGCGTTCGCGACGGCTGCGCTTGCAGGGTGCGGTGGCTCCGGTGACTCGGCGCTCCCCGTGGGGAGCGAGCCGGTCGAGCTCGACCCGGCGGACTTCACGATCGAGATCGACAACCGGTACTGGCCCATGGCTCCGGGCACGACCTGGGTCTACCGAGAGACGGACGCCGAGGGGAACGTGCAGAAGGTCGTCGTCACGGTGACCGACGAGACAAGGGTCGTCATGGGGGTCGAAGCGCGCGTCGTCCACGACGTCGTCACCGAGAACGGCGAGACGGTGGAGGACACCTACGACTGGTACGCACAGGACGCGGACGGGAACGTCTGGTACCTCGGCGAGGACACGAAGGAGCTCGAGGACGGCAAGGTCGTCTCCACGGAGGGCTCGTGGGAGGCGGGCGTCGACGGCGCGCAGCCGGGGATCGCGATGCCTGCCGACCCCGAAGTCGGCCTGGAGTACCGGCAGGAGTACTCCGCGGGGGAGGCGGAGGACGCCGCGGAGGTGCTGAGCCTCGACGAGCTCGCCGAGACGCCGCTCGGCTCGTACCGGGACGTCCTCATGACGAAGGACTTCACGCCGCTCCGTCCCGAGGTGCTCGAGTACAAGCTGTACGCGCCCGGCGTGGGGCCCGTGGTCGTGCTCGGCGTCTCGGGTGGGGTCGGGCGCGAGGAGCTCGTCGAGCTGAGCACGCCGTAGCCTGGAGCGAGGCTGCGAGTATCCGAGCGATGCTGCTCGCCGACCTCGTCCGGACGTCCAGCGACGTCGCCGGCACGTCGTCCCGCCTCGCCAAGGTCGCGCTCCTCGCCGAGTGCCTCCGGCGTGCGACTCCCGAGGAGATCCCGGTCGCCGTCTCGTACCTCTCCGGCGAGCTCCCGCAGGGCGCCGTGGGGATCGGCTGGTCGGCGCTCCGCAACCTGGCGGCGCCCGCGCGCGAGCCCTCGCTGGGGCTCCTCGAGGTGGACGAGGCCGTCGAGCGCATCCGCGCGATCTCGGGGAAGGGCTCGCAGGCCGCGAGGCGGCAGGAGCTCGCAGCGCTCTTCGGCCGCGCGACCGAGGGCGAGCAGCGGTTCCTCGTCGGGCTGTTCCTCGGCGAGCTGCGGCAGGGAGCGCTCGAGGGCGTCATGGCCGATGCCGTCGCGAGGGCAACCGGGCTCGAGCCCGCCGAGGTGAGGAGGGCGGCGATGCTCGCCGGGAGCCTCCCGGAGGTCGCGGCGGCCGCGGCGAGCGGTGGCCGCACGGCCCTCGGCTCCTACCGGCTGACTCCCCTCAGGCCGGTGAAGCCGATGCTCGCGCAGACGGCCGACGACCTCCAGAGCGCGTTCGCGCGCACCGGGCCGGCGAGCGTCGAGTGGAAGCTCGACGGCGCCCGGATCCAGGCGCACCGCGCCGGGGCGGAGGCGCGCGTCTTCACGCGGAACCTCGCGGACATCACCGACCGCGTGCCCGAGATCGTCACCGTGCTCCTGGGGCTCCCGGCGGAGGAGATCGTCCTCGACGGCGAGGCGATCGCGCTCCGCGACGACGGCAGGCCGCTCCCGTTCCAGGTGACGATGAGCCGCTTCGGGACGAGGACCTCGGGCGGCGACGTCCCGCTCTCGCCGTTCTTCTTCGACTGCCTCCACGTCGACGGCGAGGACCTCCTCGACCTCCCCGCACGCGAGCGCCTCGCGCGTCTCGCCGAGCGGCTGCCGGAGGACCTCGTCGTCCCTCGCATCGAGACGGGCGACCCGGTCGAGGCGCAGCGCTTCCTCGACGAGACGCTCGCCCAGGGGCACGAGGGCGTCATGGTGAAGGCGCTCGACGCCGCGTACGAGGCCGGTCGGCGCGGGGCGGGTTGGCTCAAGGTGAAGCCCGCGCACACGCTCGACCTCGTCGTCCTCGCGGCCGAGTGGGGGCACGGTCGTCGGCGCGGGAAGCTCTCGAACCTCCACCTCGGCGCGCGCGACCCGTCGACGGGCGGCTTCGTCATGCTCGGGAAGACCTTCAAGGGCCTGACGGACGAGCTGCTCGCGTGGCAGACGGAGCGGCTCCTCGCTCTCGAGACGCATCGCGACGCGAGCACGGTGTACGTGCGGCCGGAGCTCGTCGTGGAGATCGCCTTCGACGGCGTCCAGACGAGCAGCCGCTATCCGGGAGGAGTCGCGCTCCGCTTCGCGCGCGTGAAGGGCTACCGGCCGGACAAGGGGCCCGAGGAGGCCGACACGATCGACGCCGTCCGCGCGATCCACGCGCGGTCGGAGTAATGTCGCGCCTGACCGAGATTCGTCAGCTCTCGAGGAGGAGGAGGACATGACGCAGTACGGGACACTCCGCGCGTGGGCGTTCATCGCCACGCTGGTGGGCGTCTTCGGGATGATCATCGCGGCGATCGGGTCGATCGTCTGGGCGTTCGAGGTCGAGGGCTTCTGGCAGACCCTCGGCGTCCTGTTCGTCGGCCTGCCGGTCTCCGTGTTCATCGCGACGATGCCGATCGCGCTCGCGCAGGCGATGCGCGCGCTCGCCGACGTCGGAGACACGGTCAGCGCCCGCTAGCCCGGTGGACGCTCTGCGCAAGAGCCTCGACCGGCCCGACGAGGTCGTCGACTTCCCGCTCATCTCGACGAGCATCGTCGAGCTCGGAGACCTCACCGTCGGGCGCCAGGTCGCGGAGCCTGGATGGCGCTGGTCCGAGCACGTACGGCCGACGGTCGGTGGCGAGTGGTGCCGGGCGCGCCACATCGGGTACGTCGTCTCGGGACGACTCGGCATCGACTTCTCGGACGGCACGCGCATCGAGTTCGGCTCCGGTGACGTGTTCGACATCCCGCCGGGTCACGACGGTTTCACGGTCGGGGACGAGCCGTGTGTGCTGATCGAGTGGAGCGGGATCACCGCGTGGGCGGGCTTCCCGACGGGCATCCACAGCCGCGTGCTCGCGACCCTGCTGTTCACCGACATCGTGGACTCGACCGCGATGGCTGCGAAGCTCGGGGACATACGGTGGCGGGATGTCCTCTCGCGGCACTATGCGGCCGCACGAGCGGAGTTCGAGCGGTTCGGCGGCCGCGAGGTGAAGACGACGGGCGACGGCCAGCTCGCGACGTTCGACGGGCCTGCTCGCGCGCTCCACTGCGCGGCCGCGGTGCGTCGCCGGGCGAACGAGGACGGCTTGCGGGTTCGGGCAGGCGTGCACGTGGGCGAGGTCGAGCTCGTCGGCGAGGACGTTCGGGGGGTGACGGTCCACGAGGCTGCGCGCGTCATGGCGGCCGGGGGGCCGGACGAGATCCTCGTCTCCGACCTCACGCGTGCGCTCGCGGGCGCGTCGGGCCTACGCTTCGAGGATCGTGGCAGGCACGAGCTCAAGGGCCTGGACGGAGAGTGGCAGCTCTCGGCGTTCGTGGTCGACGAGGTGAGCCAGTGAGCGAGAAGCCGCTGATCATGGCGGTCGACGAGGACGGGGAGGCGCTCCGCCGAATCACGGCCGAGCTCCAGCGCTACGCGCGCGACTACGAGGTCATCTGCGGCCCGTCGACCGAGGCTGCCCTCGAGCAGCTCGAGAGGCTGCGGGAGCGGGACGAGGCCGTCGCGATCGTCATGGCGGCGCGCGGCACGCAAGCGCTCACGGGAGAGGAGTTCCTCGCCCGGGTGCACGAGCTCTTCCCCCACGCGAAGCGGGCGCTCCTCATCCCGTGGGGAGGCTGGGCCGACGAGGAGACGGCCGACGCCATTCGCACCGCGATGGCGCTCGGGACGATCGACTACTACGCCCTCAAGCCGTGGAGCGAGCCCGACGAGCTCTTCCACCGGCTCGTGTGCGAGTTCCTGCTCGAGTGGCGGCGCCAGAACGCGCCCGGGCGGCGGGAGCTCACCGTCGTCGCGGACCCCTGGTCGCCCCGCGGGTACGAGCTCCGCAACCTCCTGGCGCGGAACGGCGTGCCGCATGCGTTCCACCACTGCGACTCCGCCGAGGGGAAGGAGCTTCTGCGAAGCTGCGGCCAGGAGGGAACCGACGTGCCCGTCGTCCTCCTCCCGGACGGCAGCGCGCTCGTCGACCCGGGGGCGGCCGACCTCGCGCGCCACGGAACGCGGATGCGCACCGAGCTCGACGACGACGGCGCGTTCGACGTCGTCATCGTCGGCGCCGGCCCGGCCGGCCTCGCCGCCGCGGTGTACGCCTCCTCGGAGGGCCTGCGCGCCCTCGTCGTCGAGCGGGAGTCGATCGGCGGCCAGGCCGGGACGAGCACGCGGATCCGCAACTACCTCGGCTTCTCGCGCGGCCTGAGCGGGTCGGAGCTCGCCCAGCGCGCGTACCAGCAGGCGTGGGTGTTCGGGGCGACCTTCCTCCTCACGCGCGAGGTCACGGGGCTGCGCAGCCGGGGTGGTATGCACGTGGTCTCTCTCGACGACGGGACGGAGGTGGAGGCGGCGAGCGTCGTCCTCGCGATGGGCGTGTCGTACCGCCGCCTCGGGATTCCGGGACTGGAGGAGCTCGAGGGGTCCGGCGTCTTCTACGGCTCGTCGCCGTCGGAGGCACGCCAGTTCACGGGCGAGAGCGTGTACGTCGTGGGGGGCGCGAACTCCGCCGGGCAGGCAGCGGTGCACCTCGCGCGCTACGCCGGGAAGGTGACGCTCGTCGTGCGTGGCGCCGCGCTCTCGGCGGGCATGTCCCAGTACCTGATCGACGAGATCGAGGGGAAGGAGAACGTCGACGTGCTGCTCTCGACGGAGGTCGTGGACGTCGGCGGCGACGGCCAGCTCGAGCGCCTCGTCCTCCGGACGGGGGACGCGCAGGTCGAGGTGCCGGCGAAGGGGCTCTTCATCCTCATCGGCGCGGAGCCGCGCACGGAGTGGCTCCCCGGCGAGGTCGCGCGGGACGAGCGCGGGTTCGTCCTCACGGCCGCCGACTACGCGACGTCCGTGCCCGGCGTGTACGCGATCGGCGACGTCAGGGCGGGCTCGGTGAAGCGGGTCGCCTCAGCGGTCGGCGAGGGCTCGGTCGTGATCCAGCACGTGCACCGCCACCTCGAGCGGGTCGGCGCCCACGTAGGAGGCTGAGGTGGGCCGAGCTCTCGGGCTCGGCCCACCCTCGCAGGTCAGTCAACGACGCCGTCGCAGGCGGACGACGACTCGAGGGCGTCCTTCAGCTCGCCCTGCACGTCGGCGTCCTCGAGCTGAGAGAGCGTCGACGAGAAGGCCGAGCTCATCGCCGAGAGCGCGCTCGCGATCTCCTGGGCCGCGCCGGGGAGCTCGGTGATCCCGGACGTGTCGGCGACCGTCGTCTGGATCGCGTCCAGCTCGGTCTCGACCGTCGAGGAGAGCTCGTCGATCGAGGCCTTCACCTCCTCGCCCGACTCGGTGTCGGGCGCTCCGAGGCCCTTCAGGTCCTCGACGAGCGTCTCGGTGGCGCTCGTCACGTCGTCGGCGGCGCTCTGGAGCCCCGCCTCGGAGAACGACGAGAGGTCGGTGAACTGGTCCGTCGCGCCGGTCAGCGCGTCCGTCCAGGTCGCGACGGCGGTGCAGAAGCCGTCGGCCCACTGGCTCGCAGGTGTCGCCTCGGTCGTGGAGGAGGACTCGTCGCCTCCCCCGCAGCCGGCGGCCGCGCCTGCGAGCACGGTGACGGCGGCTGCGACGAGCAGTCTCTTCGTCAGCATGCCTGGACGCTACCTGGCCCTGGCTGCGACGAGCGCGAGAACCGGCACCAGGCTCCAGCAGGCGAGCTCGCGGGCGCGAGTCGCCCGCGCCGGAGGGTCGTCCGTGGTCGCCAGGACGAGCCTCGCGCGTGTGCCGGCGAGTGCGACTCGCGCTAGGGTGGCGGCGCGCCGCGCGTGCCAGCGCGACGTGACGAGGACGACCTCGTCGGCGCGCGTCGCCCGCGCCGCCCACGCGACGCCGATCACGTTGCCGAGCGTGCTTCGCGCCCCGCGGTCGAGGAGGAGCCTGCGCACGGGCGTCGTCCAGGCGCGCGCCATGAGCTCGGCCTCCGCGGCAGCCGAGGCGTGCCGCGCCCAGCCGGAGAGGAGCACGACGTCCCCGGCCTCGACCACCTGGGTCGCGCGTCCGAGCCGGGCCGCGCAGACGGGATGGAGACCGGCGCCGGCGCCGTCCGAGTACCCGAGGACGGCGACGAGCCGCTTCACGAGCTCCTGCTCCGCAGGAACCGTCGCCAGAGCCCGTAGACGAGGAGGGTGCTCACGACGGTGACGACGAGCCGCACGGCCTTGCTCCCCCGGAGCTTCGACTCGCCGCCGGCGCGCTCGCGCATGTGCACCGGGATCTCCACGACTCGGAGCCCCGCCTCACGTAGGCGGAGCAGGGACTCGACCTCCGGCGCGCCGCTCGCGTACGGCTTTCCGAGCGAGGGCAGCGCGGCGCGGTTCGCGGCGTACAGCCCGCTCGTCGCGTCGAGGAACGGCCGGCCGAGCGCCGCGCGCATCCCGCGTCGGAGCGCTGCGGTTCCGAGCCGGCGCGCAGGTGACGGCTCGTAGCGGTACGCCTCGTACCCGGCGCCCGTCGCGAAGCGCGACCCGACCGCGACGTCCGCCTCGCCGGAACGGACGATGTCGAGCAGCCGCGCGAGCTCGTCGACCGGATGCTGCCCGTCCGCGTCGACCCGGCCGACGA
>CAZODN010000081.1:0-12794 GCA_964578545.1 uncultured Gaiellales bacterium
CATACCGGCGCGGACGGGGGTGCCGCGAGCAGCGGAGGCGATGGCCAGCGCGACCACGAGGTCGGCGCCGGGCTCCTCGATCCTCACGCCGCCGGCGACGTTCACGAAGACGTCGGCGCTCGCGAGCGGGACGCCCGCGTGCCTCCCCAGCACCGCGACGATCATCGCGAGCCGCTTCGGGTCGACGCCCGTGCCGACACGGCGAGGCATCGCGAGGTCGGTGGGGGCGACGAGGGCCTGGACCTCGAGGAGGAGCGGGCGCGTTCCCTCGAGCGCGCAGCCGACCGCCGCCCCGATCTCGCCGGCGTGCGTCGTGCCGAAGAGCTGGGACGGATCCGGCACGCCGACCAGCCCCGTCGCGGTCATCTCGAACACGCCGAGCTCGTTCGTCGAGCCGAAGCGGTTCTTCGTCGCCCGCAGGATCCGGTGCTCGTGGTACCGGTCGCCCTCGAACTGGAGGACGCAGTCGACGAGGTGCTCGAGGACGCGCGGCCCCGCAACCGCTCCGTCCTTCGTCACGTGGCCGACGAGCACGATCGCGACGCCCTCCTCCTTGGCGACGCGCAGGAGTCGCCCGGCCGCCTCGCGCACCTGCGCCACCGAGCCGGGGGCCGACCCGAGCGCCGACGCGTGCAGCGTCTGCACGGAGTCCACGACGCAGACGTCGGGCCCCTCCGTCGCGATCGTCGCGCACACGGCGTCCAGCTCCGTCTCGGCGAGGATCCCGACGGACTCCGCGCCCCCGAGGCGGGACGCGCGCAGAGCGACCTGCGCCGCCGACTCCTCTCCCGTGACGAGGAGCGCACGCCTGCCGCTCCGCGCGATCGCGCCGAGCGCGGTGAGGAGGAGCGTGGACTTCCCGACGCCCGGCTCGCCCCCGACGAGCACGAGCGACGCCGGCACGAGCCCTCCCCCGAGGACGCGGTCGAGCTCCGCGACCCCGGTCGAGATGCGCGCAGCCTCGTCCGCGGGGACGTCGGCGATCGGCACCGGGACGCCGGGCTGCGCCGTCTCCGGGCCGCCGGCGGAGCCGTGGAGCTCCTCCACGAGCGTGCCGAACGAGCCGCAGCCCGGGCACTTGCCGAGCCAGCGGCCGGTCGTCGTGCCGCACTCCGTGCAGGAGAACTGGACGGTGACCTTGGCCACCGGGCCAGTCTAGGAGCAGCGTCCGACGCCGCCCGTCACGAAAGCGCGCGTACTCGCTTGCAAGATCCGCACGCGTGAATCAGAGTGCTGGGTTACACCGCAGGCAGGCGACTCGAAAGGACGGCACCATGGATCGACTGAAGCAACTCGGGCGGGGCACGCAGATCATGTTCATCGCTGCGGTGTTGCTGCTCATCGACAGCTTCCTCCGCTGGCAGGAGGTCTCCGCCGACCTCGGGCCGCTCGGGGAGGTCTCGAGCGGGGTGAGCGCGTGGGACAACTTCCTCGGGATCCTGATGGGCATCCTCACGATCGTCCTCATCGCCCGGATAATCGCCCGGATGGCAGCCGTCGAGGTTCCGATTCCGCTGTCGTTCGCGACGACGAGCTTCGTCCTCGGCGTGCTCATCGCCATCCTCGCGGTGGTCAAGAACCTCACCGACGACTACTCGACGTGGGCGAGCTACGTCGGGGTCGTGCTGGCGATCATCGTCGCGGTCGGCGCCTGGATGGAGGTGCAGGAGGCCGGAGGTTTCGAGACGCTCAAGACCGAGGCCTCGAGCATCGGGTCCGGCGGAGCCGCCGCCGCGCCCGCCGCTCCAGCCGCTGCCGAGCCTGTCGCTCCGGCGCCGGCGCCCCCCGCGCCGGCCGAGCCTGCTGCGGAGCCGACCGGAGGGGCAATGCCCGCAGCGGAGGCCGCGCCTGCGATGGGCGGCGAGGCAGAGGAGGCCGCCGCGCCCGAGTCTCCGGACGAGCCGTCGAGCGGCGCCTAGCGGCGCGCTGGCTGCACGCTACGCCGCGGCGCGGACTCGCGCCGCGGCGAGCGCCGCCGTGAGATCGGCCCAGAGGTCTTCGACGTCCTCGAGCCCGACGGAGAGCCGGAGGAGGCCGTCGGTGATCCCGAGCTGCGCCTTCGCGTCGGGATCGACGAGGCGGTGCGTGAGCGCCGCCGGGTGCTGGACGAGCGTGTCCGTCGACCCGAGGCTCACGGCAGGCGTCACGAGCCGGACGGCGCCCATGACGCGCGCGGCGGCCTCGAGCCCGCCGGCGACCTCGAACGACAGCACGGCGCCCGGCCCGCGGAGCTGGACGCCGTCCGCCTCCGGGTAGAGGACGCGCTCGACGAGCTCGTGCCGGGCGAGGCGCTCTGCCAGCAGACCGGCCGTGTGCTGCGCGGCGCGAACGCGGAGCGGGAGCGTCGGGAGGCTGCGGTGGAGGAGGTACGCGGCCAGCGGATGGAGCACCGCGCCGGTGAGGATCCGCACCTGCCGCAGCGCGGCCGCGCGCTCCCGGCTCGTCGCGACCACGCCGGCGATCACGTCACCGTGACCGCCGAGGAACTTGGTCGCGCTGTGGAGCGTGTAGGCGGCGCCGTGACGGGCCGGGTTCTGGAGCACGGGGGTGGCGAACGTGTTGTCCACGAGCACCGGGACGTCGCCGGCAGCGGAGACCACGGCCGCGATGTCGACCACGCCGAGCGTCGGGTTCTGCGGCGTCTCGAGGACGACGAGGCCCGTCTCGGGTCGCCGTGCCGCGGCAACGTCCGCCGCGTCGCGCGCCCACGTGACGTCGATCCCGAGGAGGTTGCAGGCGAGCAGGTGGTCGGTCCCGCCGTAGAGCGGGCGCAGGGCGATCACGTGGCGTCGGCCCTCGCACGCCGCGAGGAAGGCCGCGGTGAGCGCCGCCATGCCGGAGGAGAACGCGACGGCGTCCTCGGTGCCCTCGAGCTCCGCGAGCGCGAGCTCGAAGCGCCGCACGGTCGGGTTGTTGAGGCGCGCGTAGATCGGGTTCGCGCCCGACGGGCACTCGCCCTCGGCGAGCGCGTCGAAGAGACGTGCCGCCTCCTCCAGGTCCGGGATCGGGTACGTGCTCGAGAGGTCGATGGGCGGGGCGTGCACCTCGAGCCCGGCGAAGTCCTCGCGGCCGGCGTGGCAGGCGATCGTGTCGGTCTCCATAGCGTCAACCTGCCATCCGATTCGGAAGTATGCAATGCATTCCGACTATCATTCGGAATCGATGCCGAAAGAGCGACTCGACCGAACGGATCGCGCCCTCGTGGCGGCCTTGCAGAAGAATGCTCGGATCTCGAACAAGGAGCTCGCGGAGCTCGTGGGGCTCGCGCCCTCGACGTGCCTCGAGCGCGTCCGTGCACTGCGGGCGCGAGGCGTCGTTCGCGGGTTCCACGCCGACGTCGACCACGCCGCGCTCGGGAGGAGCCTCGAGGCGATCGTCGCCGTGCGGGTGCGCCCGCACTCGCGCGTGCACGTCGACGCCTTCTGGGAGTACGCCCTCGGCCTCCCCGAGGTGATCGAGGTCTTCCACGTCACCGGCGCCGACGACTTCCTCGTCCACGTCGGCGTCGCGGACATGGACGGGCTCCGGGACTTCGTCCTCGACCGGCTCACCGTGCGGCCCGAGGTCGCGCACGTCGAGAGCCACCTGATCTACGCGCAGAGCCGCAGGGCGATCCTCGAGCCCCTGTACGAGTAGCAGGACACTCGAACGTCCTGCAAATTCACCCTTTCGGTTCGCGCGATCGTCGCTACTCTGAGTCGAGGCGCGCCGTCCGCGGCCGCCCCCGGAACGAACGATGAAGAGACTCCTCGCACTCTCGCTCGGCACGAAGCTCGTCCTCGTCGCGGGCCCCGTGCTCTTCCTCGGCCTCTTCTTCACCTGGCAGCAGCTCCGCGTGGACTACGGGCCTGCCGGCGTGGCCGAGCTGCCTCAGGACGGGTGGGACGCCTGGGGGCTCCTCGTCGGCGTTCTCACGGTCACCACCGTGACCCTCGTCGTGCTCCGCAGGCTCACGGAGGTCGAGCTCTCCGAGGACGTGCCCTGGGAGAGGGTCGTCCTCGGCCTGGGGCTCGCGACGTTCGGGCTCGTGATCGTCAAGAGCGTCACCGACGCCGACTCCACCTGGGCGAGCTACCTCTTCGTGGCCGTCGCGGGCGTGCTCGCGGTCGGGACGTACCTCCTCTGGGCCGAGGCGCGCGAGGACGGGGCGCCCCTCCTCAAGCGCAGGCGCCGCCGCGAGGTCAGGCCAACCGCTTGACGAGCAGGACTCGGTCCTCGCCGGGCCCGTCGTAGTCGGGAACCACGCGCTCGACCTCGAATCCGAGGGCCTCGTGGAAGGCAACGGACTCCTCGTTCGTCGGGGACGTGACGCACCTGACGACAGTGCGACCGTGCGCGCGCACCTCGTCGAAGAAGCGCTCGTAGAGGTCGCGGCCGAGCCCCTCGCCCCGCCGCTCCGGCGAGACGCCGACGAAGTGGATGTACGCCTCGTCGTCGGCCGTCTGCGACAGGAACCCGCAGAGGAAGCCCACGAGGTCGTCGCCGTCCTCGGCCACGAAGCTCGTGCCCTCGAAGTGGAGGAAGAAGAGCTTCGGGAGCATCGGCGCCATGTCGCGCCCTCCCCACCAGACGTTGATGCGCCCGATCACGCGTCCGTAGTCGGACGGCTTCGCGTGTCGGATTCTGACGGCCATGCGAGGGGAGTGTACGGCGAGGCTGCCCCCGCCCTCCTCGCTACTCGTCCGTGGCGCCCTCGGCCGGCTCGTCGGCCTCGGGCTCGTCGACCGGGGCCCCGACCGCGGCCGGTACCGGCTCCCCTTCGATGACCCGGATCTCGACCGGCGCCTCGTCCTCGGCGGGGTTCTCGCGGCGATCGACGAGAAGCGTCGAGCCGGGCGCGAGCTCGCGGCCGAGGATGAAGTCGGCCAGCGGGTCCTCGATCATGCGCTGGATCGCGCGGCGCAGCGGCCGGGCGCCCATCGCCGGGTCGTAGCCCTGCTCGACGAGGAGCTCGCGCGCCTCGTCGGTCAGCTCGATGACGACGTCGTGCTTCGCCATCTCCTGCCGGACGCGGGCCATCATCAGGTCGACGACCTCGAGGATCTCCGACTTCTCGAGCTTGTGGAAGACGATGACCTCGTCGATGCGGTTCAGGAGCTCGGGCCGGAAGACCTTCTTCAGCTCGCCCATGACGCGCGTCTTCATCTCGTCGTAGGTGAGCCCCTGCTCGTCCCCGAGCGAGAAGCCGAGCGTCTGGTTCTTCGAGATCTGGGCCGCCCCGAGGTTCGAGGTCATGATCACGATCGTGTTCCGGAAGTCCACCTTCCGCCCCTGCGAGTCGGTGAGCTTCCCGTCCTCGAGGATCTGCAGGAGGATGTTGAAGACGTCGGGGTGAGCCTTCTCGACCTCGTCGAGGAGGAGCACCGAGTACGGCTTGCGGCGCACGGCCTCGGTGAGCTGGCCGCCCTCGTCGTAGCCGACGTAGCCGGGCGGCGAGCCGACGAGCCGGGACACGGAGTGCTTCTCCATGTACTCCGACATGTCCACCTGGATCATCGCGTCCTCGTCGCCGAACAGGAACTCGGCGAGCGTCCGGGCGAGCTCGGTCTTCCCCACGCCGGACGGCCCGAGGAAGATGAACGAGCCGGTCGGCCGCTTCGGGTCCTTGATCCCCGCGCGCGCGCGGCGGATCGCCTTCGACACGGCCACGATCGCCTGGTGCTGGCCGATGACGCGCTTGTGGAGCTCGTCCTCCATCCGGATGAGCTTCTGCGACTCGGCCTCGGTGAGCTTGAAGACGGGGATGCCCGTCCACATCGAGACGATGTCGGCGATCTCGTCCTCGCCGATCTCCGGCTGCTCCTCGTCGGCCTGGTTGCGCCAGTCCTCCTCGAGGTCCTTCTTCTTCTGGGTGAGCTTGCGCTCCTTGTCGCGGAGCTGCGCGGCCTTCTCGAACTCCTGGGCCTCGATCGCCGCTTCCTTGTCCGCGCGCACCTTCTCGATCTCGTCCTCGAGCTCGCGGTAGCGCGGAGGTGCGGCCATGGTCGCGATGCGGACGCGCGAGCCGGCCTCGTCGATGAGGTCGATCGCCTTGTCCGGGAGGTGCCGATCCTGGATGTAGCGGTCGGCGAGCGACGCCGCGGCGAAGAGGGCCTCGTCGGAGATCTTGCAGCGGTGGTGCGCCTCGTAGCGGTCGCGGAGGCCGCGCAGGATCTGCACGGTCTCGTCGATCGTCGGCTCGTCCACGCGCACCTGCTGGAAGCGCCGCTCGAGCGCCGCGTCGCGCTCGAGGTACTTCCGGTACTCGTCGAGCGTCGTCGCGCCGATCGTCTGGATCTCGCCGCGCGCGAGCGCGGGCTTCAGGATCGAGGCGGCGTCGATCGCGCCCTCGGCGGCGCCCGCGCCGACGAGGTTGTGGAGCTCGTCGATGAACAGGATGATGTCGCCGCGCTGGGTGATCTCCTTCATCACCTTCTTCAGGCGCTCCTCGAACTCGCCGCGGTACTTCGACCCGGCCACGAGCGCGGCGAGGTCGAGCGTGTAGATCTGGCGGCCCTTCAGGAGCTCCGGGACCTGGCCCGACGAGATGCGGGCTGCGAGCCCCTCCACGACCGCGGTCTTGCCGACGCCCGGCTCCCCGATGAGCACCGGGTTGTTCTTCTGGCGGCGCGAGAGGATCTGCATGACGCGCTCGATCTCGGTCTGGCGCCCGACGACGGGGTCGAGCTTGCCCTCGACGGCTGCCTTCGTCAGGTTGCGGCCGAACTGGTCGAGGAGCTTCGAGCTCTTCGTCTTCTCGCCCGGGGCGGCGCTGGCGCCCGCCTGGCGCCGGCCGGGGCCGGAGAGCATGCGGATGATCTCGTTGCGGATCTTCTCCGCATCCGCGTCGAAGTCGAGGAGGATCCGTGCGGCGACGCCCTCGTTCTCGCGCACGAGGCCGAGGAGGATGTGCTCGGTGCCGATGTAGTTGTGGCCGAGCGAGAGCGCCTCGCGGAGCGCGAGCTCGAGCACCTTCTTGGCGCGCGGCGTGAACGGGATCTGGCCCGTCGTCACCTCGTCGCCCTGGCCGACGATGCGCGCCACCTGCGCGCGCACCTCTTCCACCGTGATGTCGAGCGACTCCAGGACGCGCGCGGCGAGCCCTTCCTCCTCGCGGAGGAGCCCGAGCAGGATGTGCTCGGTACCGATGTAGTTGTGCTTGAGGGCACGCGCCTCGTCCTGAGCAAGAACGACGACCTGCCTCGCCCGCTCGGTAAATCGCTCGAACAACTCCTTCGACGCTCCTTTCAGTGTCAACCGGGATCGAGAAGGCCTCTCCCCCGGGCCGAAGGTCCGTGGTCGGATCGTAGCCGACTCGTCTCGTTGCAGGTCTCACACGCACGTTCGCCCGGCGGCGGCTGTACCCTTCCCCGCCGGTGCCGGGCAAAGTGCTGATCACCGGGGGTGCCGGCTTCATCGGGTCGCACCTCTCCGAGCTCCTCCTCGACCAGGGCCACGAGGTGTGGGCGCTGGACGACCTCTCGACGGGCTCGCTCGACAACGTCGAGCACCTGCGCGACCGCCAGGACTTCCACCTCGTCGTCGACTCGGTCCTCCACTGGTCGGTCGTCAACGAGCTCGTCTACAAGTGCGACGTCGTCTACCACCTCGCGGCGGCGGTCGGCGTGCGGCTGATCGTCGAGCAGCCGGTGCAGACGCTCGTGACGAACCTGCGCGGGACGGAGATCGTCCTCGAGCACTGCCACCGCTTCGGGAAGCGCGTCCTCGTCGCCTCGACCTCGGAGGTCTACGGCGACCACCGCGAGGAGCGCGCGCTCGAGGAGACCGACCGCCGCATCTACGGGCCGACGACGCAGAAGCGCTGGGCCTACGCGGACTCGAAGGCGATGGACGAGTTCCTCGCGCTGGCGCACCACCAGGAGCACGGCCTCGACTGCATCATCGTCCGCCTCTTCAACACCGTCGGCCCCCGCCAGAGCGGGCGCTACGGAATGGTGATCCCGACGTTCGTGCAGCGCGCCCTCGCCGGCGAGCCGATCGAGATCCACGGCACCGGCGAGCAGACGCGCTGCTTCTGCCACGTGGCCGACACGATTCGCGCGCTCTCGGGCCTCATGGAGAACGGAGCCTCGGGCGAGATCTACAACGTCGGCTCGGAGGAGCGCATCTCCATCCAGGCGCTCGCCGAGCGGGTGCTCGAGATGACGGGCTCCGACTCGGCGATCGAGTACGTCGCGTACGAGGACGTGTACGGGATCGGGATCGAGGACATGCTCCACCGCATCCCCTCGACGGCGAAGATCCGCGACGCGATCGGCTGGCGCCCCGAGCGGACGCTCGAGGACATCCTCGCCGGCGTTCTCGAGCACGAGCGGGCGCGCGCCGAAGTCACGGGCTGAGCGAGCGCGGTACGATCGCGCGACCGTGAGCGACGAGCGCGAGCGCCTCTCCTGGAGCGAGTTCGGCGCCGCCGCGCGCGAGCTCGCACGCCACGTCGCCGACGACGGCTACGAGCCTGACGTCGTGCTCTCGATCGCCCGCGGAGGGATGCTCGTGGGAGCCGCGCTCGGGTACGCGCTCGACGTCAAGAACACGTGGACGATGAACGTCGAGTTCTACACCGGTGTCGACGAGCGGCTCGACGTGCCCATGATCCTCCCGCCGGTGCCGGAGCTCGTCGACCTCGAGGCGGAACGCATGCTCATCGCCGACGACGTCGCGGACACGGGCGGGACGCTCGCGCTGGTGAAGGACTTCTGCGCGGGCCACGTCGGGGAGGTGCGCTGCGCGGTGCTGTACGAGAAGTCGCCCTCGATCGTGAAGTGCGAGTACGTCTGGAAGCGCACCGACCTCTGGATCGACTTCCCGTGGAGCGCGGAAGCTCCGGTCGCAGCGGGCCGCGCGTAGCTTGTAGAGACACGTCTTCTCAAGACGATTGCGGCGCGCTACATTGAGAAGTACCGTGTTCTCAGTGCACCACGCCACCATCACGAAGTCGGGCCAGATGTCCGTTCCGGCCTCGATTCGCCACCGCTGGAACACCCGGCGCGTCGTGATCGTGGACAACGGCACCCACATCGTCGTGAGTCCCGTTCCCGATGATCCGATCGCCGCGTTCCGCGGCAGCCTGGAAGGGCGTGGCCCGACGAGCGAAGAGGCCCGCCGGCTGGCCCGGGAGGAAGAGCGGGAGATCGAGGAGGCGAAGTGGGAGCGCTGGAACGCAGGACGCACGCGTGATCCTGCTTGATGCGCACGCCCTGCTGGCACTCGCCAGGCAGGAGGAGGCAGGGGACGAAGTCGAAGCTCTGATCCGCTCCGAGCACGTCGGAATGGCGACGGCCAATCTCTTCGAAGTATCCGAGCGGCTCATGCGCCTCTACGGCTGGTCACCCAATGACACGTCGGAGCACCTCGGCCAGCTCGTGGGCTCGCACATCCGCGTCGTCGCGCTCGACGAGGGCATTGCCTGGCGCGGGGCGCTCATGCGTGCCCGACACTACCGACGCCGGGAGTGCGAGTTGTCGCTGGCCGACTGCGTCCTTCTCGCCTCGGCTGAGCCAGACGACAGCGTCGCCACGTCCGATCCCGCCGTCGCCGCTGTCGCACGCGCCGAGGGGATCGGGCTCGTCGCGCTGCCGGGCTCGTCGGGCCAGCGACCGTAGCTACTGCTGCCGCAGAGCCGGAAAGAGGATCACGTCGCGGATCGTCTCACGGCCCGAGAGGAGCATGACGAGCCGGTCGATCCCGAGCCCGAGGCCGCCTGTCGGCGGCATCCCGTAGGACAGCGCCTCGACGTAGTCCGGATCGCCGCGCTCGCCCTCGACGTGCTCCGACTGCATGTCGAAGCGCGCCTGCTGCTCGGCCGCGTCGTTGATCTCGGTGAAGGCGTTGCCGAGCTCCATCCCGCCGGCGAAGTACTCGAAGCGCTCGGTGAGGAGCGGGTCGCCATCCGTCGAGCGCGCGAACGGGGAGAGCTCGACCGGGTAGTCGTGGACGATCGTCGGCTGGACGAGCGCCGGCTCGACGAAGTGGGAGAACGCGTGGTCGACGAGCTGCGGCCAGTCCTTGTCGGCGCCGGTGTCGACGCCCTTCGACTCGAGCGCCGCGCGCAGCTCGTCTGCATCGCGGAGCCAGAGCCCGTGCTCCGCGAGCGCGTCGGTGAACCGCACGCGGGCCCAGGGCGCCTTCAGGTCGATCTCCGCCCCCTTGAAGGTGACTCTCGTCGTCCCGAGCGTCTCCTCGGCGACGCGCTCCACGAGCGCCTCGATCCGATCCATGGTGTCTCGGTAGTCGGCGTACGCCTCGTACCACTCGAGCATCGTGAACTCCGGCTGGTGCTTGTACGACACGCTCTCGTTGCGGAAGTCCTTGCCGAGCTCGTACACGCGCTCGAGCCCGCCGACGACGAGCCGCTTGAGGTAGAGCTCGGTCGCGATGCGGAGGTAGAGGTCCCTGTCGAGCTCGTTCGAGCGCGTCACGAACGGCTTCGCGAACGCGCCCCCGTAGCGCGGCTGCAGGATCGGCGTCTCGACCTCGACGAAGCCCTCCTCGTCGAGGAACCGCCGAACTGCCGTGACGACCCGCGCGCGGAGCAGGAAGAGCTCCCGCGCGTCCTCGTTCATCAGGAGGTCGAGGTAGCGCTTGCGGTAGCGGAGCTCGACGTCGGTCAGCCCGTGGAACGTGTCCGGCAAGGGCTGCGTGTTGCGCGAGAGGACCTCCACGGACTCGGCCGTGAGCGACGGCTCGCCGCGGCGCGAGCGCGACGGCCTGCCCGTGACGCCGACGACGTCGCCGAGGTGGACGTCGATCTCGCCGGTGACCGCGGCGTCGCAGATCGCCTGGATGCGCCCCGAGCGGTCGACGACGTCGAGGAAGACCAGCTTCCCCATCCCGCGGCGTGCCATCGCCCGCCCGGCGATGCGGCGAGTCGTGTCGGCGACGCTGCCGGCCTCGAGCGGCTCGGCGTCCGCGCGGACGACGGCGATCTCGTCCCGGTCGGGAAAGCGCTTGGGCGCGGTCATCGCCGGCGCAGGTTACTTGGCCGCCGCGACGAGTACCGGCGGCGGATGAGTCGACGCGGGAGGCGCTACGCCGCCTTGATCTCCAGGATCTTGAACTTGACCTTCGATCCGCGGGGCGTGACGACCTCGACCGTCTCCCCCTTCTTCCGGCCCATGATCGCCTTCCCGACCGGCGACTCGTTCGAGAGCTTCTGCTCCGCAGGATTCGCCTCTGCCGAGCCGACGATGAAGTACTCGACCGACTGCTTCGCATCCACGTCGCGCAGCCGCACGACCGAGCCGATCGACACGACGCTCGTGTCGACCTTCTTCTTGTCGATGACCTGGGCGTTGGCGAGGCGCTCCTCGAGCTGGGCGATGCGGTGCTCGAGCATCATCTGCTCGTTCTTCGCGTCGTCGTACTCGGCGTTCTCGGCGATCTCGCCGAACTCGCGGGCGGCAGCGATGCGCTCGGCGACCTCACGGCGCTTCTCCCCGCGCAGCGTGTCGAGCTCGGCCTTCAGCTGCTCATAGCCCTCGGGAGTGAGGATCACGTCCTTCACGAAAGCGCCTCCAGAGACGAGAGTGCGGGGCCACGGCCGGCCCCGACGACGGCCGGGAATGGTAGCGAGGGCGTTGGCCGAACGTCAAACGAGCCGTCAGTACCATCTCGGCATCGTGATCGACCTCCGAGAGCCCTGGAGCATCGGCCCGGTCGAGGTGCCGACGCGCCTCGTCCTCGCTCCCATGGCAGGGGTCTCCGTCCAGGCGTTCCGGCGCCAGGGACGGCGCTACGGGGCAGGGCTCGTCTGCTCGGAGATGGTGAGCTGCGCGGGCATCGAGCACCGCAACTCCAAGACGCTCGGCTACCTGCGCGTCGCGGCCGACGAGCACCCGCTCGCGATCCAGCTCTTCGGCTCCGACCCGCGCGCGATGGCCGACGCGGCGCGGATGGTGGAGGCGGTCGGGGCGGACATCGTCGACCTCAACTTCGGGTGCCCGGTCAAGAAGGTCACGAAGACGGGCGCCGGCGCCCACCTGCTCGAGGACGGCGACCGGGCGTGCGCGATCGTCGAGGCCGTCGCCGGGGCGGTCGACGTCCCGGTGACGGTGAAGCTGCGGCGCGGTGTCCGGAACGGCTCCCGCGCCTGCCTCGAGCTCGGCCCGCGCCTGGTCGAGGCCGGCGCTGCCTCCCTCACGCTGCACCCTCGCTCCGCCGAGCAGATGTACACGGGCACCGCCGACCACTCGCTCACCGCGGAGCTCGTCTCGCTCGTGGACGTCCCGGTGGTCGCCTCGGGCGACATCACGTCCCGCGCGCGGGCCCAGGCGGTCCTCGCGACGACGGGCGCCGCCGCGGTGATGGTCGGACGTGGCGCGCAGGGCAACCCCTGGGCGCTGCGCGAGATCGTCGACGGCGACACGCGCGCACCGACCCGCGAGGAGGTCGCTGCCGAGCTCGTGCTCTTCGTCCGCGAGACCGTGCGGGAGCTCGGCGAGCGCCGCGCGAGCGGCTTCCTCAAGAAGTTCTACGGCTGGTACCTCGGCCACGGCCGCTTCCCGAAGCCGTTCAAGCAGGAGCTGCTGCAGCTCGACTCGACCGAGGAGGTCGAGCGGCGCCTGCTCGCTGCGGCTCCTGGCGCACGGGACATCATCGAGCGGCTGGAGGCCGAGATCCCCTCGGGAGAGGAGATGACCCTCGAGCTGCCCGTCTCGATCTACGGCGGCGGCTAGACCGAGGGGCTCCCGAGGACGCGGTCGCGCTCGCGCCGAGTGCGCCCGAGGGGCTCGAGCTCGCCGCGCTTCGGCCTCGCGTCCCGTCAGCCGAGCGCCAGGGCGCCGACCGCCCGCTCC
>CAZODN010000082.1:0-12689 GCA_964578545.1 uncultured Gaiellales bacterium
CGCGCTCGCCGGCGTCTCCGGCGGCGCGACGCTCGCGCTCCGCACGGCCGCTGCGGCCGAGCTCGCGGGCCTCGTCACGGCCGTCCTGGCGATGGCTCCCGTCTGCGACCTCGAAGAAGCGCTCCGCTTCGTCACCACGGGGTTCCGGCGCGAGGGCGGCGTGCTCGTGCCCTTCCGGACGCAGGGCTTCTTCCAGCTCGTCTGCGCGCGCTCGGTGGTCGCGTCTCTGCCGCCGGGTCGGGATCGCGACGCCGTCCTCGAGCGGTTGCGTGCGCTGCCCGACTACGCGAGCGACCCGCTCGAGGAACTGGACGCGCTCCGCGACTCGGTGTCGGACGCGGGCGTGCGGGCGACGCTCGAGCTCTTCGCGAACCGCGATCCGCGCCGCTTCGACGAGCTCCTCGCCGCCCTCCCGGCCGAGGCTCGCGGGTCGCTCGCCTCGCTCTCCGCAACGCGTGGGGCCGGGTCGATCGAGGCACCCGTGGAGCTCGTGGTGGCCCGTTGGGACAAGTACCTCCCGCTCGCGGACACGCTCGCGTTCGTGACGGCCCGCCCGGAGACGAGGCTCACCATCCTCGACTCCCTCGAGCACGCCGTCCCGCGGCTCACGCCCGGCGCCGCCCGCGACCTCGCGCGCCTGGACGGGGCTCTCGTGCGCCTGCTCGCGGCGTCATACTCACGCTGATGTCGGCGGCGAAGATGGTGTTCCTCGGCTTCGGGAAGTACGCGCGCGCGGACAAGATCTACGCGCTCGAGCCGATCACCGGCGAGGAGCGGGGGCACGGCAAGCGAACCCTCGTGTGGGTCGACGGCATCCCCGACCCGATCGTCGCCTCGCGCACGGAGCAGACCATCCTCGAGGACATGGCCGAGGCGACGGCGGTCGTCGCCGAGGTGCGCCGGCGGCGAGGCCGCGCCGCCGCGCAGCACCCGCAGCTCTTCGACGAGTGACGTCCGGGCTCCGCGAGGTCCTCGCCCGGAGCGTCCACGAGGCTGCACGGGAGCTCGTGGGCTGGACGTTCGTCGTCGACGGTGTGGGTGGAGTGATCGTCGAGACCGAGGCGTACGCCGCCAACGACCCAGCCAGCCACTCGTTCGGCGGGAGGACGCGGCGGAACGCCGCGATGTTCGGGCCTCCCGGACGCCTCTACGTGTACCGCTCGTACGGCGTGCACTGGTGCGCGAACGTCGTCTGTGGTGACGAGGGAGTCGGCGCGGCCGTCCTCCTCCGGGCTCTGGAGCCCGTGCAGGGGATCGAGGCGATGCGCACCCGGCGCGGCGTGGACGACCTCCGGCTCCTCTGCTCCGGCCCGGGTCGGCTCACGCAGGCCCTCGGCGTCACCGGCGCTCACGACGGCCTCGCGCTCGACGCCCCGCCGTTCGAGCTCCGCCCGCCCGTGTCGTCCCCGGAGGTCGTGACTGCTCCACGGGTCGGCGTCACCCGCGCCGCGGAGCTCCACTGGCGTTACGCGCTCAAGGGCTCCGCGTTCGTGAGCCGTCCCCGACCACGATCCTGACGGTGAGCCCGGGCGCGACGGCCACGCCCGGCCTCGGGGACTGTCGGAGCACGATCCCCGAGCGTCCGGGGGCCGTCTCCGCCGTCGCCTTCAGACGCAGCCGCTTCAGCTCGCGACCCACGTCCTCGATACGCGACCCGACGAGGTTCGGCAGGACGCCGTCGCGCGCCCGGGAGACGACGAGCGTCACCTCGTCGCCGGCCGAGAGCCCGCCGCCGCGCGGGAACTGGTCGACGACGACCCCGGGGAGCGATCCCGTCTTCGCGGGCTTGTAGACGATCCGCGCGTCGAGCGGCTGCTGGGCGAGCCGGGCGGCCGCTCCGTCTGCGGTGAGGCCGAGGACGAGTGGAACCGCGACCTCGTTCGGCTTGCAGTCGGCCTCCGCGTCGGGCGCCCGGCCAGTGAAGTACACGAGGAGCTGCGAGCCGCGGCAGTAGCCGTTGTCGCGCTGCCAGCGGCCGTTCCGCTTCACGACCCACGTCGACGAGCCGCCGAGGTACGGCGGGAGGTCGAAGGCCTCGGTGCCGTCGCCCTCCTCGACCTTCGAGACGAACGCGCGCCAGATCTCGGCGGGCAGCGTGCCGCCCGCGACCGGCTCGCCGTGGTACTCGGTGAGCATCGGCCGCAGCTCGTCGGGGTAGCCGACCCAGACCGCCACGACGAGGTCGGGCGTGTAGCCAACGAACCAGGCGTCGCCGTAGTTGTCCGTGGTCCCGGTCTTGCCGGCCACCTGCACGCCCGGGATCGCGGCGCGCCGCCCCGTTCCCGACTGGACGACGTCCTCGAGGATCTGGGTCAGCGTCTCGGCATGGCCCTCCTCGAGCGCCTGCGTGGGGACCGGCTCGTTGACCTCGACCTCGCGCGACTGGATCCGCTCCACGCTCTCGACGACGCGCGGCGAGTTCCCGAAGAGCGAGCTGTCCATCCGCCTGCCGTCGTTCGCGATCGTCGCGTACGCGCGGGCCATCTCGAGCGGGTTCACGGCGAGCGAGCCGAGGCCGATGGAGAAGTACGCGTCGAGCGGGCTCCGGATGCCCAGCGCGTGCGCCGTGCGCACGATCGCCCTCGGCCCCACGATGTCGGTGAGGCGCGCGTACACCGTGTTGTCGGACGAGACCATCGCGCGCGAGAGAGACGCGCGGCCGAGGTACGTCTCGTCGTAGTTCGTCACCCGCCAGATCCGGTCGCCCGCGTCGATCTCCACCGGCTTCGAGTCGAGCTCGGTCGCGGGCGAGATGCCATGGCGCATGGCCGAGGCGAGCACGATCGGCTTGAACGCCGAGCCCGGCTGGCGCCGCGACTGGGCGGCGAGGTTGAACTGGCTCTTGAGGAAGCTCCGCCCGCCGACCATGGCGCGCACGGCGCCGGTCTTTGGGTCGATCGCGACGAGCGCCGCCGCCGGCCCGTCGGGGTCGGGCAGGACCTTCTCCACCGCCTCCCGCGCCCGCTCCTGGAGCGCCAGGTCGATCGTCGTCGTCACGCGCAGGCCCCCGCCGAAGACGCGGCCGGCGCCGAACCGGTCGACCAGCTCGTCCTTCACGTAGTTGAGGAAGTACGGGGCCGGGCCTTGCGTGCCCGGGAGGCGGATGTCCTCTGCCGCGGGGAGCGCGGCCGCGGACGCCTCGCGGAGGTCGGCCCGCGTGATCTTCCCCTGCTCGTACATGAGGCGGAGGACGTGCCGGCGCCGGGCCTTCGCGTTCTCGGGGTTCGCCGCGGGGTCGTAGAGCGTCGGGTCGGCGGGGATGCCCGCGAGCAGGGCCGCCTCGGCGAGGTCGAGCTCATCGGCGTTCTTCTTGAAGTACGTACGCGCGGCCTGCTGGATCCCGTACGCCCCGTGCCCGAAGTAGATCGTGTTGAGGTACGCGGTCAGGATGCGGTCCTTGCTCCAGCGCTGCTCGAGCTGCCAGGCGAGCGCGGCCTCGCGCACCTTCCGCGCGAGCGTCCGCTCGTTGCGGATGTAGGCGTTCTTGACGAACTGCTGCGTGATCGTCGACCCGCCCTCGACGATCTCCCCGTGGCGGAGATCCTGCCAGAGCGCGCGCGCGACGCCCCGCAGGTCGATGCCCTTGTGCTCGAAGAAGCGCTGGTCCTCGACGGAGACGATCGCCTGGCGCATGATCGGCGCGATGTCGTCGGTGCCGACGAGCACGCGGCTCTCGTCCCCGCGGAGGACGGCGAGCACCGTGCGCCCGTTCGAGGCGTAGACGACGGAGTCGACGTCCGAGCGCTGCGCGGCCGGATCGAGGGAGGGGATCTCGCTCGCGACGGCGCTCACGAGACCGAACGTGAACGACAGTGCCGCGAGGACGAGGAGAACGCCGAGCAGCGCAGCGAGGCGCCGCTTGCGAACCCGCCGCCGCTTCTGCGGCGGCCCCTTCTCTCTCCGAACCCGCAAGGGACTCGAAGTCTAGCTCCGAGCGCGCGAGTGCCCCGCGAGCACGGGTCAGGCGGGCTGGGAGCCGATGACTGGCTCGGAGGAGGGGGCGTCCGCGCCCCCTGCGTCCTCGATCGTCACCGCGACGACGTCTCCCTCCTGGACGGTGCCGTCGACCCGCAGGATGTCGATCGGCTCCCCTCCCGGAAAGAGGCCTGCGCTCCGCGGCGTCCCGCCGTGGGCGACGATCCACATCTGGTACGTCTTGCCCGACGGTGCGGGCGCGACGTCGCGAAGCACGAGCGCCGCGCGGCCGTCGGGCGCGACGACGAGGCGGCCGTCGCCCTCCTGGAGCGCGATCGTGCGTGCGTTGGGATCGGCGAGGACGGACGCGACGTCCCGTTCGTGCTCGAGGGCCGAGCGCGTGTCGTCGAGCTCTACCGCAAGGCTCGCGGCCCACAGGCCGGCTCCGATCGCGAGTACCGCCGCGACCGCCGCCACCGCCGCGAGGACGGGCGCCGTGCGCCGGCGTTGGGGCTCGAGCGGGATGACCATGTGCGGCTCGGCCCGGACGCTCTCGAGGATGCGCTCGCGGAGCGCGGGCGGAGGCGCCGGGCCTGCCGCCGCGACGGCGAGCGCCTCCGTGACCTGCGCGAACGCCGCGAGCTCTTCGCGGCAACTCTCGCAGTCGGCGAGGTGCTCCTCGTACGCTCGCCGTTCCTGCGGGTCGAGCGCACCCAGCGCGTAGCCGGCTGTCAGCTCGTGAATTCCGGTCTCCATGATCCTTCCGAGCCTGACTCGTCGAGGAGCTCGCGCAGGCGTGACAGGCCCGCGAACATCCTGCTCTTGATCGTACCCAGTGGGACTCCCAGCCTCTCCGCGAGCTGGGCCTGCGAGAAGCCTCCGTAGTAGGCGAGCTCGAGGGCCTCGCGCTGGGCGTCGGGAAGGCTCCTGAGCGCCTCCTGAACTCGCTCGCGCTCGAAGCGCAGCCAGGCGGCCTCGTCGGTCGCCGCATCGACGGACCGTGCCACCGTGTCCTCGGCCAGCGGCTCGGCGCGGCGGCGCTCCTCGCGACGCACGAGGTCGACCGCGCGGCGATGGACGAGCGTCAGGATCCAGGTGCTCGCCTTCGCGCGCTCCGGCCGGAACGCTGCCGCCGTGCGCCAGACCGCGAGGAAGGCCTCCTGCACGGCGTCCTCGGCGTGGCGCTCGTCGCGGAGCACGCGCAGCGCGAGCCCGTACGCGATCCGCCCGACCCTGTCGTAGAGCTCGGCGAGCGCGTACTCGTCCCCGCGCGCGACGAGCGCGACCAGCGCTTCGTCGGACAGATGAGCGTGCTGCTTTCGCATCGCGGAGCCGTTCGGCGAACCGGGCAACGCTAGCACCGTGGATCCGACCGTCATCGGCCTTGTTCGCCGGCGACGACGCTCCGGTTCGGCTCTCCAGCCGACCGAACCGGATGTGCTGGCCGTGCGAATAGGCGCCGTCAACCGACCCAAGGAGTGACGCATGACACGTGTGATCCTCGTGGCACTGGCGGTCTCGGCCGTCGCCGCCGCCCTTGCCGCCGCCGTCACGGGCGGCCCGCGTCCGTCCGCGGCTGCCGACCACGTCGACGCGCCCGGTCTCATGCCGCCGGGCGGCAACTTCCAGCTCGACCTGACGGACGTGTACGCCTGGCGGTCCAGGAGCGGGAACACGGTCCTGGCCATGAACGTCAACGGCCTCACGGCGCCCGGGAAGCGCCCGGTGTTCGCGAGCGGCGCACCCTCCGTCGCACGGACGAAGGCCGTCACGTACTGGTTCCGCGTCGACAACGACCGGGATGCGGTCGCGGACGTCAATCTCGGCGTCTCGTTCTCGAAGCCGAACGCAGCCGGCGTCCAGACCATGACCGTCACCAGGAACGGTGAGGTCGTGGTCAGCGGAAGGACCAGCCCGGGGAAGGCCGTTGCGGTCAACCGTCGGGGCGCGGTACGCGCCTACGCGGGGCTGCGCGACGACCCGTTCTTCTTCGACCTCGGCGGCTACCTCGACATCCTGTCGAAGGAGCCCGGCAAGTCGTTCCTCGGGTGCACGAGCCCGCGGACGGACTTCTTCGCCCGGAAGAACGTGTCCGCGATCGTCCTCGAGCTCCCCGCCTCGATGCTCACGCGGCCGGGCTCGTCGCAGATCGGCGTCTGGTCCGCGACCACGGTCGGCTCGAAGCAGATCGACCGCATGGGGCGACCGGCGATCAACACGGTCTTCATCCCGCAGAACCCGTTCGAGAAGACGGAGCCGTACCTGAAGAACCAGTTCAACGCCGGGCAGCCGAAGAACGACCAGGCGAAGTTCCGCGCCGAGGTCGTCGACTCGCTGCAGGTGTTGTTCTCGCTCAACGACGGCGCCGGTGACGACACGTCGGACGACGCCAAGAAGATCGCGGGCCTCGCGGACGTGCTCCTGCCGGACATCCTGACGTTCGACACGGCGAAGTCCGACGGCTTCCTCAACGGCCGCCGGCTCGCCGACGATGTGATCGACGCCGAGCTCGGCCTGATCACCGAAGGCGCGGTCAAGACCGACTGCGTCTCGAGGAACGATCGCGCGTTCCGCGCGGCGTTCCCCTACCTCGCGACACCTCACTAGCGTCGCGGCTGAGTGCGAAGGGCGGCCGACGGCCGCCCTTCGCATGGACCGAACCGAGCGGGCTCGCCGGACGAAGAACCACCGTGAGACGCCGCGTCACGATCGGCATCGCCGCGCTCGCGGGCGTCCTCGCGGTCGCGCTCCTCGGAGACGGGCCGGGAGGTGGGTCGGCCGCGCGTGTCGACCGGACGGAGGACGTCGGACGGCTCGTCGCCGAGGTCTCGGCCGGGTCGTCGAGAGGCGTCGTTCGCAGGCTCGAGCGCTCGGTCTCGTCCCATCCGGACGACTCCCGTGGTCTCACGCTCCTCGGGCTCGCCTACCAACAGGTCGCCAGGGAGACTGCGGACGCGTCGTGGCTCCCGCGCTCGCAGGAGGCGCTTCGTCGCGCGCTCGAGCTCGATCCGGCCGACGCGCTCGCTCTCTCGGGCCTCGCGCAGCTCTCGGTCACGCAGCACCGCTTCGGAGCAGCTGTGCCTCTCGCGCGCCGAGCGCTGGCGCTCGAACCGGGGAATCCCGTCGCGAAGGCCGCGCTGGGAGATGCGCTGGTGGCGACCGGGCGTTACCGGCAGGGCTTCGCGGCCTACGACCGCCTGGCCGCGATGGGCCCCAGCATCGGCGCGTACGCGCGCGTCGCGACGGCCCGTCAACTCCTCGGGCGGATGGAGGGTGCGCTCGACGCCATGGAGCTCGCGATCGAAGCCGGCTCGGCCATTCCCGAGCAGGAGGCCTGGGGTCTGACCCGGTACGGAACGCTCCTCGTCGCCGCAGGAAGGCTCGCTGCCGCGGACGCGGCGTTCCGGCGCGCTCTCGACCTCTCGCCCGGATACGTGCACGCGCTCGCCGGCCGTGCTCGGGTCGCCGCCGCACGCGGGCGCTTCGGGGAGGCCGCTGCGTCGCTGAGACGGGTCGTCGATCGGCTGCCGCTCCCGGAGTACGCCGTCCTCCTGGGCGACGCGCTCGCGCGAAGCGACCGGCCTGCCGAGGCCCGGCACGCGTACGCGCTCCTCTCCACGCTCGAGCGGCTACTCGCAGCGAACGGCGTCCGGACGGACCTGCAGACCGCGCTCTTCGACCTCGACCACGGCATCCGTCCCGAGACCGCGCTTGCGCGCGCACGCGCCGCTTATCGTGCCGCACCAGGTGTCGCGGCGGCCGACGTGGTCGCCTGGGGCCTGTATCGCACCGGCCGCTGCGCCGAGGCACGCGCGTGGTCGCAGCGTGCGCTCGAGCTCGGGACGAAGGACGGGCTCTTCCTCTTCCACCGGGGGATGATCGAGCGCTGTCTCGCGGGAGACGCAGCGGGCCGACCGTGGTTCCGGCAGGCGCTCGCGGCGAACCCGACCTTCTCGCTCCGCTGGACGCCCGTCGCCGAGAGGTTGTCGCAATGAAGCGGCTGCTCCTCGCCCTCGCTGCGCTCGGGGTGCTGAGCGCCCTGGTGTTGCCTGCGGGCGCTAACGCGCACCCGCTGGGCAACTTCACGGTGAACCGCTATGCGGGCATCGAGCTCGCCGGCGACACGGTCTTCGTCCGCTATGTACTCGACCTCGCCGAGATCCCGACCTACCAGCTCAGGGGCGAGGTCCGGAGGCCCGGGTATGCGGCCCGCCTGGCCCGGGAGCTCGAGCTCACGCTGGACGGGCGCCGTGCGCCCCTCCGCATCGTCTCCCGCCGCCTCACGGAGAGGCGCGGGTCCGGCGGGCTTCCGACGTTGCGGCTCGACGCCGTCTACGAGGCACAGGGAGGCGGTCGCAGGCTCGCCTTCCGGGATCGGGTGCTCCCCGCGCGGATCGGCTGGCGGGAGGTGACGCTCCGCGCGCGCGACGGCGCGCGCGTGACTGGCTCGGACGTGCCCGCCGAGAGCGAGAGCGACGAGCTGCGCACCTACCCGTCCCAGCTTCTGAGATCGCCGCTCGACGTGACGACTGCGAGCGCGACCGTCGTGCTCGGAACGTCGCCCGGCGTGCCACCGACGCTCGCACCCGTGTCCGCGCTGGAGCGGGGGAGAGGCGGCCTCGAATCGCTCGTCGTGCAGGGCGAGCTCTCCCTCGGAGTGCTGCTGCTCTCGCTTCTCGTCGCGGCGTTCTGGGGAGCGGTGCACGCCCTGACCCCAGGACACGGCAAGGCGTTGGTCGCGGCGTACCTCGTCGGTACGCGGGGAACGCCACGGCACGCCTTCATGCTCGGCGGAACGGTGACGGTCGCACACACGGCGGGCGTGTTCTGCCTGGGCTTCGTCACGCTCGGCCTCTCGGAGCTCGTGGTGCCGGAGACGCTCTACCCCTGGCTGACGCTCGTCTCCGGGCTTCTCGTCGTCGGCGTCGGCGTCTCGGTGTTCCACCGGCGACTGCGGGCAGGGCGCGCCGGACGGGGAGGGCACCACCACCACGACCACGACCACGACCACCACTCCGAGGGGCTGACGTCGAAGGGGATCTTCGGCGTCGGAGTCGCCGCGGGGCTCCTTCCCTGCCCGTCGGCCCTCGTCGTCCTGCTCTCCTCGATCGCTCTCCACCGTCTCTCGCTGGGGCTCGCGCTCATCCTCGCCTTCAGCGTCGGGCTCGCGGGGACGATCACTTCGATCGGGCTCGTCGCGGTCTTCGCGCGGCGTACGTTCGGCAAGCTCTCCCTCGACGGGCCTCTCATCCGCGCGCTACCCGCCGCAAGCGCCGTCCTCGTCCTCGCCGTCGGAGTCGCCCTCACCGCGCGCGCGCTCCCGGCCGTCATCTGATCCGAACCGAACGGGGCGCAGGAGCGAACAAGCGGCATGTTCGGGCTCGACGACTGGCTTGCGGGACTGTCCGAGGGAGCGTCCGTCGGAGTCGTGCTCGTCGTCGCCGTGCTCCTCGGGCTCCGGCACGCGACCGACCCCGACCACGTGGCGGCGATGACGAGCCTCGTGGCGGCGCAGCGCGAGCGCGCCGGTCGCGAGGCGGCGCGGCTCGGCGCGTGGTGGGGTGCGGGCCACGCGGTCACGCTCGTCTCGCTCGGGATTCCGATCCTGCTCGCCCAGCGCTACCTCCCCGAGCGGCTGCAACAGGGTGCGGAGACCGTGGTCGCCGGACTCATCGTGTTCCTCGGCCTCAGGCTCATCGTTCGCTGGCGCCACGGGTACTTCGACTTCCATGCGCATCCGCACGAGGAGCAGGGCCATCGGCACCCCGTGCGCACGCCGGTCGGTGCTTTCGCGGTCGGTCTCGTCCACGGCATCGGGGGAAGCGCGGGAGTGGGCATCCTGCTCCTCGCGGCGATGCCCTCGGAGACGGTCGCGGTCGCCTCGCTTCTCGTGCTCGCGCTCTTCACGGCCGTGTCGATGACTGCCGTGACGGCGGGGCTCGGGATCGCGCTCTCGGCCCGACCTGTCGCAGTCGTATCGATCTCGCTCGTACCGGCTCTGGGCGTTGCGAGCTTCGGGTTCGGGCTCTGGTACGCCGCGGCTGCGTGGAGCCTCGCTCCCTATCCGTTCTAGCTCGGCGGACTGCGTGTCGGAGGGAGGCGGGGCAAGGCGGTAGGCTCCGCGACCGTGGAGACGCTCCTGACCCTCGACGACGCCGAGCGCATGGCCGAGGCCGCGCTCCCGCCCGACGCGTGGGGGTACATCGCGGGCGGTGCCGGCGACGAGCGCACGCTGCGCTGGAACCGCGAGGCGTTCTCGAGCTTCCGGCTCCGACCCCGCGTCCTCGTCGACGTGTCCGCCGTCGCCTTGGAGACGACGGTGCTCGGGACTCCCGTGTCGATGCCGGTTCTCGTCGCGCCCATGGCGTTCCAGCAGGTCGCTCACGAGGAGGGCGAGCTCGCGACCGCCCGCGGGGCGGCCGCGGCCGGGACGCTCATGTGCGTCTCCACGGTCGCGACGGCGACGCCCGCCGACATCGCGGCAGCGGCGCCCGGCGCTCCGCGGTGGCTCCAGATCTACGTGTTCCGCGACCGCGAGGTGAGCGACCGGGTCATCGCCGAGGCGCTGGAGGCGGGGTACACGGCGCTCGTCCTCACTGCCGACCTCCCGGTCTACGGGATCCGCCATCGTGAGGCGCGCGCCGGCTTCGAGGCGCCGGAGGACGCCGTCCCGGCGATCGTCGCCGCCCGGGCACGTGGTGGGGAGCGGGAGGGCCACCATTCGCTCGGGCTCCTCGACGCGGGGCTCGAGTGGGACTACGTGAGCGAGCTGGTGGAAAAGTGGGGCGTCCCTGTCGTCGTCAAGGGCCTCGTGACGGGTGAGGATGCGGTCCTCGCCTGCGAGCACGGCGCGTCGGGCGTCGTCGTGTCGAACCACGGCGGGCGCCAGCTCGACGGGGCGATCGCCTCGCTGGAGGCGCTGCCCGAGGTCGTCGAGGCGGTCGGCGGCCGCGCGGAGGTCTACCTCGACGGCGGAGTCCGCCGCGGCGCGGACGTCGTGATGGCGCTCGCGCTCGGAGCGTCCGCAGTGCTCGTCGGCCGTCCGGTGCTATGGGGTCTCGGCTTCGGTGGCGCAGAGGGCGTGGCGCGCGTGCTCGAGATCCTGCGTGAGGAGACCGCGAACGCGCTCGCCCTCCTCGGGTGCCGTGCTCCAGGCGAGGTAACGCGGGCGCACGTCACGAGAGCGGTCTGAGCATGGGGATCGCCGAGCTCACGCGGAACGCGGTCCACGTCCTGCCCGCGGGCGCGCTCGAGGCCAAGCTCGCGCTGGGCCGTCCGCTCCGCGTCAAGCTCGGGATCGACATCACCTCCCCGGACATCCACGTGGGACGCGGGATCCCGCTCCAACGCATGCGCGCCTTCCAGGACGAGGGGCACGTCGGCGTCCTGATCATCGGCGACTACACGACGCGGATCGGCGATCCCTCGGGTCGTTCCGCGGAGCGGCCGATCCTCTCCGAGGAGGAGATCGACCGGAACGCCCGGACGTACGCAGAGCAGGCGTTCCAGATCCTCGATCCCGACCGCACCGAGATCCGGTTCAACAGCGAGTGGCTCGCCGGGCTGGGCTTCGCGGACGTGATCCGGCTCACGCGGATGATGACCGTCGCGCAGATGCTCGAGCGCGACGACTTCGCGAACCGCTACGGGGCCGGCGAGCCGATCTCCGTCTCCGAGCTCCTGTACCCGCTCATGCAGGCGTACGACTCGGTCGCGGTCGAGGCCGACGTCGAGCTCGGCGGCACCGACCAGCTCTACAACCTGCTGGCCGGGCGCGACGTGATGCAGGCGTACGGCCTCGAGCCGCAGGTCGTGCTCACGACGCCCCTCCTCGTGTCCTGGGACGGGGAGAAGATGAGCTCGTCGCTCGGGAACAACATCCCGCTGACGGCCCCTCCCGAGGAGCAGTTCGGACGCACGATGCGGATCTCCGACGACCTGCTCGCGGAGTGGTACCGCCTCGTGCTCGAGGAGGAGCTCGCCGCGGACGCCGATCCACTCGAGGCGAAGCTCGCGCTCGCCAGGCGCATCGTCGCCCGCTCTCACGGTGACGCCGCCGCACGCGCCGCCGAGGACCACTTCACGCGCGTGGTCAGGGAGGGGCGGGCTCCCGAGGAGATCCCGTCCTTCACGTTGCCGGGAGGCGACCCCGTGCACGTCCCCGGGGTGCTCGCCGCGTGCTTCGGCCTCTCCACGAGCGAGGCGCGGCGCCTGATCGCGCAGGGGGGTGTCAGGGTGGAGGGAGAGGCCGTCATGGAGCTCGACGTCCCGCGCGACCGGCTCGCGGGCGCGGTGCTCCAGGCGGGGAAGCGGCGGTTCGTGCGGCTCGTCGCCTGACGGGCATGTCGACGCCCGCGGCGTCGTTGACCGTGGTGGGAGACGGTGTGCTACCATCTGTCCCGCTCTCCGAGAGGAGGGCAGAGAAGTCTGTCACTCGACGACTGGAGAGCCTTCGGCCGAGCGGATACGACCAGCTTGTACCGATCCCGAGGGCCTCTGGCGCGAGTCGGAGGCTTTTTCTTGCCACCCCGAGCCAGCGAGCCGGGCGGCGTGGTCTTTGAAAACTCAACAGCGTGAAACGTCGAGACCTCTCGCGGGCGTCAGCATGCGGGAGGAATGAACCCGTCTTCTTTTCCTTTGGAAGACGATCGAGCATCGAGCTCGAAGCGAAAAGACTGTCCCCGCCGTCCGGCTTCGCCGGCGCCGGGGGCGACAGGTCTCTTCACGGAGAGTTTGATCCTGGCTCAGGACGAACGCTGGCGGCGCGCTTAACA
>CAZODN010000083.1:0-12272 GCA_964578545.1 uncultured Gaiellales bacterium
AGGTCGGCGGCCGCGCGGTGGTCTCGTGCGCGCCCGAGGTCGCGGGAGAGATCGAAGCGCTCGCGGACGAGGTCGGGGTGCCCCTGCGGCGGATCGGGACCGTCGGCGGCGGTACCCTGCTGGGGGTGGAGGTGGCGGCCCTCAGGGAGGCCTACGAATCGGAGAGCCGATCGTGATCGGCGCACACGTTGCGGCCGCGAAGCGGACGCCTTCAGGGGTCTTCGCGCGACCGGGATTCGCGCGCTCGAATCCCGGTCTGGCGCACGACTGATGTGCGGCGTCTTCGGGATCCGGTCGGAGGAGCGCGACGTCTCGCGTCTCGCGTACTTCGGCCTGTTCGCGCTCCAGCACCGCGGGCAGGAGTCGGCGGGCATCGCGGTGTCCGACGGCGGGAGGCTCACCGTCCTCCGGGAGATGGGCCTCGTCGCGCACGTCTTCAACGAGCAGCAGCTGCAGGCGCTCCCCGGCGAGATCGCGATCGGGCACACGCGCTACTCGACGACCGGGGCGAACCGCTGGGCGAACGCGCAGCCGCTCATCCACCACGGGCGCGCCCGCACGATTGCGCTCGGCCACAACGGCAACCTCGTGAACGTCGAGGAGCTCCGGGAGGAGCTCCGCTCGGACGGGATCCGCCTGCGGTCGGGCTCCGACTCCGAGGTCATCGCCGCCCTCGTCGCCCACGACCCCGCCCCGCTGCTCGAGGCCGTCGCGAACGCGATGCGTCGCCTCGAGGGCGCCTACTCGATCGTCGCGCTCTCGGAGGGGACGCTCGTCGCCTTCCGGGACCCGCTCGGGTTTCGCCCGCTCACGCTCGGGCAGCTCGGCGAGGACTGGGTGGTCGCGTCGGAGACCTGCGCGCTCGACCTCATCGGGGCCGAGGCCGTCCGCGACGTCCGCCCCGGCGAGATCGTGCGCGTGGACGAGGAGGGCCTGCGCACGATGCAGGCGGTGCCGGCCGGCCGCAACGCGCTCTGCATCTTCGAGCACGTGTACTTCGCGCGGCCCGACTCGCGCCTCGCCGGGGTGGAGGTGCACGGCGCCCGGGTGCGCATGGGCGAGCGGCTCGCGCAGGAGGCGCCGGTCGAGGCCGACCTCGTGATCGGCATCCCCGACTCGGGGACTCCGGCCGCGATCGGCTTCTCGAAGGCGTCCGGGATCCCGTTCAACGAGGCGCTCATCAAGAACCGGTACGTGGCGCGCACCTTCATCCAGCCTGAGCAGGGGATGCGCGACCAGGGAATCCGCATGAAGTTCAACCCGCTCGACGAGGTCGAAGGCAAGCGGATCGTCGCCGTCGACGACTCGATCGTGCGCGGCTCGACGATGCGCCAGCTCGTGCAGATGCTCTTCGACGCCGGCGCCGCCGAGGTGCACGTCCGCATCTCGTCGCCGCCCGTCGTCTCCCCGTGCTTCTACGGCATCGACATGGCCGACGAGGACGAGCTCGCCGCCGCGCACCGCTCGGTCGAGGAGATGCGCGTGCTCGTCGGCGCGACCTCGCTCCACTACCTCTCGGTGGAGGGGATGCAGGAGGCGACGACGCTTCCCGAGGACGCGGTCTGCCGCGCGTGCTTCACGCGCGACTACCCGACGCGGGTGCCGGAGCGCCTCGAGAAGCTCCGCTTCGAGCCCGCGACCGCCTGAGCAACATGGCCGAGTCGGACACTTTCGAGCGCCTCGATCCGGGGTTACCATCGCGCGGAGTGACGGTGCGCGTCGTTCTCTACCCGGGTGAAGACGGATACGTCGTCGCCGAGTGTCCCGAGCTTCCGGGCTGCGTGAGCCAGGGACGCGATCGAGCGGATGCCATCGTGAACATTCGGGAGGCGATCGAAGGCTGGCTCGACGTGGAAGCCGAGTCGGGCCCGAGCCGTCGCTCCGTCGAGATCGTCGAGCTCGCGGTCTGACCTACCGACGTGGCCGGCCTTCCCGTCGTATCCGGCGCGGAAGCCGTGCGACGGTTCGAGAGGGCGGGCTGGGTCGTCGCGCGCCGGAGGGGGAGCCACGTGATGATGACCCGCACCGGAGTTCCCGTGACGCTGTCGATCCCGCAGCACCGAGCCCTCGACAGAGGGCTCCTACGAGCGCTCCTGCGCGCGGCGGGCATGACCGTCGACGAGTTCGTGGGCCTCGACGTGTAGGGGCGCGACGCTTGCCTCGCCCTCTGCGTCAGGGAAGATTCGGCCTGTGGCCGACGGCGAGCTCGCATACCTGACTCCCGAGGCGAAGGCCCGCGTCGAGATCGACCGGCAGCTCGCCGCCGCGGGCTGGGTCGTACAGGACGCGTCGCGCGCGAACCTCTCCGCCGCGCGCGGCGTCGCCGTCCGCGAGTTCGTCATGCGGCCGCCGCACGGACGCGCCGACTACCTCCTCTTCGTGGACGGCGCCGCGACCGGGGTGATCGAGGCGAAGAAGGAGGGCGAGACGCTTCGCGGGGTCGAGTGGCAGACCGCGAAGTACGAGGAGGGCGTCCCCGACGAGGTGCCGACCGCGCTCGAGGGAGCGCTCCCGTTCCTGTACGAGTCGACGGGCGTCGAGACGCACTTCACGTGCACGCTCGACCCCGATCCGCGCAGCCGCGAGGTGTTCTCGTTCCATCGCCCCGAGACGCTCGGCGACTGGCTCGGCGAGGTCGTGAAGCATCCGCTCGCGCCGACGCTTCGCCACCGCCTGCGGGCGCTCCCGCCGCTCCAGCGGACAGGCCTCTGGCCCGCGCAGTTCACGGCGATCGAGAACCTGGAGCGCTCGCTCGCCGCCAACCGCCCGCGCGCGCTCATCCAGATGGCGACGGGGTCGGGCAAGACCTTCACCGCCGCCAACGTCGCCTACCGCCTCGTCAAGCACGCGGACGCGCGCCGCATCCTCTTCCTCGTCGACCGCGCGAACCTCGGCCGTCAGACGCTGAAGGAGCTGCAGGGGTTCTCGACGCCGGAGGACGGGCGCAAGCTCACCGAGCTCTACAACGTCCAGCACCTCTCCTCGAACCGGATCGACCCGGTCGCGCGCGTGACGATCTCGACGATCCAGCGGATCTACTCGATCCTCCGTGGTGACACGGTGCTCGACGAGGAGCTCGACGAGCACTCGGCCTTCGAGGTCGCCGGCGAGCTCGTCCCCGTCGAGTACAACCCTGCGCTCCCGCCCGAGTTCTTCGACGTCGTGATCGTGGACGAGTGCCACCGCTCGATCTACGGGCTCTGGCGGCAGGTGCTCGACTACTTCGACGCCTTCACGATCGGGCTCACCGCGACCCCGAACAAGCAGGCGTTCGGCTTCTTCGACCAGAACCTGGTCATGGAGTACGGCCACGAGCAGGCGGTCGTGGACGGCGTCAACGTCGACTTCGACGTCTACCGCATCCGCACGGAGATCACCGAGCAGGGCGCGACGATCGACGCGGGCCTGTGGACGCAGTTCCGGGATCGCTCCACGCGCCGCACGCGCTGTGAGCTCCTCGACGACGACCTCCCCTACACCGCGGCCGAGCTGGACCGGAAGGTCGTCGCCCGCGACCAGATCCGCACTGTGCTCGAGACGTTCCGCGACCGCCTGCCCACCGAGATCTTCCCCGGTCGCAGGGACGTGCCGAAGACGCTGATCTTCGCCAAGGACGACGCGCACGCCGAGGAGATCGTCGAGATCGCGCGCGAGGTCTTCGGGAAGGGGAACGACTTCGTCGCCAAGATCACCTACCGCTCGACCGGCCGGAAGACGGACGACCTGATCGCCGCCTTCCGCAACTCGCCGAGCCCGCGGATCGCCGTGACCGTGGACATGATCGCCACCGGCACCGACGTGAAGCCGCTCGAGTGCGTCTTCTTCATGCGCGCCGTGAAGAGCCGGACGTACTTCGAGCAGATGAAGGGCCGCGGCGTGCGCGTCATCTCCGACACCGACCTGCAGGCGGTCGTCCCCGGGGCGACCTCGAAGGAGCGGTTCGTCATCGTCGACGCCGTCGGCGTCACCGAGGGCGAGCTCGCCGAGACGGCGCCGCTCGACCGCAAGCCGACGGTGCCGCTCGAGCGGCTGCTGCGGCAGGTCTCCTTCGGCGTGCGCGACCCGGGCGCGATCTCGACGCTCGCCTCGCGGCTCGCGCGCCTCGACCGCCGCCTGACCGACACGCAGCGCACGCAGCTCGCCGTGCTCGCCGGCGGGACGACGCTCCGGGAGATCGCGGGCGGGATCGTCGCCGCGCTCGACCCCGACCGTCAGCTCGAGCACGCGAAGGAGGCGACCGGCACGGACGAGCCGGCTCCCGAGGCCATAGCTGCGGGCGCGCGGGCGCTCCTCGACGAGGCGGTCGCCCCGCTCGCGCACCGTCCCGAGCTCCGCGAGCGCATCGTCGAGGCCCGCCGCTCGCTCGAGATCGCGATCGACGAGACCTCTCCGGACGCGGTGCTGGAGGCGGGTTACTCGCGCGAGGCGACCGATCGCGCACGCGAGACCGTCGAGCGTGGGAGAGCTTCTGCGAGGAGCACCGCGACGAGATCACCGCGCTCCAGGTCCTCTACTCGCAGCCCTACGCCCGGCGCCTCACCTTCGCCGACGTGCGCGAGCTCGCCCGCGCGATCGAGGCTCCGCCGCGCGGCTGGACGCCGGAGCGGCTGTGGGAGGCATACGAGGCGCTCGACCGCGCGCGCGTCCGCGGCTCCGGGCAGCGCGTCTTGACCGACCTCGTCTCGCTCGTGCGCGTCGCGCTGCACCAGGAGGACGAGCTCGTGCCCTACCCCGAGCTCGTCCGCGAGCGCTTCCGTGCCTGGCTCCTCGCGCAGGAGAACGCGGGTCGCGTTTTCACGCCCGAGCAGCTCGCCTGGCTCGAGCGGATCCGCGACCACGTCGCCGCGTCGCTCGGGATCTCGGCGGAGGACTTCTCGTACACGCCCTTCGTCGAGGCGGGCGGTCTCGGCAAGGCGGCCGAGGTCTTCGGCGATGATCTCGGGGCGCTGCTCGAGGAGCTGAACGAGGTGCTCGTCACATGAGCCGGCTCCCGCCTGGGTGGGTCTGGACGACGCTCGGCGAGACGGTGCGCTGGGGAAGCGGTGGTACACCGCGCCGAAGCGTCGCACGGTACTACGGTGGGTCGATCCCGTGGGCAGTCATCGGCGACCTGCATGACGGCCTTGTCACGACGACCGCGGGCACGATTACGGAGGAGGGTCTCGCCGAAAGCAGTGCGAGGCTCGTCTCGCCCGGCACTGTTCTGATTGCCACGTACGGCTCAATCGGAAAGCTCGGCATTGCGGGCATCGAGCTGGCGACGAATCAGGCAATCGCTTTTGCGGATCCGAAGCAAGGGCTCGACTCGCGTTTCCTCTTCTGGTACCTGCGCGCCGAGCGGCGGAACCTTGCTCACGCTGGCAAAGGAGCGACCCAGAAGAACATCAGCCAAACCGTTCTTCGATCGTGGCCGCTCCCGCTACCGCCGCTGAACGAGCAGCGGCGGATCGTGGCGGCGATCGAGGAGCACCTCTCCCGCCTCGACGCCGCCGACGCCTCCCTCGCCGCCGCCCTCCGCCGGCTCGACGCGCTCGCGTCGCAGACAGTCGCGCAGGCGTTGAGCGGTGACTGGGCGACCGTCCCGCTGAGTGAGGTCACGGAGTCTCAGGTGTACGGCACGAGCGCGAAGGCGAGCACGGAGCCGGACGGCGTTCCGGTGCTGCGCATGGGCAACATCAACGGCGGCAAGCTCGACCTGACGAACCTCAAGTACCTGCCCGCCAAGCATCCGGACGTCTTGAAGCTCACACTCGAGCCGGGCGACGTTCTCTTCAACCGAACGAACAGTCCCGAGCTCGTCGGCAAGTCCGCGGTGTTCACGGCGGACAAGCGCATGACGTTCGCCTCGTACTTGATCCGCGTCCGACTCACCGAGCGCTGCGACCCGCATTGGGCTGCGCTCGTCATCAACGGCCCACCGGGAAGGCGGTACGTCGCGAGCGTGCGGAGCCAGCAGGTGGGTCAGGCGAACGTCAACGGCTCGAAGCTCGCCGCGCTGCCGCTGCCGCTACCGCCGCTCGAGGAGCAGCGGCGAATCGTCGCCGAGGTGGAGGAGCGCCTGTCGCAGATCGACGCGCTCCGCGCGTCGATCGAGCGTGCGCAGCGCCGCTCGCGGGCGCTCCGCGCCGCGATCCTCGAGCGCGCCTTCCGCGGCGAGCTCGTCCCGCAGGACCCGTCCGACGAGCCCGCCGAAGCCCTCCTCGCCCGCATCCGCGCCCAGCGCGAGACGGCCACCGTCCGTGCGGGACGCGGCCGGAAGCGCGGATAGCGAAGCCGTCTGGCGCGTTCTACGATCGTCGTTCGAGCATGAGCTCGAGCGAGGAGATCTTCCGCGTCACCGACCGCTGGGGCGATCTCATCGTCCTAACTCGGGAGGACTGGGAGAGGATCGCGGCGAAGCGACCGGGAGTCGAGGGCTATGTGGATCACGTCCGGCAGACACTCGAGCAACCGAGCATGGTCTTCGAGGGCCGCTACGCGGACTCGAAGGTCTTCTTCCGCAAGGGTCTGCTCGACGACGATCCCGCCTACAAGGGTTGCTACGTCGCGACTATTGTCCGGTACCCGGGTAGTGGAGAGCCGGGGACCATCCGAACCGTGTACTTCCCGTTTCATGTCCAGGCAGCCCTGGGGAAGCTTCTCCATGTCGAGCGGTGACCGAGGAGGTGCGTCATGACGTTCGCGATTGATGGGAAGTTCCTCACTTCGGACTACGACGAGGACGCGGACATCCTGTACCTCTGGGTCGAGGGCCCCCGCCCGGCGGTGACGTACGAGACTCGCGACGGCCACCTCGTGCAACTCGATCCGGAGACGCGCGAGTTCGTCGGCGTCGCGATCATCGACTACAAGGCGCGCTGGGAAGGTCAGGAGATCCGGGTCGAAGTCCCGGTCGTCGAGGAGCGCGTGCTTCAACTGGTCTGACGCGCGCGCGGCGATCCTCGAGCGCGCCTTCAGCGGGGAGCTCGTCCCGCAGGACCCGTCCGACGAGCCCGCCGAGGCCCTCCTCGCCCGCGCCCGCGCCGCCCGCGAAGCCTGCAGGGGGTTCGCACGCGCTCGTTGGCGAGTGAGATGGAGACGTGACGTGTCCCGGCCGGACGTCTTGCGGGTGCCATGAGCGCCACGAGCCACGCCGCGAGCACGACGAACTTCGAGCGGCGGCCGGAGACGATGCGGGCGAGGGTGCTCACGGAGAGAACTATACAAAAGTTCTACGAAAGTCAGACAGCACTCACGTGAGCTCGTGCCAGCGGCGGTAGCGCACGGCACGGTGCACCGTGCCGGGATCGTGCCCGCGCTCGATGAGCCGCTGCCGCACCTCTCCTTCCTGCGCCATCCGTAGGAAGAGCCAGGCGAGGGCGACGATCGTGACCAGCGAGCCCTCGAGCATCATCAGCGAGCCGGCGAGGCTCTGGTCCGCCTGCGGCGAGAGCCCGAGGTAGCCCTCGCCCGTCGCGTACACGTCGTAGAAGGGGTCGCCGCCCCAGACGAACACGTTCCCGACCGCGGTCGCGACGAGCCGGACGGCGACGACGTACCCGAGCTTCCACTCCGTCCCGAACCACTCGGGCGCGGGCAGCGTCTCGAGCACGGGGAGCCAGAGCACGATCCCCGCCGCGAAGAAGGACATGTGCTCGAGCGCGTGCAGCAGGCTGTGCTCGACCGCGCCCTCGTAGAGGAGCGGGGTGTGCCAGAGCACGAGGTTCGCCGCCCAGACGGGAAGGGCGACGAAGGGGTTCGCGAGGACGCGCAGGCGCATGACGCCCGGCAGCGCGAGCACGGGCCTGAGCAGCGGCCCGGTGAGCCCGGCGAGCAGGCAGAGCGGCGCGAGGTCGCCGATCAGGAGGTGCTGGGCCATGTGGAACGAGAAGAGCTCCTCCTCCCCGACCTCGTTGATCGGCGAGGCGACGGCGACGAGGAGGAGCGCGAGGCCGAGGGAGAACAGCGCGATGCGCCAGGCGGGCACCGGCTGGCCCCGCCGGGCGAGCGTGCGGGCGCGTACGGCGTACGCGACGCCGACGACCGCGATCGGGAGGAGCTGGAGCGGGTCGAGTGTCCAGCTCGTCACGAGGGAGGTCGCGGTCATCGCTCCACTGTAGTGAGGCCGCCCGTAGACTCGCGGTGTGGGACGAGGGGACGAGACGTACGCGGACGCGGGCGTCTCGCTCGCGACCGCCGAGGCGATCGTCGAGCGCCTTCGGGCAGCCGCCGAGTCGACCGGCGCGACCGCGTTCGGGGCGTTCGCAGGGCTCTACGGGCTCGACGGCGGAGAGCGGTTCCTCGCGGCCTCGACAGACTCCGTCGGGACGAAGCTGATCGTCGCGCGACAGCGCGGGCAGCTGCGGGCGTGCGGCGCCGACCTCGCGGCGCACTGCGTCAACGACGTCGCGACGTGCGGCGCCGATCCCCTGTTCTTCCTCGACTACGTCGCTGCCAACCGGATCGAGCTCGAGACGGTCGCGGAGCTCGTCGAGGGAGCCGCCGAGGTGTGCCGGGAGGCCGGGTGCGCGCTCATCGGCGGCGAGACCGCCGAGCTCCCGGGCATCTACCGCGAGGACGAGCTCGACTTCGCGGGCACGTGCGTCGGGCTCGTCGCGCGCGAGCGGGTGATCGACGGCACGCGGATCGAGGCGGGGGACGTCGTCGTCGGCCTGACCTCGGCGGGCGTCCACGCGAACGGCTTCACGCTCGTCCGGCGCGTGCTCGAGACGGAGCAGTACGACGGGGAGGACCTGCTGGCGCCGACGCGGCTGTACTTGGACGACGTGCGCCGCCTCCGAGAGCGGCTCGACGTCCGCGGCCTCGCGCACGTGACGGGCGGCGGCGTCCTCGGGAACCTCTCGCGGATCCTCCCGAACGGGCTCCGCGCGGAGATCGACTGGGGCTCCTGGCCGCGCCCGCGCGTGTTCGGGTGGCTCGCGAGGCACGTCGCCGAGGAGGAGCTCCGCCGCGTGTTCAACCTCGGGATCGGGTACGTCGCCGTCGTCCCGGACCCCGGCGACGAGCTCGTCATCGGGAGGATCGTGCGCGCGTGATCGGAGTCCTCGTGTCGGGGGAGGGCTCGAACCTCCAGGCGCTCCTCGACGCCGGCCTCCCCGTGGTCGCGGTCGCGTCGAACACGCCGGGCGTCCGCGCGCTCGAGCGGGCGGCGCGGGCCGGCGTCCCGGTCGCGGTCTTCGAGCTCCGCGCGTACGAGGATCGAGACGCCAGGGACGCCGCCATGGCGGACTGGCTCGAGTCGCGCGGAGTCGAGCTCGTCGTGTGCGCCGGCTACATGCACCTGCTCCGGCCGGTGTTCCTCTCGCGGTTCCCCGGGCGCGTCGTGAACGTCCACCCTGCGCCGCTCCCCGACTTCCCGGGCGCCCACCCGCTCGAGGACGTGCTCGCCGCCGGCGCGCCCGAGGCGGCCGCGACGGTGCACTTCGTCGACGAGGGCGTCGACACGGGCGAGGTGATCGCGTCGGAGCCCGTTCCCGTGCTTCCCGGCGACACGGTCGAGACGCTCCGCGAGCGCGTCCACCACGTCGAGCACCGGCTCCTCCCGCAGGTGGTTCGCGAGCTGTGCGCGCGCTGATCTCCGTCCACGACAAGGCCGGGATCGTCCCGTTCGCGCGCGGCCTCGCGGAGCTCGGCTTCGAGCTCGTCTCGAGCGGCGGCACCGCGGCGGTGCTCGAGGAGGCGGGTCTCCGCGTGACGCGGGTCGAGGACGTCACGGGCTCCCCGGAGATGCTCGGCGGCCGCGTGAAGACGCTCCATCCGCGGATCCACGCGGGCATCCTCGCCCGGCGGGCGGTGCCGGAGGACAGGGCCGCGCTCGCCGAGCAGGGCATCGAGCCCATCGACCTCGTGTGCGTCGGCCTCTACCCGTTCGAGCGCGTCGCGGACGAGCCCGGCGTGGCGCCGGAGGACGTCGTCGAGATGATCGACGTCGGCGGGCCATCGATGCTGCGGGCCGCCGCGAAGAACCACGCCGACGTGACGGCGGTCTGCCGGGCCGAGGACTACGACGTCGTCCTCGCTGAGCTCCGCGAGACCGGGACGACCTCGCTCGAGACGCGGGTGCGGCTGGCCGCGGTCGCGTTCGCCGCGACGGCGGCGTACGAGGCGGCGATCGCGCGCTGGTTCCACCGGGACGAGCCCTACCCGGACGGCATCGCGCTCGCCTTCGACAAGGCGCTCGACCTCTCGTACGGGGAGAACCCACACCAGGGCGCCGCGTACTACGCGGAGCGGGGCGCGCGGACGCACCTCCTCTCCCGCGTCGAGCAGATCCAGGGGAAGCCCCTCTCGTTCAACAACCTCAACGACCTGTCGGCGGCGCGGCTGCTCGCCCGGGAGCTCGACGAGCCGGGCTGCGTGATCGTCAAGCACGCGAACCCGTGCGGGGTCGCGGTCGGCGCCACGATCGAGGAGGCGTACGAGAAGGCCCTCGCGGCCGATCCCGTGTCCGCGTACGGGGGCGTCGTCGTCCTCAACCGGGCGGTCACGGCGGCGCTCGGCGAGCTCCTCGCGGGCCAGTTCGTCGAGGTCCTCTTCGCGCCGGGCTACGACGAGCAGGCGATGGAGGCGCTCGCGCGGAAGACGTCCACGCGCGTCCTCAACGACACCGAGCGCCGTGCTCTCGTGGAGACCGAGCCCGACTACCGCCGCGTCCTCGGCGGCCTCCTCGTCCAGGAGCGCGACTGGGTGATCGACGGACGCGAGGGAATGGACGTGGTGTGCGGGACGGTCGCCGAGGAGCGGTGGTCGGACGTCCTCTTCGCGTGGCGGGTCGTCAAGCACGTCGCCTCGAACGCGATCGTGCTCGCCGCCGGCGGGCAGACGGTCGGGATCGGCGCCGGCCAGATGAGCCGCGTGGACGCGGTCCGAATCGCGGTCGAGAAGGCGCGCGAGCTCGGGCACTCGACGGAGGGCGCGGTGCTCGCGTCCGATGCGTTCTTCCCGTTCGCGGACGGGCCGCGGCTCGCGCTGGAGGCGGGCGTCGCGGTGCTCGTCCAGCCGGGAGGGTCGAAGCGTGACGCCGAGGTGGTCGACGCGGTGTCGGCTGCGGGCGCGGCGATGGTCTTCACTCACCGCCGCCACTTCCGGCACTGACGCGAGAAGGACGGCACGCACGTCGGGCGCGAACGCGAGGCGGCAGGCGCGTCCGGCGCGAACGCGGCAGCACGCACTCCTCGCGCGACTGCGAGGCGGCAGGCACATCGGGCGCTGACCGCGACGGCACGCATCGTGCGACGCGAATGCGAGACGGCACGCATGTCCGACTGGACGTGCCATCCTCGACCGCCTCGACCGCCGGCCGGGCAGAGCCGCTAGTTACAAGTTGTAACTTGCCTCCGGAACGTGGCCTGTTCGAGCCGAATCGGGGCAGATGCCGGGTCGTCTCGCCGCGGCTGACGGGCAAGTTGCAAGTTGTAACGTGCGCTCACTCGGCATCCGTTGGCGGCCGGCCGGCGTCCTCTCTTGCGCTGGGCTCGAGGATCCCCTCGTCCTCGTTGAGGATGTGGGCGAAGCGGGCGTGAACCTCCTCGACGTCGAGCTCGCGGCCGGCCTCGAGCTCTCGCCGCAGGTCGAGCAGCAGGCGCGCGACGTCGGGCCGACCGTCGAGCTCGTACTCGATCCGGGTGAGCGCGCAGCCCCGCTCCCAGAACGGGCACTCCTCGCCGGGGCAGCGCTCCGCGTGCCCCTCCGCGATCAGCTCGATCGTGCAGAGCTGCTTGTGCGAGCGATCCGGCCTCACGGCCCGGACGATGCCCCGGGTGACGCGCCGCTTCATCGGCGCCCGTCCCGATGCCGCCTGCGGGAAGGTACGGAGCGACGTCGCAGGAGATCCTCGACGACTCCGGGCTCGCCGGGGGATTCTGGCATCTGCGCTTATCAATCGCGTGCGCACGCCGGGCTGCCGGGCCCGGCTCGGTAGCCTTCCGCCGCAGTGCCGCGCCGCACCTACCCCACCGTGCTCGAGCTCGTCGGGCACACGCCGATCGTCCGCCTCGAGAAGCTCTCGCGCGAGGTGCCGGGCGAGCTCCTCGCCAAGCTCGAGTACCTGAACCCCGGGGGCTCCGTGAAGGACCGCATCGGTCTCGCCATGATCGAGGCCGCCGAGCGCGACGGGCGCCTGAAGCCGGGGGGCACGATCGTCGAGCCGACGTCGGGCAACACCGGCGTCGGCCTCGCGATGGCGGCGGCGCTGCGCGGCTACCGCTGCATCTTCGTCATGCCGGACAAGATGAGCCAGGAGAAGATCTCGATGCTCCGGGCGTACGGCGCCG
>CAZODN010000084.1:0-12227 GCA_964578545.1 uncultured Gaiellales bacterium
CGTGATGAGCGTGTCGGTGGGGTGCTCGACGGTTGCCACGGGCGAATCCTAGCTGATCGGTCCTGCGGGTTCCGAGTTTGTGACACTCGTATCGGTCATTCCGTGCGGGATCTCCAGTCCCTTCGTGCGGAGCGGAAGGGGGGTGGTAGGTTTCGCCGCGAGAGCGTCTCCGAGGTCTACGCGGGGGGACTATCCGTGCTGTCCAACTGGCTTCCCTTCCTCTTCTACTCGATCTTCGCAGCGGCCATCCCCGCCACCATGATCGCGGCCTCGTTCCTGCTTCCGCGACGGCCGGTCGCGCGCACGCGCCAGAAGATGCTGCCGTTCGAGTCGGGCGTCGCGACCGAGGCCCCGAGCCGCGAGCGCCGCTTCACGATCAGCTTCTACCTCACCGCGATCCTCTTCATCCTCTTCGACATCGAGATCGTCTTCCTCTACCCGCTCGCCGTGCAGCTCGACGCGCTCGGCTGGTTCGGGCTCGCCGAGCTCACCGGCTTCGTCGCGATCCTCGGCGTCGCGTACGTGTACGTCTGGCGGAAGGGAGCCCTCAACTGGCACTGAAGCGGGAGCTCCCGGTCGTCAGCGACCGCCCGCTCGCGAAGGCCGGCCTCCAGTCGGAGCGCGTGCTCTGGCCGGAGCGCGGGCCGGGCGTGTTCGAGCGCGAGGTCGCCGAGATGGAGGACGCGCTCCTCCTGACGACGGTCGAGAAGGCCGTGGCCTGGGCGCAGTCGAGCTCGGTCTGGCCGGACACGTTCGGCCTCGCCTGCTGCGCGATCGAGATGATGTCGATCGTCTCCTCCCGCTACGACATCGCCCGCTTCGGGATGGAGCGGTTCAGCTCCTCCCCGCGCCAGGCGGACCTGCTCATCGTCTCCGGCCGCGTGACGCACAAGATGGCTCCCGCGCTGCGGCAGGTCTACGACCAGATGCTCGAGCCGAAGTGGGTGATCGCGATGGGGGCGTGCGCGAGCTCGGGCGGGATGTTCGCCAACTACTCGATCCTCCAGGGCGTGGACAAGATCGTCCCGGTGGACGTCCACGTCCCCGGCTGCCCTCCCCGCCCGGAGGCGCTCGTCGAGGGCATCGTCCGGCTGCACGAGAAGATCCGCGCGGGAGTCCCGCCGGCGTACGAGATCCGGGGAGTGGGAGAGTGAGCGAGTACGCGGGCGTCCCGGGCGTCGTGGAGACCCGGGAGGCGCTCGGGGAGACGACGCTCGTGGTCGACCCCGCCCGGATCGTCGAGGCCTGCACGTACCTCCGCGACGAGCACGGCTTCAACGTGCTGAGCGACATCGCCGCGACGGACTACCTGGGCTGGGGCGAGCCCGGCGTCGCCGGCTACATCGGAACCGCGAGCGGCCGCGACCTCAACGCGCCGGGCTCCCGGGGCCTCGCCCGCGTTCCCGACCCGAAGCCGAAGCGGTTCTCGGTCTCGTACCACCTCCTCCGCGTGAACGACGACCCCGCCCGGCTCCGCCTTCAGGTGTGGCTCGACGACGGCGAGCCGGTCGCCACGGTCGTCGGCGTGTGGCCCGCGGCCGACTGGTTCGAGCGCGAGCAGTGGGACATGCTGGGGATCCCCTTCGAAGGCCACCCGAACCTCGTGCGGCTGCTCATGCCCGAGGACTGGGAAGGGCACCCGCTCCGAAAGGACTACCCGATGGGCGGCGAGCCCGTCCGCTTCTCCGACGAGGACTGAGAGCCAGCCGTGAGCGTCCTCCCCTCCACGCGCATCTACGAGGGAACCCGCATCCCGGGCCCGGTACCGACGATCCTCGAGGTCGACCCGGCGAAGCACCGGCTCGAGGACATCCTCACGATCAACTTCGGGCCGAACCACCCCTCGACGCACGGCGTCCTCCGGCTCGTCGTCGACCTCGACGGCGAGACCGTGGCGGGGATCCGGGCGGTGATCGGCTACCTCCACACCGGCTTCGAGAAGAACATGGAGGGGAAGAGCTGGTGGAAGTCCGTGACGTACGCGCCGCGGATCGACTACGTCTCCTTCCACGCGAACGAGCTCCTCTACGTTCTCGCCATCGAGAAGCTCCTCGGCATCGAGGTGCCGAGGCGCGCGACGTGGGCGCGCACGGCGCTGGCCGAGCTCAACCGCATCCACTCCCACCTCGTCTGGCTCGGGACGTCCGCCCTCGAGATCGGCGCGATCTCGCTCTTCTGGTACGCGTTCGACGACCGCGACCAGGTGCTCGACCTCTTCGAGATGGTCGGCGGGACGCGCATGCACACGCGGTACACGCAGGTCGGCGGCATCGCCGAGGACCTCCCGCCCGGCTTCACCGCGCAGGCGCGGAAGTTCTGCGACGCGATGCCAAAGTCCGTCGACGAGTACGAGGCGATCCTCGACCGGAACGTCATCTGGCTCGAGCGCACGAAGGGGATCGGCCTCCTCTCCGCCGACGACGCGCTCGCGCTCGCGCAGTCGGGGCCGATCCTCCGCGCCTCCGGCGTCGACTGGGACCTCCGCAAGGCGATGCCGTACCTCGCGTACGACGAGGTCGAGTTCGACGTCCCCGTCTACCACTCGGGCGACGTGTACGACCGGTACAAAGTCCACATGGACGAGATGCGCGAGTCGGTGCGCATCGTCCGCCAGTGCCTCGACCGGCTCGACGAGACCGAGGGCGAGCCGTGGATCGCCGACGACCGCAAGGTCGTCCTCCCGCCGCGGCACGAGCTCCATACCTCGATGGAGTCGCTGATCCACCACTTCAAGATCGTCACCGACGGGTTCACCGTCCCCGAGGGGGAGGTGTACGTCGTGATCGAGTCGCCGCGCGGGGAGGCCGGCTGCTACCTCGTGTCGGACGGCGGCACGCGCCCGTGGCGGGTGAAGTTCCGCCCGCCGAGCCTCTCGGCGCTGCAGGCGACGGCGACCACCGTCCAGGGCGTCCTCGTCGCGGACCTCGTCGCGGTCGCCGCCTCGCTCGACCCCGTCATGGGAGACGTCGACCGGTGACCGCCCGCACCGAGATCCAGAAGCTGCGGAAGCAGTACCCCGACCCGACGTCCGCGGTGCTCCCCGCCCTCCGGCTCGCCCAGGAGCGGCACGGCGGCTGGCTCCCGCCCGAGGCGCTGCGCGAGGTCGCGGACGCGCTCGAGCTCACGCCCGCGTACTGCCTCTCGATCGCCTCGTTCTACGACCAGTTCCGCCTCGAGCCGGTCGGGCGCACGGTCGTCGAGGTCTGCACGAACGTCTCCTGCGCTCTCGCCGGGGCGCAGCAGGTCCTGGAGGCCTTCGAGCGCGAGCTCGGCGTCGAGGCCGGCACGACGTCCGAGGACGGCGCGTTCACGCTCGGGACGGTCGAGTGCCTCGGGGGCTGCGGGTGGGCCACCGTGGTCGCGATCGACAACCGCCACCGCCTGCGGGTGCAGGCGGGCGACGTCCCCGGGGTCGTCGAGGAGCTGCGCAATGGCTGAGTACCCGAGCGTCGTGTTCGCCGGCACGGATGGCGGAGAGCTGACGGCGATCGAGGACTACCGGGCAGCGGGCGGCTTCGCCGCGCTCGCGAAGGCACGCGCCATGGCGCCGGACGACGTGATCGCGGAGGTCGAGGCGTCCGGGCTCCGCGGCCGCGGCGGGGCGTTCTTCCCCACCGGCCGCAAGTGGGCCTTCGTCCCGAAGCCCGACCAGCTCGACAAGCCGCACTACCTCGTCGTCAACGCTGACGAGTCGGAGCCGGGAACCTTCAAGGACCGCGAGATCATGCTCCGCGTCCCCTTCCGCTTCCTCGAGGGGTGTCTCATCGCCGCCCACGCGATCCAGTCCCGGCACGTGTTCGTCTACATCCGCGGCGAGTACGAGCGGGAGTTCGAGGTGCTGCGCGACTCGCTCGAGGCGATGAAGAAGGCCGACCTCCTCGGCGAGGTCACCGTCGTCCTCCACCGCGGCGCAGGCGCCTACATCTGCGGCGAGGAGACGGCTCTCCTCGAGTCGCTCGAGGGCAAGCGCGGCCAGCCGCGCACGAAGCCCCCGTTCCCCGCCATCGCCGGCCTGTACGCGGCGCCGACGGCCGTGAACAACGTCGAGTCGATCGCGACCGTGACGTCGGTGCTCGAGCTCGGCGCTGCCGAGTACGCGAAGCTCGGCGTCGAGAGCTCGACCGGGACGCGCGTCTTCTCCCTCTCCGGCGATGTCGTCAACCCGGGGAACTACGAGCTCCCGCACGGGATCTCGCTGCGCGAGCTCGTCTACGACGTCGGAGGCGGCGTCCCGAGCGGGCGCGCGCTGAAGGCGGTGATCCCCGGCGGATCGTCGACGCCGATCCTCACCGCCGCCGAGATCGACACGAAGCTCGACTTCGACTCCCTCGTCGCCGCCGGCTCCGGGATCGGCTCGGCGGGCGTCATCGTCATCGACGACCGCTGCTGCATGGTGCAGCTCGGCATCCGCGTGTCGCAGTTCTACGAGCACGAGTCGTGCGGGAAGTGCACCCCGTGCCGGGTGGGGACGCGCTGGCTGACCCAGATCCTCCAGAAGATCGAGGACGGGCGCGCCGCGCAGGCCGACCTCGACCTGCTGCTCTCCGTCGCCGACCGCATCCTCGGCAAGTGCCTGTGCCCGCTCGGCGACTCGGACGCGATCGTCGTCATGAGCTACGTCGCGAAGTTCCGCGACGAGTTCCAGGCACACCTCGACGAGGGCGGATGTCCCTTCCACGGCGAGTCGTCGCTCGAGGGGATCCTCGCGCCGTCGGCGATGCACGCAGGCCACCGACACGAGCAGGTGGCGACGGCATGAGAGCTCACGCGACGCGGCATCACGAGGCTGCTGCGCCGGCGGCCTCCCGCTGCCCGGCTTCGTCATCTCGCAGCTCGGGGCAGACATCGCGATGAACGGGCCCGACCTCGTCACCGCGACGATCGACGATCGCCGCGTCGAGGTGCCGAAGGGCACCGGGATCGTCGAGGCGGCGCAGGCCGCGGGGATCGAGATCCCCGTCTTCTGCTACGAGCCGCGGCTCGGGCCCCCGGTCGGCGCGTGCCGGATGTGCCTCGTCGAGATCGAGGGGATGCCGAAGCTCCAGGCCGCCTGCACGCTGACGGTGAGCGACGGGATGGTCGTCCACACGGCTGCGACCTCCGAGAAGGCGGCGGACGGGCAGAACGCCACGCTCGAGTTCATCCTCGTGAACCACCCGCTCGACTGCCCCGTCTGCGACAAGGGCGGCGAGTGCCCGCTGCAGGATCTGACGTTCCGCTACGGGCCCGGGTCGACACGGATGACCTTCTCGAAGCAGACCTTCGAGAAGCCGATCCCCGTCTCGCCGCTCATCGCCCTCGACCGCGAGCGCTGCATCCTCTGCTACCGCTGCACGCGCTTCTCGGAGGACGTCGCCGAGGACGGCCTCCTCGTCGCGCGGAACCGCGGCGCGAGCAGCGAGATCGCGACGTTCGGCGACGAGCCGTACCGCTCGCCCTTCTCGGGCAACGTCATCGAGCTCTGCCCGGTCGGGGCGCTGACCTCGACGCTGTACCGCTTCGAGGCCCGGCCCTGGGACATCCAGGACGTCCCGACCGTGTGCACGGCGTGCCCGGTCGGCTGCAACGTCTCCGCGACGATCCGCGAGGGCAAGGTGAAGCGCGTCCTCTCGCGCAACCACCCCGAGATCGACCGCGGGTGGCTCTGCGACAAGGGCCGCTTCTCCTACCCGCACCTGCGCGCCCCGGACCGGATCACCACGCCGCTTCGGCGGGGCCGGAAGGGTCTCGCCGAGATCTCGTGGGACGAGGCGCTCGACGCCATGGAGGCCATGCTCCGCGAGGCGGAGGGCTCGATCGTGACGGCGCTGTCGGGCTCGGAGACGAACGAGCTGGCGTACGCGCTCGCCCGGCTCCTGCGGGGCGGGGTCGGCGCGCACTCGGCGGTCCTGCCCGAGGCCACGTCCGACGCGCTCGAGGCGTTCCGGCTCCCGCTGGCGGCGATCGGCGAGGCCGAGATCGTCGTCGTCGTCGGGGACGACCCCGTCGTCGAGCGCGCGCCCATCGTCGACCTCTGGATCAAGGAGGCGCGGCGGAAGGGCGCGGAGATCGTCATCTGCTCGCCCGAGGGCGCGAGGCAGGTCGCGCCCGGTGGAGCGGCGGAGGCGTGCCGGGAGCTCGCCTCGCCGCAGAGCGCCCTCGGCCGGAACCTGCGCGACGCAGAGCGCGCCGTCCTCGTCTGGTCGGGGCCGGGCGGAGGCGGCGGCGCGCGGCTGGCCGAGCTCGCGCACGAGCTCGGCTTCGCGGACCGGCCCGGCTGCGGAGCCTTCCACCTCCCCGCGGCGGCGAACGCCGCCGGGGTCGCCGCCGCGTGGGCCGCGGCGGCCGACGCCGAGGAGTCGAACCCCGAGCCGATCAGGCTCCTCGTCGTGTCCGGGGACGAGGCTGCGGCGGACTCGAGCGTCCGCGCGCTCGCCGAACAGGCCGAGCGCGTCCTCGTGCTGACGATGTTCCACGGGCTCGCCGCCGGGTGGGCCGACCTCGTCGTCCCAGCCACCGCCGGCCTCGAGCGCGACGGGACGACGACGAACCTCGAAGGCCGCGTCCAGCGGCTGCGCCGGGCGGTGCCGCCGCCCTGCCCCGACGAGCTGGCGTGGATCTCCTTGCTCGCGCGCCGGTTCGACGTCGACGTCGCTCCCCATGCCCCCGGGGTCTTCGCGGAGATGGCGGCGAGCCTCTTCCGCGACCTCTCCCTCGACGACCTCGGCCCCCAGGCGCCGCTCCCCGCCCGTCACGCGTACGCCGCGCCGACCGCCGCCGCCCCCGCGCCCTCGATGCAACTCTCGACGTTCGAGGACGAGCACTTCGTCGGCGCGCTCCGGCTGCACCGCTACCGCCCGCTGTTCTCCGGGCCCGCCGTCGAACGCGTCCCGGAGCTCGCCTTCCAGCGGCCAGCCGCCGAGGTCGAGCTCTCCGCCGCGGACGCGGAGCGCCGCGGGATCGCCCACGGCGACACGGTGCTCGTGCGCTCGAACGGCACCTCCGTCGAGCTGCGCGCGCGACTCAACCGCAGGCTCGTGGAGGGCGTCGCGCGCATCGCCGAGGAGCACGCCGCGGACCTCCACGCGGCTGTCGAGGTGGTGAAGGCGCCGTGACGCAGCCGGTCGAGTGGTGGGTGAGCCTCATCGAGGCGTTCGTCGTGATCAACCTCGTCATGGCGACGTTCGCCTACCTGACGCTCGCGGAGCGGAAGGTCATGGCGCGCATGCAGCTTCGCTACGGGCCGAACCGCGCCGGCCCGTACGGCCTCCTGCAGCCGATCGCCGACCTCCTCAAGCTGCTCAACAAGGAGAGCTTCCAGCCGACGGCCGCGATCGACTGGCTCTACATCCTCGGTCCGTTCCTCGCAGCGTTCACCGCGCTCACGACCTTCTCCGTGATCCCGTTCGGGCCGGGCTGGGAGATCGGCGGCGTCTACGTCCCCGGCCAGGTCGCGGACATCGACATCGCGCTCATCCTCGTCTTCGCGATCGGGTCGCTCGGGGTCTACGGGTTCATCATCGGCGGCTGGTCGTCCGACTCGAAGTACGCGCTCCTCGGCTCGATGCGGACGTGCGCGCAGCTCGTGTCGTACGAGGTCGCGCTCGCGATCTCCGTGCTCGGCGTCGTCATCATGGCGGAGTCGCTGCGGCTGACGACGATCGTCGAGGCCCAGGCGAGCTCGACCTGGTACGTCGTCCCCCAGTTCGTCGGCTTCGTGGTCTTCCTCCTGGCGGGCACCGCCGAGACCGCCCGCGCGCCCTTCGACCTCCCGGAGGCCGAGCAGGAGCTCGTCGCGGGCTACCACACGGAGTACGGCGGCATGCGCTTCGGCCTCTACTCGATGTCGGAGTACATCAACCTCATCACGCTCTCCGCGCTCGCGGTGACGCTCTTCCTCGGCGGCTGGCACGGCCCCGGCTGGGACGGGCCCTCCTGGATGGGCCCCCTCTGGTTCGTCGCGAAGCTCGCCGTGCTCCTCTTCGTCTTCATCTGGATGCGGACGACCCTGCCCCGCCTCCGGTACGACCAGCTCATGCGCTTCGGCTGGAAGATCCTGCTCCCCGTCGCGACGGTCAACGCCGTCGTGACCGCGCTCGTCGTGGTGGCCGTCTGATGCCGCAGCCGCTCAGCACGTTCAAGGGCTTCGCCGTGACGTTCCGGCAGATCTTCCGGAAGCCGATCACGCAGCAGTACCCCGAGTACAAGCGGCCGGTCTACCCGCGCTTCCGCGGGCGGCACCGCCTCCACGTGCACGAGAACGGGCTCGAGAAGTGCGTCGGCTGCTCGCTCTGCGCGGCGGCGTGCCCGGCCGACTGCATCCGCGTCGTCGCGGCCGAGAACACCGCGGACACCCGCGTCTCGGCGGGAGAGCGCTACGCGCGCATCTACGAGATCAACATGAGCCGCTGCATCTTCTGCGGCTACTGCGAGCTCGCGTGCCCGTTCGACGCGATCACGCTCGGGAACGAGTTCGAGCTCGCCGAGTACTCGCGTGACGACCTGATCTACACGAAGGACATGCTCCTCGCCGAGCCGATCAAGCGCGTCCCGGTCGCCGACCCCGTCCTCTACGACACGCCCGAGCCGGCGCACAAGACGAGGAGCTAGGGCGCGGTGGGCAACGTCATCGTCTGGGTCATCTGGTTCGTCGCGGCCGCCGCGTGCCTCGGCACGGGAGTCCTGGTGGTGAGCGTGACCAACCCGTTCTACTCGGCCCTCGCGCTGATCGGGAACCTCGTCTCGCTCGCCGTGCTCTTCCTCCTCCTCTCCGCCGAGTTCCTCGCGGCGGCGCAGGTGCTCGTCTACGCGGGGGCGGTGATGGTGATGTTCCTGTTCGTCGTCGCGTACCTGGGGGGCCGCGCCGACGCGCCGTGGGCGGGCGGGTCGCCGCTGCTCCGTGGCGCCGCCGTGGTCGCCGCGGCCGCGCTCCTCGTGGAGATCGTCGTCGTCCTCGGGCTCGCCTGGGGCGACGAGCTGGCCGACCCCGCCGAGGTGTCGTCCTCCTTCGGCAGCCCCGGGCAGATCGGCGAGGTCTTCCTCACCGACCACCTCCTCGCGTTCGAGATCACGTCGATCGTGCTGCTCGTCGCCGCGGTCGGCGGCGTGGTGCTCGGCACCACCCGCGAGAAGGAGGACGAGGACTGATGGACGGGCCTGAGGTCGGTTGGTACCTCGTCGTCGCCGCGATCCTCTTCGGGATCGGCGCGCTCGGCGTCATGCTCCGGCGCAGCCCGCTCGTCGTGCTGCTCTCGCTCGAGATCATGCTGAACGCCGCGAACCTCACGCTCGTCGCGTTCGCACGGCAGCACGGCGACCTCGACGGCCAGGTCTTCGCCCTCGCGGTGATGGCAGTGGCCGCCGCCGAGGTCGCCATCGGGCTCGGGCTCATCGTGGCGATGGCGCGCCGCCGCGTCGCCCTCGACGTCGACCAGGCGAGCGCTCTCCGCGGATGATCGCCGGCGCCTGGGTCTGCCTGCTCGCACCGCTGGCCGGCGCGCTCGCGATCACCCTCGCCGGACAGCGCATCTCCCGCCGCACCGCCGGCTGGATCTCCACGCTCACGACCTTCGTCGCCTTCGGCGGCGCGCTCGTCGCCTTCTTCGGGCTGTGGGCGACCGACCCGGCCGACCGCGAGCAGGTCTCCACCGCGTACACGTGGCTCGCGGCCGGGGACTTCGAGGTCGAGCTCCAGATCCTGCTCGACACCCTCTCGAGCACGATGATGCTGATCGTCTCCGGCGTCGGCGGGCTCATCGTCTGGTACTCGATGGGCTACATGGCCGGCGACGACGAGGAGCGCCGGTACTTCGCGTACATGTCGCTCTTCGTCTTCGCGATGCTCCTGCTCGTGCAGGCGGGGAACTTCCTCCTCCTGCTCGTGGGCTGGGGCCTCGTCGGGCTCGCGTCCTACCTGCTCATCGGCTTCTGGCACCGGAGGCCGGAGGCCGTCGCCGCCGCGAAGAAGGCGTTCGTCATGAACGCGATCGGGGACGCCACCTTCGCGCTCGCGCTCGTCCTCCTCATCTGGGAGACGGGGACGCTCGAGTACCTCGGCGTGTTCGAGGACGTCGGCTCGCTCGACTCGACGACCGTCACCCTCGTCGCGCTCGGGCTCCTCGGCGGAGCGGTCGCGAAGTCGGCGCAGATCCCGCTCCACACGTGGCTCCCGGACGCGATGGAGGGCCCCACGCCGGTCTCCGCGCTCATCCACGCGGCGACGATGGTCACCGCCGGCGTGTACCTGCTCGTCCGCGCGAGCCCGATCTTCGAGGCGGCGCCGGACGTGCAGCACCTCGCCGCGATCCTCGGGACGATCACGCTCCTCGCCGCGGGCCTCATCGCGCTCGTGCAGTGGGACATCAAGCGCGTCATCGCGTACTCGACGATGTCCCAGATCGGCTACATGTTCCTCGCCGCGGGGATCGGGGCGTACGGCTACGCGATCTTCCACCTCATGACGCACGCCTTCTTCAAGGCGCTGCTCTTCATGTCGGCAGGGCTCGTCATCCACCACCTCGGCGGCGAGCAGGACATCCGGCGCATGGGCGGTCTCCGCACGGCGATGCCGAGGACCCACGCCGCGTTCCTCGTCGGCACGCTGGCGCTCGTCGGCATCCCGATCTTCTCGGGCTTCTGGTCGAAGGACGGGATCATCTCCTCGGCCCTGGCGACGGGAGGGACGCTCGGGTGGACGCTCTACGTCGCGGCGCTCGCCGGCGCCCTCCTCACCGGCGCGTACGCGTTCCGCCTCTACTTCGCGGTCTTCCGCGGGCCCGAGAGCGATCTCGTCTCCGAGCACGCGCACGACGGGCACGGCGAAGGGCCGATGTCGATGCAGGTGCCCGTCGGCGTGCTCACCGTGCTCGCCACGATCGGCGGCCTCGTCGTCATCCCCGGGGTCTGGGAGCCCTTCCTCCACTGGATCGACGAGACCGCCGAGTCTCTCGTCCACCCGAGCGTCGCTCAGGACTACGCGACCAGCGCGATCGCGGTGTCGCTCGGCCTCGCCGGCTACTGGCTCGCGCGCAGGGCGTTCGAGGCGGGTCGCCAGCTCGTCACGAGCCCGGGCGCCTGGCGCGTGCTCGAGCACAAGCTCTACGTCGACGAGCTCTACGACGCGCTCTTCTACCGGCCCGCGGCGGCGCTCGCGGCGACGATCAGGCGAGACGTCGAGGAGCCCGTCGTCGAGCGGTCGCTCGACGAGATCGGCTCCGGGACGATCCAGGCCGGCGGCGAGGTGGCGCGTGTCCAGTCCGGGCTCCTCCGCTCGTACGCGGTCGCGATCGCGTTCGCCGTCTGCGTGCTCGTCGTCGTCTTCGTGGCGGTGCGCTGACCCATGCTGACGACGCTCCTCATCCTCCTCCCCCTCGTCGGCGCGCTCGTCGTCGCGATCGTCCCGCTGCCGCGCCCGGCAACGGCGGGTCTCGCGCTGCTCGTGGCGCTCATGGAAGTGGGGCTCTGGATCGTCGCCGCGGGGCAGTTCGACTTCGACGACGGCGGCCTCCAGCTCGGCACCTCGCGCGAGTGGGTCGAGAGCCTCGGGATCTCCTACTCGGTCGGCTTCTACGGGTTCTCGATCTGGCTCGTGGGAGCGAGCGTGATCGTCTGCGCGGCGGCCATCGGCTACGCGGCGTGGGCAGGGCGCGACCGGCCGCGCGCCTACCACGCTCTCATGCTCTTCCTCACCGGGGCGCTCGTCGCGACGTTCACGGCGCAGGACCTCCTCCTCTTCTACGCGGCGTTCGAGGCGATGCTCATCCCGCTCTACGTCCTCGTGGGCGTCTGGGGAGGAGCGAGGCGGCAGTCCGCGACGCTGACCTTCGTCGTCTACACGATGGCCGGGTCGCTCCTCATGCTCGCGTCGGTCGTCGCCTTCGGCGTCACGCAGGGGACCTTCTCGCTCACCGACTCGGGCACGAGCGACGACACCTGGATCTTCCTCGGGTTCGCGGTCGCCTTCGCGATCAAGGCGCCGTTCTTCCCGTTCCACGGCTGGCTCCCGCTCGCGTACCGCGAGGCGCCGGTCGAGGTCGCCGCGGTGCTGTCGGCCGTGGTCTCGAAGACGGCGATCTACGGCTTCGTTCGCATCACGCTGCCGAAGTTCCCCGAGCCGGTCGAGGACTTCTCCGGCGTCATCCTCGTCCTCGCCGCCGTCACCCTCCTCTATGGGTCGATCGTCGCGTTCCGGGCGCCGGACCTCCGAGGCGTCGTCGCGTACTCGTCGATGGCGCAGATGGGGCTCGTCA
>CAZODN010000085.1:0-12220 GCA_964578545.1 uncultured Gaiellales bacterium
CCTCCGGCAGACGCACGACTTCCGCGAAGGCGTCGAGTCCTTCGTCGAGAAGCGCACGCCCGAGTTCCGCGGCGAGTAGCGGCCTCCCGGGCACGCCTCAACCCGTAGCGCGGTAGGAGCAGAGACCGTAACTCGACGGTCACCGGGCCCTACCCGCATTCGTCCACCCTCGGCTCGAACGCCTGCACCGAGCAGGTGACCGAAGAGGAGGGACGGCAGGCGAGAAGCGGCGTCGATTCGCGCAGCCCGCGACCTCCAGGGAGGAGGAACGCTGTGACACGCAGGACTACGGGGCGCAGCGTCTGGGTGAGCGCCCTCGCGCTCGTCGTGACGCTCGCGGCCTGGCTGGCGCCGAGCTCATCGGGCTCCCCGGCGTGGGAGGACGTGACGCTCACCGTGACGCAGGTGTGCCTATTGGACACGCCAACGCCGACGTTTGAGGCCCAAGGTGCGATCGACGACTCGGGAGAGGTCGACTACACGTTCCTCGGGCCGCCCGCGGGGCAGTACGGAATCACCGGCCGGACGATCAAGACCGAGGCGCTGTTCACCGGAGCAGACGGCACGTTGACGCTGCGCTGGGACGTCGTGTTGAAGGCGTCCGACGATCCGAACATCGCGGGCGAGTTCGGCCAGTGGCGGATCCTGTCGGCGACCGGCGACTACGCGGGCATGACCGGTGAGGGCCGATCGAGCGGGTTCTGTGACCTGAGAAGCGGCCCGCAGAGCGAGATCCAGATTCTGGAAGGAAGGGTGACCCGATGATCGCGCTTCGAAGCGGATCCAGGCATACGGCGGCGCTCCTGGCAGGGATGTGTGTGTTGCTGCTTCCGGCAGCGGCACTGGCGAAAGCCGACGTGCCGCTCAAGGGCTCGGATGAGGGTCTGTTCGGCCTGGGAGCATTCTGCGGGGCGGACTCGTTCGTCGTCGAGATCGAGGGAGCCGGTCACGCGAGCCAGCTCGGCGCGTACGACTACGAGGCGCGCGAGTGCTTCAACGTCGTCACGAATCTCTACACCGGGCTGTTCACGATGACCGCGGCGAACGGCGACGAGGTGCGCGGCTCATACTCCGGCCAGGTTCACGGTACCGCCGATCCGGCAGTCGCCCGGTACGTCCAGGCCGGAGTGATCACCGGCGGGACGGGCCGATTCGCCGGCGCCACCGGAGAGCTGACGATGGACGGGATCGCGCACTTCACGAGCTCGACCGGGGGCGACTACACGCAGGTGGTGTCTGCGGTCATCGACAAGAGCTGAGCAATAGGCGGGCCGGGGCGCGAGGAGAGTGCGACGTGGCTCCTCGTCCCGGCCATCGCCGCTCTTGGAGCGTGCGAACTCGTGGCGTACTCTACGAACCCGTGGCGATCGGCTTCGATCCCCGGATCGGCTCGACGTTCCTCGGATACCGCGTGGAGGAGGCGATCGGCCGAGGCGGGATGGGAGTGGTCTATCGCGCGTACGACCCGCGCCTGAAGCGCAACGTCGCCCTGAAGCTCCTCGCGCCCGAGCTGGCGTCGGACGAGCGCTTCCGGGAGCGCTTCCTGTCCGAGACAGAGCTGGCGGCGTCGCTCGAGCATCCCAACGTCGTACCGATCCACGACGCGGGCGAGCTCGATGGACAGCTCTACATCGTGATGCGCTACGTCGAAGGAGCCGACCTCGGGCGCCTGCTCGTCGACGAGGGCCCGCTCGAGCCCGAGAAGGCGCTCGCTGTCTGCTCGCAGGTCGCGAACGCCCTCGACGCGGCCCACGAGCGCGGCCTCGTTCACCGCGACGTCAATCCGTCGAACGTCCTCGTCGACAGGCGCGGTCACGCGTACCTGACCGACTTCGGTCTGTCGCGGCGCCTGACCGACGAGGCCGCCGGCGTCGGAAGCGAGGCCTCGCTCGGGACTCCCGCGTACGTCTCCCCTGAGCAGGTCCGCGGGAAGGAGATGGACGGCAGGTCGGACCAGTACTCGCTCGCCTGCGTGCTGTACGAGTGCCTCGGTGGGAACCCGCCCTTCCCGAGGCCCTCGGAGGCGGCGACGCTCTTCGCCCACCTCGAGGAGGCGCCACCGGCGTTGCCGCGGCTCGAAGGCGTGTTCGCGCGCGCCCTCGCGAAGGACCCGGACAAGCGGTATCGGAGCTGTGCGGATCTGATCGCAGCGGCCAGGCAAGCGCTCGGGATCGAGGAGCCTGCACCTCGTCGACGGTCGCACCTGGCGATCGCCGTCGCACTCGTGCTCTGCGGGGTGACGCTCGCCTCCGCTCTTCTCGCCCGAGGCTCGAGCGGGCCGGAGCCGCTGCCCGACGCCGATGCGCTGATCCGCATCGATCCCTCGAAGAACACGGTCGCGGAGACGATCCCGGTCGGCCGGGAAGCCAGCGCCGTCGCAGCTGCACGCGGGTACGTGTGGGTGACGAACACGGCCGATGGGACGATCTGGCGCGTCGACGTCGACTCGGGCGACGCACTCCGGATCGCCGCCCGCGGCAGCCCGACGGGGATCGCGGCACGCGGAGACGCAGCGATCGCCGTCGACGGAGCGGCTCATCACGCGACCGTCCTGGACTCCACCACCGCAGCGACCGAGTACGACCCGACCCTGCTCGGAGGTGGGAACGGCCATCTCCGCGTCGCCGCGGGTCGCGAGGGGGTGTGGGTCGCGGACCCGGGCTCGAGGAGCGTCGCTCGGCTGATCGAGCCCCTCGAGATCGGAGCTCCCGTCGAGCCGGTCCGGATCCCGCCGGACGAGACGAGCATCCTGACCACCTACGAGTCGTTCGACGACCTCGCCGTGGGGGCGGGTGGCGTGTGGGTGGCAGGCGATGCCTTCGGCCGGACCGTCTGGCGGGTCGACCCGACCTCCGGCCGTGTCGCTGCGGCGATCCCGGTGCCCTTCGTCCCGAAGGGGATCGCAGCCGGCGCAGAGGGTGTCTGGGTGACGTCCCTGCTCGACGACACCGTCGCCCGGATCGACCCCCGAACGAACCGGATCACGGACACGATCCGCGTCGGGCGCGGCGTGGACGCGGTCGCCGTCGGCAACGGGTCCGTGTGGGTCGCGAGCACGCTCGACCGGATCGTGTCGCGGATCGACCCCGCGGCGGGTGAGGTCGTGGAGGAGATCCCGATTGCCGGAGCTCCGCGAGACATCGCGGCCTCCGAGGACGGCGTCTGGGTCGTCGCCGACACCGAGCCCGTAGTCATGGCCGAGGAGGGAACCATCGCGATCGGCATCCTCACCGACTGCACGGGCCAGTTCGGCGGTCTCCGCGACCTGACCTTGGGAGGAGCCCAGCTGCCCCTGCTCCAGCGAGGCGGTGCGCTCATCGACGGCTCGTTGACCGACGGCGTCGAGGGGGTGTCGATCGGAGCACGGCCCGTCCGCCTCTACGCCGGATGTGGCGACGGGAAAGCCACGTCTGCACTCGTGGAGGCCCGGCGGCTCGTCGAGCAAGTCGGCGTCGACGTGCTGATCGGACCGCTCGCGGGAAGCCAGGAAGCCGCGCTGCAGGCCTATGCCCGGCGTCACCCGGCCACGACGTTCGTCAACGGCACCGCCTCCGCGCACCTCGGCGATCCCGCGCCGAACTTCTTCAGCTTCCACCCGACGGGTGCTCAGTGGATGGCGGGACTCGGCAGGTACGCCTACCACGACCTCGGATGGCGCACCGCCGTCACCGTCGGCGGCTCGACGACCGACATCTTCACCTGGAGCCAGATGGCGGGGTTCGCGGCAGAGTTCTGCGCGCTTGGAGGGAGGATCTCCGAGCGGGTGTGGCTGCGCCCCGGCGATCCGTCGGCGGTGCTGGCGCAGGTTCCGCGGGCAGACGTCGACGGCTTCGTCGTCGCGGCGTCACCCGAGGTCGTGCTGGCGCTCGTCAACGGCTCTCCCGCGCTGCGCGGCAATCTCTCTCGCCGGCTGATCCTCGGCACGACCGCCGTCCTCCCCGAGCTGTCAGCGCTCGGCGAGCGCACCCGCGGCGTGGCGTTCGCGGTGGGCGGCGGAGTTCCGCTGCCCACCGCCGCTGGCTACAAGGAGGCGTTGCGCAGCGCGTTTCCCGGGCTCGGCGGCTACAAGACGGGCGGTCTCTTCGACGTCTTCTACTACGACGCGATGATCGCCACGCTCTCGGCGCTCGATGCCGTTGGCGGAGACCTCTCCGACGGCCAACGGAGGCTGAGAGCCGCTCTCGCAGGGCTCGCGCTCGCGCTGCCGAACGGCCGGACCACGCTGGACAGTGAGCACCAGGCGATCGCGCCGAACCATCTCCAGCAGCTCACGGGCCGGGGGATTCGGTCGCGCGTCATCCGAACGATTCCCGCGGTCGAGCGGACGTTCGGCGGCCTTCTCGACGGCATCGTGCCGAGCGCCAAGACTCCCGTTTGTCGGAAGGGCGACCCTCCACCGTGGGCGCGCGGCTAGCGGTCCCTCAGCGCACGGCGATCGACCAGGTGAAGCGCGTCCTCGCCTCGGGCGGCGCCAGCGCTCCGGGTCGTAGCCCGCGGCGCACGACCAGCGCCGGCGGCCGCGCGGCGGACACGAGCGCCTGACGGACCACCCCGAGGCCCTCCCTCCTCCATCGCTCGGAGAGCCCGACCACCACGAGCTCGGCCTCCTCCGCCGCTGCGAGCAGCGCCTCCGCACCCGGCTCCACCAGCAGAGGCTCGACATGCACGGCGAGAGCACGCTGCACGGCCAGCGACGCGCTCGCGAGAAGGGGGCTCGCATCGCGTTCCCCCTCGACGGGGCCGGCGATCCGAAGCGGAACCCCGTCGCTCCGCGCGAGCCAGGCCGCCAGCTCGATCGCCGACCAGTCGTGCTCCGCGCCCGTGAACGGAACGAGCAGAGCGCCCGGCTTGTACAGCTCCCTCCGCGCTGCCAGCACGGCGACGTCGCACGGCGCGGAGACCAGCACGCCTTGCAGGAGGTCGTCGTCGAGCAGCTGGTCCGGCGCGTCCACGAGGAGCAGGTCGACGTCCTGCTCGTTCGCGATCCGAACGAGGTCGGCAGCCGGACGCTGTGCCGTCAGGGCGGCCGCGCGCGCCGTGATACCGCGACCTGCCAAATGCTCGCGACGCTCGCGCGCGACCGAGCTCGCGGCCTCGAGCTCGCCCGGCGAGTCGATGAGCTGGGTGACGACGAGCTCGCGAGCCGGCGTGCGGGCGAGTGGCTCTGCAAGCGCAAGGAGGTGGTCGTACCGCTGCGGGTCGAGCGAGGCCACGAGAATCGAGCGCGCCGAAACATGAGCCGGGATGTGCTCGAGCTGACGATCGTGCCGCAGGATCGCCTGCTCGAGCTGCTGCAGAGCTGGAGCCGGATCGAGCCCGAGCTCCTCGACGAGCCGGTCGCGGCTCGCGCGATACGCGGCGAGTGCGTCCGCCTGCCGTCCCGAGCGATAGAGAGCGAGCATGAGCTGCCGGACGAACGCCTCCCGGAGCGGGTGCTGCTCGACGAGCGACTCGAGCTCGGGGATGACCTCGCGATGCCCGCCGGCTGCCAGGTCGGCGTCGATCCGCCGCTCGAGCGCAAGCAGCTGAAGCTCCTCGAGACGGGCCGTCGGGGCTCGGGCCCACGGCTCGTCGGCGAAGTCGGCGAGCGGCGAGCCGCGCCACAGCTGCAGCGCTCGGCGAAGACTGTCGGGATGCCCGTCGCCGAGGAGGTCCTCGAAACGGTGGAGATCGAGCTCCTCTCGTTCGATGCGCACGGAGTAGCCCGCCCCCGAGCTCACGATGCGGTGGCCGCCGAGCACACGCCGGAGTCCGGCGACCCGAACCTGGAGCGACTTGCGCCCCGACTCGGGAACGCCGTCCCCCCAGATCTCGTCGAGGATCGTGCCCGCCGGAACCGTGCGGTTCGCCTGGAGGAGCAGGTACGCGAGGACTGCTCGCTCTCGTGCACCCGCGATGGCCAGCGGCCCGTGGTCGCCGACGACCTCGAACGGCCCCAGAACCCGAAAATCGAGACGGGCGTCAGTCATTCGACGGGGAGTATGAGCCTGCAGTAGCCCTGTGGTAAGCGGCCCGTAGCGTGTCAATGCGATTGTCGTCGCATGAAGCTACTGAGCATCGTCGCCATGGTTGTTGTCACAGCGTGCGTCGTGATCGCGACCGCCACGCCGGCGAACGAGTCGGGTCCGTGGACCGGGACGTGGAAGTTCAAGCCGGCCCCGAAGTCGGGTTGGATGCCGTTCATCAAGGGCGATACGCTCGAGCTCGTGCAGAGCGGATCGAAGATCAAGGGTCGCTTCGCCTTCCAGTACCGCTCCGATCGAGGTCTAGCCACGAAGCTCTGCTACTCGCCGATCGGCGGATACGCAGTCGGAAGCGCGGTGGGTCGCAGGCTCGACGCCAGGCTCGTTTGGCCTGCAGAGGGCCGATACCCGAGGTCCGTTGCGACGCTCAAGGCGAAGCTCTCGAAGAACGGCCGCTGGTTCCTGGTGACGGAGGGCACAGTCACGACGGGAGCGTGCGGCGGCACGGGCGCGCCCTTCATCGGCCAGGTCGCCGTCCGCGTCACACCCTGAAAGCCCGAGGGCACACCTCCACGGAAGGGCAGCGGCGCGCCCAGTTTGGAGAACGACTCCCCGCGCGTTACGGCCGCGTTACCAGGCAGCGGCAGCCTGTCCGGATCCGACGCGCTTGGAGGCGCGGCATTCGCGACGTACGCTACGAACCCATGTCGACCACCGACCCGCGCGTCGGTACCGCCGTGCTCGACTACCGGCTCGACGCGCTCATCGGGCGTGGCGGTATGGGCGTCGTCTACCGGGCCTATGACCCGCGGCTGAAGCGCGAGGTCGCGCTCAAGCTCCTCGCGCAGGAGTACGCGGCCGACGAGCGCTTCCGCGAGCGATTCCTCAGCGAGACCGAGCGCGCCGCATCGCTCGAGCACCCCAACGTGATCCCCATCCACGACGCGGGAGAGATCGACGGTCAGCTCTACCTCGTCATGCGCCTCGCCGACGGCGGCGATCTCAAACAGCTGCTCGCGGCGGAGAAGACCCTCGAGGCGCGCCGCACGATCGAGATCTGCGAGCAGGTGGCGAATGCGCTCGACGCCGCCCACGAGATCGGGCTCGTCCACCGCGACGTGAAGCCGTCGAACGTCCTGCTCGACCGGCGCGGCCACGTCTATCTCGCCGACTTCGGGCTCTCGCGCAGGCTATCCGAGCAGGCGCCCGGCTTCGATGCGGGCCTCTCGCTCGGAACGCCCGCGTACGTCGCGCCGGAGCAGATCGAGGGGAAGGAGATCGACGGGCGAGCAGACGAGTACTCGCTCGCGTGCCTCCTGCACGAGTGCCTCACCGGGCGCCCGCCCTTCGCGCGCGCGTCCGAGGCGGCGGTCCTCTTCGCGCACCTCGAGGAGCCGCCGACCGGGCCGCCGGGACTCGAGCGCGTGATGGCGACGGGGCTCGCGAAGGACCCGGACGAGCGGTACGCCACCTGCCGGGAGCTGGTAGACGAGGCACGCGTCGCGCTCGGCGTGCGGCCGAGCCAGCCGCGCCGCTGGCCGCTCGCGGCCGCGCTCGTGCTCGTCGCCGTCGCCGCTGCTGCGCTTCTCGCCTTCGTCCTGACGCGGGACATGCAGGAAGCCGCATCCACCTCCACCGGACGCCTCGTGCGCATCGATCCGACGAGCAACGAGACGGCGGAGACGATCACGGTGGGGAACGAGCCGAATGCCGTCGCCGTGGCGCCGACGGGGGTCTGGGTCGCGAACCGAGGAGACGGGACGGTGTGGCGCGTCGACCCGCGTACGAACCTCGTCTCGCTGAAGACCTCGGCGCACGGCGAGCCGACGGACCTCGCCGTGACGCCCACGCGGGCATTCGTCGTGAACGGGCCGCAGGACGCGAACATCACCGTGATCGACGGGGCGACGGGACGCGAGGAGAACGTCATCAGCCTTGCCAGCGGTGGCTTCTTCCAGGGGGCGGCCCCGATCGGCGCGGACGACCGCGGCGTCTGGCTCGGCGGAGCCGACCGAAACATGAGCCGCCTGGACGTGGTCACCGCGCGACTCGAGGATCCGCTGTTCATCGCTCCGCCCGCGAACGAAGGGTCCGACGCCTACTTCTCGAGCGTCGTCGCCGCTGACGGCGACGTCTGGGTCGTAGGCGATCCGCTCGACCACCGGCTCTGGCGCATCGACGCGGCAGCGGGGAAGCTCCGCTCCGCGATCGCGCTTCCGTTCGCTCCCAAGGACGTCGCCGTCGGGGAGGGCGGGGTCTGGGTCACGAGCCAGGTCGACGACACCGTCTCCCGCGTCGACCCCGCGACCGCGAAGGTGACGGACACCGCTGCGGTCGGCAGGGGTGCGTCCGGCGTCGCCGTCGGGCTCGGCTCCGTCTGGGTCGCGAGCACGATCGACGGCACGGTCTCTCGAATCGACCCGGCGTCGGTCGAGGTGACGGACACGATCGACGTCGACGGCAATCCCGTCGACGTCGCCGTCGGCGAGGACGCGGTCTGGGTCGTCGCCGACGCAGAGCAGGCGACGGGTGCCGACGACGGAGACGAGGTCCGGATCGGCCTGATCACGGTGTGCGAGGGCGCGTACGGCCTCACCTCCGAGCCTTCCGTCGCAGGTGCCGAGCTTCCGCTCCTGCGTCGCGGTGCGGCGCTGGCGGGGCCGCGATCGACGGATGGCGTCACGGGAGCGACGGTCGCGGGCAAGAACGTGCGGCTGATCCTGGGCTGCGGCGACCAGACCGGGGAGACGGCACTCGCCGAGACGCGCCGCCTCGTCGAGCAGGCGGGCGTCGACGTCCTCATCGGCCCGAACTACATCGGCGAGGGGCTCGTGGTGAAGGAGTACGCGCGAAGCCATCCAGAGGTGACGTTCGTCGCTACGTCTCCCGCCCAGGCGCTGACGCTGCACGACGCCGTTCCGAATCTCTTCCGGTTCACGCCCGACGGCGCCCAGCTCATGGCCGGTCTCGGCGCCTACGCCTACCACGACCTCGGCTGGCGCACGGCAGCGACGATCGCCGACAACCAGTCGTTCGACTACACACAGGTTGCGGGCTTCGTCGCGGAGTTCTGCGCGCTCGGAGGCACGGTCGAGCAGGTCTGGGTGCCACCCTCGCAGCAGAGCTCGCCTTCCTACTACGCGCAGCTGCCGCAGGACGTCGACGGGTACGTCGCCGCTGGGTTCATCCTCAACACGCTGGGCTTCGTCAACGCACTACCAGGCCTGAAGGGGAACGTGTCCGACGAGGTCGTCGGCGGCATCCTCTCGTCGAACCTCGAAGTGATCGGAAGCCAGGCGAATCGGTTCGTCGGCGTCGTCTACGGGATGAACGTGCCAGGGTCCGCAGGGCCGGACTCGCAACAGCAGCGCGCGTGGAACCGGTACGTGCGCGAGTTCTCGACGACGTTTCCCGACTACGCGGCCCTCGCGGCCAGTGTCTTCCCGATCGCGCACACGAACGCGATGGAGGCCGTACTGCTCGCGCTCGAGGCCGCGGACGGCGATCTCTCGGAGCTCCAGGGGGAGCTCGCCCGCACCGACTTCGACGCGCCGAACGGCCGCATCCGTCTCGACGGGAACCGCCAGGCGATCGCGACCAACTACCTCCAGCAGGTGACCAGGACGCCGCAGGGGCTGAGGATGCGGACGCACGCGACGCTGACCGACGTCGAGCAGACGTTCAACGGGTACTACGCACCGTCGGAGCTGGAGCGCGACGCGATCGAGTGCACGAAGGGCGATCCGCCCGCCTGGGCGCGTCGCTAGCCCGTTACGCCCGCGTTACCGGCGCGACATCCCTCCGAGCGATCGTCTTCCCGTCAACCGAAGGGAGGAAAACCATGAGGCGTCTGTCACTGGCACTCGTCGCGGGACTTGCGGCGCTCGTCGCCGTCGCTCCGACGAGTGCAAAGATTCCGGACGGAGGCGGGCTGGATCTCATACCAGCCTCACCCGTCGGCGTGCACTGCGACGACGGCGGAACGTACAGCGTCAAGGTCACCCGCAATCTCGGCAAGTCGGGCTGGCAGGTCGAGTCCGATCGGCACTACGTCGTGGGTGCGTTCTGGATCACGGTCACAGACACCGCGAGCGGCTATGTGCTCTCGCGAGAGGGGGGCGTCTGGGGCCGGAAGACAGGCCTCGAGCCGCTCGAGTGCTGGGGCGGCTACGACGATCCGGAGCTAGGGATCACGATCAGGATCGACTCGACGCTCTACCCCGTGTCCGGCAGCGGTAGCTGAGGGGTGAAGGGACATGCGTAATACACTGGCACTCGTCGCACTACTCGTCTGTGCCCTCGTGATCGCGAGCTCCGCCGTCGCGACGCCGGGGAACGGCCAGAACACCGTGTACATCTTCAACGACTGCGACAGTGGCGTCGGCGAAGTCACGCTCGTCGGGCAGGCCTCGGACAGCGGCCTGTTCGCCACGGCGCATCTGCTCGGCAGCAACCGCCCTGCTCCGCTGATCTCACTCACGTACGAGGTCGTGCTCGACGGCATCGGCGTCGTCGACAGCGGGAGCTACAGCCACGCTCACCAGCAGCAGGGGCAGCCGATCGTGAACTGCACCGGGTACTTCGACATCCCGGGTGGCACGATCGAGATCGAGGTCTCCGGCTTCTTCCCGGCGGGCCTGTGAGGATCAGCGGGCTGCGATCGACCAGGTGAAGCGCGTCAGGCCCTCCGGTGGGGTCAGACCGCCCGGCCGCAGGCCTCGGCGGACGACCAGCACCGGAGGGCCGGCGTCGTGGACGAGCTTCTCGCGCACGGGTCCGAGCCCGCCGGAGCGCCACCGATCCGGGAGCCCGACGACGGCGAGCGACGCATCGCGAGCGGCAGCGACGAGGCCCTCGGCGCCGGGCTCCACGAGCAGCGGCTCGGCCTCGACGCCGAGGGCACGCTGCACGGCGAGCGAGGCGCGCGCGAGGAGCCGGCTCGCATCGCGGTCGGCCTCCTGCGGCCCGGCGAGCCGGAGCGAGACGTCGTGGCTGCGGGCGATCCACGCCGCGATCTCGACCGCCGACCAGTCGTGCTCCGCTCCCGTGAACGGGACCAGGATCGGGCCCGGCTCGAAGGGTGTGTCGCGCACGACGAGAGCGCCGACGTCGCAGGGAGCGCCGATGAGAACCGCATGCAGCGCCTGACTTTCGAGGAGCGAGACAGGCGCGTCGATGAGGAGCAGATCGACGTCCTGCTCGCTCGCGATCCGCACGAGGTCGGCACCCGGCAGCTCGCTGGTGAATGCGGCCGACCGAGCCAACACGCCACGGGCCCGCAGGAGCTCCCGTCGCTCGCGGGCGAGCGCGCTCGCCGCTGCGAGCTCCGCGGCAGACCCGATCAGCTGGGCGAGGATCAGCTCCCGCGGAGGGCGCTGCACGAGCGGCTCGGCGATCGCGACGAGATCATCGAATCGCGCCGGGTCGACGGGGGCGACGAGTACCGACCGCGTGGGAGGCGCAGCCGGCTCGAGCTCGAGCCCGGCGTCGTGCTGCAGGATCGCCTTCTCGACCCCCTGGAGGGCTGGTGTCGGCTCGAGACCCAGATCCGCGACGAGTCGCGCCCGCAGCTCCCGGTAGGCGGCGAGCGCATCTGCCTGTCGCCCCGCGCGGTAGAGAGCGAGCATGAGCTGCCGCGTCGGGCCTTCGCGCAACGGATGCTGCGCGACGAGCGCTTCGAGCTCGGGGATCACGTCTCGATGCCGACCGAGCGCCAGGTCCGCGTCGATGCGCTTCTCGACGACCGTGAGCCGCAGCTCGTCGAATCGCGCGATCGCCGTCTGAGCGAAGTCCTCGTAGGCGAAATCGGCGAGCGGTGCGCCGCGCCAGAGCGCGAGTGCGCGTCGCAGCTGCTCCGCCGCATCTTCGGCCGACATCGGCTCCACCTGCGCGACGAGTCGCTCGAAGCGTCGGAGATCGAGCTCGTCGTCGTCGACGTGCAAGACGTAGCCGGGCGACCGCGTTTCGATCGCGTCGCCCCCCTTCCCGAGCGCCTTGCGCAGCTGCGAGATCCGGACGCGCAGCGCGGTGGCCTCCGGCGGACTGTCGCCCCACAGCAGGTCGAGCAGACGATCGGTCGAGACGACCTCGTTGGCGTGCAGGAGCAGAATCGCGAGCAGCGCGCGCTGCTTCGACCCGCGCAGGGCCACCTGGCGATCCCCGTCCCAGACCTCGAGCGGGCCGAGGATCCTGAACTCCACTGCTACCCGCGTTCCCAGGCGAGCCCGGCGGCGAGCACGACCTCGTCGCGCGGCGCG
>CAZODN010000086.1:0-1097 GCA_964578545.1 uncultured Gaiellales bacterium
CCGCGCTCGACGAGCCCGAAGCGCCCGGCCCGGCCGGCGATCTGCGCGAGCTCCCACGGGAGGAGGTTCCGCCGCTCCTCGCCGTCGAACTTCGTCGTCTCGGCGAACAGGAGGGTCTCGCATGGCAGGTTTACCCCGTGCCCGAGCACGTCGGTGGCTACGCACACGTCGGCGGCGCCGGAGAGGAAGCGCTCGATCTCCTCACGGCGCGAGGCGAGGGGCATGGCGCCGTACAAGACCGCGACCCGGCCGGGGTGCAGGCGATTGACCTCGCCCGCGAGCGCGAGCACGGCCTTGCGGCTGAACGCGACGACGACCGTGCCGGGCGTCAGCGAGCGCAGCGTCCGCTCGCCGACCCACTCGAGCGGGAGCTTCCGCTCGAACACCTTGAGCTCGGCCTCGGGGAAGGCGCGCTCGACGAGCGGGAGCGCATCGAGCGCTCCCAGGAGGAGGATCTCTCGGTACTCGCCCGCGAGGAGCAGCCGCGTCCAGGCCGAGCCGCGCTCGGTGTCGTCCGCCCACTGCACCTCGTCCAGGACGAGGAGCTCGCCCGCGTGCGGCGCCATCTCCACGGTCGAGCAGATCACCGGCGCCCGGTCGTTGACGCGCTCCTCGCCTGTGACGAGCCCGACGTTCTCCGCGCCGATCCACTCGCCGAGCCGCCGGTGTGCCTCCTGGGCGAGCATTCGGAGCGGGCCTGCGTAGACGCCCGAGCGCTTCTCCGCGAGCTCGCGGAGCGCGGCGTACGTCTTGCCCGAGTTCGTCGGGCCGAGGTGGGCGACGACGCGCTCCGGTGGCACGTGTCGCGACGGCAACGTGATCGTGATCCGCCGCTCCACCTGCCGCACGCGCTGCGCCGGCGCGCGATGGGTCGCGCGCTCGGAGCGGCTCGGCCGCTTCTGCCTCCCTCGGGTGTCGCGCCGTCCCGGCATCGCGTCGCCACCGTACCCGCGCCGCCCCCGGGACACGTCCGCGACGGACACCGTCAGCGCACGTTACAACTTGTCACGAGCAGCGCTTCTTCCCTGCACTCGGAGGGTCTGCGGAGGCCCGGATCGCGCCAGACAACGCTCGTGACAAGTTGTAACGAGCCGGTC
>CAZODN010000086.1:1197-12094 GCA_964578545.1 uncultured Gaiellales bacterium
GCGGAGGCCCGGATCGCGCCAGACAACGCTCGTGACAAGTTGTAACGAGCCGGTCGTCGCGGCGCGCCTCGACGCCCGGGGTACGAGCTGGCCGCCGGCGCAGGCCGCGCGCGGGCGGCTCGGGCCTCGCGCGGCTCGGGCCTCGCGCTAACGACTCGGGCCTCGAGCGAGGCGGCCGAGGCCCAGCGGGCGCTCAGACCCTGAGGAAGCGGCGGAGCGTCAGCCCCGAGCCGATCGCGCCGACGGCGAGCCCGATCGCGACGAGGATCGCAGCCGTCCACGTGAACGCGAGCGCCTGCACGTCCGGGTCGCTCTGCACCTGGCCGAAGATCTGCGGAATCGCGATCTCGCGCCCGAGGAAGAGGAGGATCACCGCCGCGAGCGACCCCGCGAGCCCGGTGAGGACGCCCTCGAGCATGAACGGGCCGCGCACGAACCAGTTCGTCGCGCCGACGAGCTTCATCACCTCGATCTCGCGGCGCCTGGCGAAGATCGAGAGCCGGATCGTGTTCGCGATGAGGATCGTCGAGGCGGCGAGGAGGACGAGCACGATGATCGCGAACATGACCTGCATCGCCCGCGCGATCGCGAGGATGCGCTGCGAGACCTCCTTGCCCCAGCGGATGTCCTCGATCGCGGCGAGCTTGCTCGACTCGAGCGACTTCGCGATCGCCTCCGTGTCCTCGCCGCGCATGGGGACGACGTCGAAGGACGCCGGCAGCGGGTTCGAGGCGAGGTTCTCGGTGAGCTCGGGGCTGCGCTTCCGCATGATCGCGAGCGCCTCCTCCTTCGAGATGAACGTGATGCCGCCCGGCTTCACCCGGTCGTTCGACTCGAGCGCGACGCGGAGCTGGTTGACCTGCTTCTGCGTCGCCTCGTCCTTGATGAACACGTGCACGGCGAGCTCGCGCTTCTTGTCGTCCGACCACGAGACGAGCCACGTCCCGAGCCCGATGAAGACGCCGATGAGGAAGACGCCGATGAGCACCGAGATCGCGGACGCGAACGTCGTCGAGAGGTTCGCGCCGATGGAGCGCAGCGCCTCGGCGAAGACGACCCGGACGCGGTTCACGGGCCACCCTCCGCTGACGTACCAACGTGGAGGGGCGTTGGGAACCGGGAGGTTCGCCACGCGCTCCAGCAGAAGGGGCCGAGCGGGACGCGAGCGTCGCTCATTCCTCCGCGTACCCTCCGCGGCGCTCGTCACGGACGAGCTTGCCGTGCTCGAGCGCGATCACGCGCTTGCGCATCTTGTCCACCATCTCGCGGTCGTGCGTGACCATGAGGATGGTCGTCCCGGTCCGGTTGATGCGGTAGAGGAGCTGCATGATCCCGACGGACGTGTCGGGGTCGAGGTTCCCCGTGGGCTCGTCGCAGATGAGGAGCGAGGGGTGGTTGACCATCGCCCGCGCGATCGAGACGCGCTGTTGCTCGCCGCCCGACAGCTCCTCGGGGCGCGAGTTCATCTTGTGGGCGAGCCCGACGAGGTTCAGGACCTCGGGAACCTTCTTCCGGATCTGCGCGGGCGACTCGCCCTGCACGCGGAGCGCGTAGCCGATGTTCTCGGAGGCGGTGCGGTTGGGCAGGAGCTTGAAGTCCTGGAAGACGCAGCCGAGGTTTCGCCGTAGGAGCGGAACCTTCGATCGCTTGAGGCGGCCGAGGTCGCGGCCCCCGACGATGATGCGCCCAGCGGTGGGCTCGAGCTCCTTGAGGAGGAGCCGGATGACCGTCGACTTGCCCGACCCGGACGGCCCGACGACGAAGACGAACTCGCCCTTGTCGATCGTGAACGAGACGTCCTCGAGAGCGGTGACGTTCGGCTCGTACACCTTCGTCACGTTCTCGAAGACGATCATCGCCGCGCCGCCGGGGTCGGCGGCGGCGGGCACCTGCGTGAGATCGGTGTCGGGCTCGACGAGTGTCGTCATCGTGTCGTTGGTCTCCAGTCCCGCTTCCATCACCGGGCAAAGCGCTCAAGCAGCCGCGGCGGCCGCTCCGGGTCGTGGGAAGCCGGCAGTGTAGCCGACAGCTCGTGGCTACACCACACGCCCGGCCGCCTTCGCGAGGAGGTAGGCGCGCACGAACCCGTCGAGGCCGCCGTCGAGGACGGCCTGCGTGTTCCCCACCTCGAAGTCGGTTCGATGGTCCTTCACCAGCTGGTACGGGTGCAGCACGTACGAGCGGATTTGACTCCCGAAGCCGATGTCCTGCGCGGCACCGCGCTCGCGCGCGAGCTCCGCCTCACGGCGCTCCTCCTCGAGCTCCGCGAGGCGCGAGCGCAGGATCCGGAGCGCGGTCTGCTTGTTCGAGGTCTGCGAGCGCTCGTTCTGGCACTGCACGACGATCCCTGTCGGGAGGTGCGTGATCCTCACGGCCGAGTCGGTCTTGTTCACGTGCTGCCCGCCCGCGCCGCTCGAGCGGTACGTGTCGATCCGGAGGTCGGCCTCGTCGAGCTCGACCGGGGCGTCGTCCGGGAGCAGCGGGGAGACCACGACCTGCGCGAACGCGGTGTGCCGGCGGTGGGCGGCGTCGAAGGGCGAGAGGCGGACGAGGCGGTGCACGCCGCGCTCGGCCTTGAGCGTCCCGTAGGCGTTCTCCCCGCGAACCGTCATCGTCGCCGACTTCAGGCCGGCCTCCTCCCCCGGGCTCGCCTCGACCATCTCCCACTCGAAGCCGCGCTCCGAGGCCCAGCGCTGGTACATGCGGAGGAGCATCTCCGCCCAGTCCTGCGCGTCCGTCCCCCCCGTTCCCGCGTGGATCTCGAGCACGGCGTCCCCGGCGTCGTACTGGCCGGTGAAGAGCGCGTCCTCGATCAGCCGGTCGAGCTCGCGCTCGACGGGCTCGAGGAGGCCGGAGATCTCGTCCTCGAGGTCACCGTCGAGCGACAGGAGCTCGACGGCGTCCGCGTACTCGCGCTGGAGGCGCTCGTAGCGCTCGAGCTTCCGCGTGACGCGCGAGTGCTCGGTCGAGATGCGGGTCGCAGACGCCTGGTCGTCCCAGAACCCCGGGGCGCCCATCGCCTCCTCGAGCTCGGCGCGGCGCTCGGCTAGCCGAGCGGGGTCAAAGGTAATCACGGACCCAGGCGAGCTGAGCCCCGATCTCCTCGAGACGCTGGTCGATGCTGTGGGCGACCTCGGTCACGAGACAAGGGTAGCGGCGCGCCCCGTCAGCTCCCGCCGCCACGTGCCTGGAAGGCGTCACGCCCGAGCAGGCAGGCGGCGAGCCAGGCGAGGCCGAAGCACCAGCCCGCGAGGACGTCGGTCACGTAGTGGACGTTCAGGACGACACGCGAGAGGCCGATCGCGAGGCCGAGCGCGACCGTCCCCGACCAGAGCCATACGCGCCGGCGACGGTCGGGGATCCTCTCCGCGGCGAGCACGGCCGCGGCGCCGAAGGCAGCGGCGCCCGCGGCGGCATGGCCGCTCGGGAAGGCGGCGGAGGAGGGAAGGGAGAGGGCGGAGCCCGCGTCCGGCCGTGGCCGGTCGAACCACGCCTTGAGGATCGCGACCACGGCCTGGGAGCCCACGACGGCCGCCGCGAAGAAGGCCAGGTCGACCCACGCCCGCTCGCGCGCCAGCACGGCGATCACGACGAGGCAGAGCGCGGTGAGCCCGAGCCACCCTCCGATCCACGAGAAGGGTCGGGCGACCCACTCGGCCCACGCGGGCGTGCTCCCGGCCATCCAGGTCGCGACCTCCTCGTCGAGACCGGCAAGCGGGCTCCGGCCGTAGAGGAGCGCGAGAGCGACGAACCCGGCCAGCCCGACGGCGAGTACCCCAGACAGAGCTCGTCGCCGGCGCACCTCACAATTCTGCGGCCAGCGCCGTTTCAGCGTGAGAGATGACGCCCGGCCCGCACTTCGGACTGCCGCCGACCGCGGATGGCCCGCATCCCGCATATGCCGACGCGCTCGCCCTGTACGGGCAGTTCATCGGTGAGTGGGACGTCCAGGTGACGAACTACCCGGAGGACGAGCCGCCGATCCAGCGCTCGGGGGAGTGGATCTTCGGCTGGGCGCTCGAAGGCCGTGCCGTTCAGGACGTCTGGATCGTCCCGCCGCGAGCCGAGCGCGACCCCGCCGATCCCGCAGCGGGCCCGTTCGGCTCGACGATCCGGTTCTACGTCCCGTCCGCAGACGTCTGGCGGATCGTCTGGGTGAACCCGTCGAGCGACACGGTCGCCACGATGACGGCGCGGCGGGTCGGCGACGAGATCGTCCAGGACGGGACGGACGACGAGGGGCGCTCCTTCCGCTGGGTGTTCTCCGACATCGAGCCCGCTCGCTTCCGCTGGCGATCCGAACAGCAGCGGGAGGACGGGAGCTGGAGGCTGCTGCAGGAGATGGCCGTCGAACGCCGTCGGTAGGCAGTCGGAGCCGACGCTCTGGAGAGCCGCGGCGCGTCAGGCGCCGTGGCAGCGCTTGAACTTCTTCCCCGACCCGCACCAGCACGGGTCGTTGCGGCCGATGTCCTTGTGCTCGTTGACGGCCTGCGCTGTCGTCTGGAGCGGCGAGGTCGCCTGCGGGGCCGCCGCGACCGCCGTCGCGGTCGCCCCGGCAGCGGCGATGGCCTCGGCGCCCGCCGACGTCTCGTGCTCGTAGTGGAGGTTCGCCTCGGGGGCGTGCATCGGCTCGAGCGCGGGCTGCTCCACCTGTACGGCGACGTGGAAGAGCGTGAAGACGACCTCCTCGCGGATCGTCCGGCCGAGCTCCTCGAACAGCACGTGCCCCTCGGCGCGGTACTCGACGAGCGGGTCCTTCTGGGCGAACGCGCGGAGATGGACGCCCTCGCGGAGGTAGTCCATCGCCTCGAGGTGCTCCCGCCAGCGCTGGTCGACCGTCTGGAGGATCACGTAGCGCTCGATCTCGCGGGCGAGCTCGGAGCCGAACTCCTGCTCGCGCTCGTCGTAGGTGTCGAGCGCGTCCTCGACGAACTCGTCGGTCAGCGCGTCACGGCTCGTGACGTCGACCTCCTCGCGCAGCTCGTCGGGGGTGATGTCGGTGCCGTAGAGCGACTGCATGTTCGCGACGAGGCCCTCGAGGTCCCACTCCTCCGCGAACTCGGAGTCCGTGAACTGGGCGACGGCGGCCTCGACCGTCTCGCGGATCCAGTCGCGCACCTGCTCGGACATGTCCTCCCCGTCGAGCACGCGGCGGCGCTGCTCGTAGATGACCATGCGCTGCGTGTTCATGACGTCGTCGTACTTGAGGACGTTCTTGCGGGCGACGAAGTTCTGCTCCTCGACCTTCTTCTGGGCGTTCTCGATCTGCTTCGAGAGGATCCCGGACTCCATGGGCTGGTCGTCCGGGATCTTGAAGCGGGACATGATGTTGTGGATCCGGTCGCCGGCGAAAAGGCGCACGAGGTCGTCCTGGCCCGAGAGGTAGAAGCGCGTCTCGCCGGGGTCGCCCTGGCGCCCCGAGCGCCCGCGGAGCTGGTTGTCGATCCGGCGCGACTCGTGGCGCTCCGTGCCGAGGACGTAGAGCCCGCCCAGCTCGCGCACGCCCTCGCCGAGCTTGATGTCCACGCCGCGGCCCGCCATGTTCGTCGCGATGGTCACGGCGCCCGCCTGGCCGGCGTCCTTGATGATCTCGCCCTCGCGCTCGTGCTCCTTCGCGTTCAGGACGTTGTGCTCGATGCCCTTCCGCTTCAGGAACTCCGACAGGAACTCCGACGTCTCGACGGCGATCGTGCCGACGAGGACCGGCTGGCCCTTCTCGTGGCGCTCGACGATGTCGTCGACGACGGCCTGGAACTTCGCGTCCACCGTCTTGAAGATGAGGTCGTTCTGGTCGATCCGGGCGACCGGCACGTTCGTGGGGATCTCGACCACGGAGAGGTCGTAGATCTCGACGAACTCCTTCTCCTCGGTCTTCGCGGTGCCCGTCATGCCGGCGAGCTTCTCGTACAGCCGGAAGTAGTTCTGGAGCGTGATCGTCGCCAGGGTGACGTTCTCCTCGCGGATCCGCACGCCCTCCTTCGCCTCGATCGCCTGGTGGAGGCCCTCGCTCCAGCGGCGGCCCTCCATGATCCGGCCCGTGAACTCGTCGACGATCTTGACCTCGCCGTCCTGGACGACGTAGTCGACGTCGCGCTTGTAGAGCGACTGCGCCTTCAGCGCCTGCATGAGGTGGTTGACGAGGTGGACGTTGCGCGGGTCGTAGAGGTTGTCGATCCCGAGCGCGCGCTCGACCTTCTCGATCGCCGCCTGGGACGGTGACACGGTCTTGAACTTCTCGTCGTAGAGGTAGTCCGCCCCGGAGAGCTCGGTCTCGTCCTCGCCCTTCATCGTCTTGCGCGTCGCGGGCGCGGCCTCGAGGTCCTTCACGACGCGGGCGAACTGGTAGTAGGTCGTCGCCGCGGTCTCCGGCTCGCCGGAGATGATGAGCGGCGTCCGCGCCTCGTCGATGAGGATCGAGTCGACCTCGTCCACGATCGCGTACGCGTGGCTGCGCTGCACGCAGCCCTCGAGCGACACGGCCATGTTGTCGCGGAGGTAGTCGAAGCCGAACTCGGAGTTCGTCCCGTACGTGACGTCGCAGCCGTACGCCTCGCGCCGCTGCGCGAAGGGCATGAGGTTCTGGATGTAGCCCACCGAGCTCCCGAGCAGCTCGTAGACCGGCCGCGTCCACTCGGCGTCGCGCCTCGCGAGGTAGTCGTTGACGGTGACGAGGTGGACGCCCCGGCCCGTGAGCCCGTTCAGGTACAGGGGCTGCACGGCGACGAACGTCTTCCCCTCACCCGTCTTCATCTCGGCGATGTCGCCCTCGTGGAGGACGATCCCGCCCATGAGCTGGACGTCGAAGAGCCGGACGCCGATCGTCCGCTTGAAGGCCTCGCGGACGGCCGCGTAGGCCTCGAAGAGCAGGTCCTCGAGCGGCTCCCCGTTCTCGAGCCGCTGCTTGAACTCGGCCGTCTTCGCGCGGAGCTCGTCGTCCGAGAGCGCCTCGAACTGCGGCTCGAGCGTGCCGATGTAGGCCGCCTGCTCGGCGAGCCGCTTCAGGCGCCGCCCCTCGCCCATGCGGAGGACGCGCTCGAACTTCCCGAACGACTGGGTTGCCACGGGACTAGGGTACCGGCTCGCGTTCCCGATCTCCGCAAGGGCGACCTCGATCCGCTCACCGAATCGTCACCACTCCGACACGGGACCGCGATCGTGGCGTTGCTAGCGTCGTGCTCGGTGGAAGCGACCCGCCTCACCGAGATCCCGCTCTTCGCCGAGCTCACGCTCGACCAGCAGGAGCGCGTTGCGCGAGTGTGCGAGGAGTTGGAGGTCGAGGAGGGCGCGACGCTCCTCCGCGAGGGCGATTTCGGCTACTCGATGTTCGCCGTGACCTCGGGTACCGCGGACGTCGTCAAGGACGGGCAGGTCCTCCGGACGCTCGGGCCCGGCGACGTGTTCGGAGAGATCGCAGTGCTCGCGGGTGGCCGCCGAACGGCAACGGTGGTCGCGACGAGCCCGATGACCGTCGTCACCGTGTTCAACCGCGATGTCTGGCGTCTCGAACGTGACGTTCCCGAGGTCGCGGATGCTCTCCGCTCGAAGGTGGAGGCGCACGTCGAAGGCGACGGCGCCACGAACGGCTAGAGCGCGAGTACCTGCACCTCGAAGAGATCGCCGGCGAGCCGGTGCGCGTGCGCGGCATAGGCGCCGTCCTCTCGGGACTCGGCGAGCGAGCGCAGCGCCTCGGCGCTCTCCGGACCGGCCGGCAGCGAGTCGATCCGGAGCGCGTGCGTCTCGCCGTCGAAGGTGAGCTCGAGGTCGTCGCCGCGGGGATCGGGCCGCAGCTGGACGACCTCGATCGAGGACGCGCCGACCGCCCAGAGGTCGGCCCGGCGGCGCGCGACGGCCCGGTACGGCGGATCGACGGCGCCTTCCAGCGAGGCCGCGAACGCCTCGGGATCGAACGTGCCCGTCGCCTCCTCGACGAGCAGGCGACCGTCCGCGAGCGCGACGAACGCGGCCTCGTCGCCCGGCGCGCCGGGCGCCACGACGGTCGCCACCGCGTCCCACTCGCGCTGGCGGGCCAGGCCCGTGATCCCGGCTTCGAGCCAGTGCTCTCCGGGATCGAGCGGACGCATGCCGCTACGCGGCCTCCTCGCCGGTCTCGCCCGCGGGCGCCGTCTCGACGACCGTCTCGGCCCCGGCCGGGGCTGCCTTGCCGGCTCGCTGGCTCGCCCGGCGTGGCTCGTGCGTGCGCTTGTCGCGGTAGCGCTCGATCTGCCGCTCGAGCTTGTCCACGAGCCGGTCGATCGCGGCCTCGTACGTCTCCGCGGCCTCGCGGGCGACGATGTTCGGGCCCTTGGTGTGCACGACCCCCTCCGCGACGTGGTCCTCGCGGATCGACGGGTTGTTCAGCCGCTCGAGCGTCACCTCGACGAGCGTTCCCTCGAACAGGCGGCGGCCGAGCTTGGCGAGTCGCTTCTCCGCGTACGCACGCACCGTCTCCGAGACGTGTCCCTTGTGAGCCTTGACTTGAAGCCGCATCGAGCGCTCCTTTCCCCATCGACAGCGGAAGAATGGGTCGTTCTCACCCTAACGAACCGCCCGCGCGAAGGTGACCACCAGGACGCGCCGCGCGCCCGCGCGCCGGAGCGCGGCGGCGCACGCGTCGGCGGTCGCCCCCGACGTGTACACGTCGTCCACGAGGCAGACGGCCGGGGGCACGGCGCGGACGGCGACGACGCTCCCCCGCACGTTGCGACGGCGCTCGGCGAGGCCGAGCCCGCGCTGCCTCGGAAGCTCCCGGGTGCGCCGGAGCGGATCGACGAGCGGCAGGCCCCACCCCGCGGCGAGGGCGCGCGCGAGGGCGCGCGGAGGCACGGCGCCGCGGGCCCTCGCCCGCTCGGGGTCGCCGGGCACGTGGACGAGCGCGTCGACGTCGGGACGCGGGACGGCGTCGCGCAGGATCGCCGCGGCCTCCCGGGCGAGCGTCCGCCGGCCCCGCTCCTTCCAGGCGCGAACGAGGCTCCGAGCCCGGTCGTCGTACACGATCGCGGCTCGCGCGGACGCGAACGCCAGCCGTCGCCCCGAGCACTCGGCGCACCGGCGCACGGGCCAGGGCCCGGGGGCGCCGCAGCGCTCGCAGACGGGCGGGCGCAGGAGGAGGAGGGCGCGACGGCACGGCTCGCAGAGCGCGCGCCCCGGCCGCGCGCAGACGGCGCAGCGCTCGGGGACCAGCGCATCGAGCAGGCGCACCCTTCGACCGTAGTCGGAGAGCAGTCACGACTCCGTGCCGATTCGGTGCCGAGTCGCCGACTGAGCGCCGGCATGCAGAACTCGTCGTGGAAGCGCGCCTCGCCTGCGCGGCTCACTGCCGAGCGTGTCAGGCCGGCGGCGCGGCGAGCAGCTCCTGGAGGTCCCCCTGCGCCCGCTCGAGGTCCTCGGGGGTCTTGATCGGGAGGAACCGTCCACGCGCGCCGCGGCGCGGCACCTCGAGGTAGGTCGTCGGCAGGAACGCGGAGAGCTCGTTGTAGAGCCGCTCGAGCTGAACGGCAATCCGGCCTCCGACCGACTTGCGGACGTAGAGCCAGGTGAGGTCGTAGTCGCGGTCGAGCGCGTCGAGGTCTACGACCGCGGTGTTCGTGTTGAACACCGGGACGAGCTCCTGGTCGAACCCCGGCGGGAAGCGCGGTCCCTCGACGAGCTGGAGCTTGCCGTCCACGCGGACGGGAGCGCCGCCGAGGTCTCCTTCCTTGACGGCGACCTCGCAGGTGAGCGGGCGACCGGCGAGGACGTGGCTCCCGACGACGACGGGATCGACGCGGGCGCCGAGATTGTCGACGTTCGACACCATGACGAGCCGGACGCCCTGCTCGCGGAAGCGATCCACGGTGCCCGAGCGCCTGAGCGCCGAGAGGAGGTCGCCGTGGCCCGGGGCGTACGGCGAGACCCGGCCCTCGTCGTCGAGGAAGAGCTCCCCCCGCTCGTCGAGGCGGAGCGAGACGAACTGGTTGAAGACGAGGACGTCCCCGAGGTCGCGCTCCTCGACGTGGCCGCGCACGGCCTCGTCGGTCGCGAAGCTCGTCATGAGCGCCACGGGCACGGTGACGTGAAGCGCCCGCTCGAGGTCCCGGGTCTGCCCGAGCTTCACCTCGAGGAAGCTCCGCCCCGCGACCGCCGCCACCACGGCCTTCACGATTCCGCCGAAGCGCGTCGCCATCCCGCCCGCGAGGACGACCTGCGCCACCTCGCCTCTGCGAAGGGCGTCAAGGCCCGCCGCGCGCGCTTCGTCGTAGCCCGCGTCGCCGGGGCCCGGAACCGGCATGACATCGCCTGGGAGCGGGGGCTCGACACGCCCCCGGACGACGTTCGCCTCGAGCGACAGCTCGCCGGAGGCCACACGGCGCCTCAGGCTCTCGAACAGCTCCTCGTCGAAGCCGAACCGCTCGAGGAGCGCCCGCGTCCCGGGATCGACGCGCTCGAGCGCGGTCACCGGGCGACCACCGCGCTCGGAAGCGACGCCTCGTACGGCGCCCGGTGGACGCCGACCTCGGTGACGATGGCCGAGATCAGCTCCGCCGGCGTGACGTCGAAGGCCGGGTTGCGGGCGCGGAACCGCGTCGAGACCTCCGCAGCGGCCCGCTCCTCGATCGGGATCGCGGCGCCCGTCTCGGTGCTCGGATCGAGCGTCGACGTGGGTGCGACGACGACGAAGGGGAGGCCGTGCCGGCCCGCGGCGACCGCGAGCCCGTAGGTGCCGATCTTGTTCGCCGTGTCGCCGTTGGCAGCGATCCGGTCGGCGCCGGTGAGGACGACGTCCACCTCGCCGGACGCCATGAGCGACGCCGACGCGGCGTCCACGACGACCGAGAACGGGATGCCGAGTGCCTCGAGCTCCCACGCCGTCAGCCGCGCGCCCTGGAGGAGCGGGCGCGTCTCGTCGACCCAGACGTGC
>CAZODN010000087.1:0-12005 GCA_964578545.1 uncultured Gaiellales bacterium
GGGCGAGCTCGAGGAAGCGGGCGAGGCCGGCGTTCAGGTGGGCGGCGAGCGTCGCGAGCTCGTCCTCGAGCTCGAACGAGTCTTCGATCGGCGGATGCGTTGCCTCCATTGAGAACAATGCTAGCGACCCGGCCGGACGGACTGTCCACTGGCTCCGCCAGCAGGCAGTTCGTCCCGAGGGGCGGCGTCCGCGTGGGTCGAGCGGGCTTCGGCGAGACAGCGCGCGCTCCACGCGGGCAGCTCCGCCCCGGCTGCCGGCCCGTTCGAAGCGCCGGTGAGCCGGGCGGCCGGTCGCGAGCGGAGAGGACGCATAAGCCTGGGCTCGCGCCCGCGTAGCCGACCCCGTGGAGATCCCCGTGCGCGCGACTACGCTCCAGGGCAGCGTGGTCGTCGACACCTCCCTCGGGCGATTCGGCATCGACGTGACGCCGGCAGGCGTCGCCCGGATACGGCTTCCCGGGAGCGCCGTGGGCCCCGACCGCGACGCCGGCTCTTCCGACCTCGCGCGTCGTGCGGCAGCGCAGCTCGCCGAGTACGCGCGTGGCGAGCGCAGGGAGTTCGACCTCCCGCTCGACTGGGGCGGCGTCGATCCGGCCCAGCGCCACGTGCTCGAGACGCTCGTCGCCGTCGCTCCCTACGGTCGCACCGTGACCTACGGCGAGCTCGGGGCGCGATCGGGCGTCGACGACGCGCGCGAGGTCGGCGTCCACATGGCCACGAACCCGCTCCCGGTCGTCGTCCCCTGCCACCGCGTCGTCGCCTCCGACGGGCTCGGCGGCTACGGGGGCGGGCTCGCGCTGAAGCGCCGGCTGCTCGAGCTCGAGGGCGCGCTCCCGCCCTCGCTCGACCTCGGGGACGCCTGAGGTGGGCGCCGAGCGCGAGCGGATGGCGACGGTCGGCCACCCCGAGTGGGGCCTCGGCGAGGCCGGGCCGTGGTACGCGTGGGGCCCGTACCTCGCCGAGCGTGCGTGGGGGACCGTCCGCGAGGACTACAGCGAGGATGGGAACGCGTGGGACTTCTTCCCGCACGATCACGCGCCCTCGCGCGCGTACCGCTGGAACGAGGACGGCCTCGGCGGGATCTGCGACCTGCGCCAGCGTCTCTGCCTCGCGCTCGCGTTCTGGAACGGGCGCGATCCGATCCTCAAGGAGCGGATCTTCGGCCTCACGAACCCCCAGGGCAACCACGGCGAGGACGCCAAGGAGTACTGGTGGTACGTGGACGCGACGCCGAGCCACTCGTGGCTCCGCTGGCGCTATCACTACCCGCAGGGCGCGTTTCCGTACGACGACCTCGTCGCGGAGAACGCGCGGCGCACGCGCGAGGACCCCGAGTACGAGCTCCTGGACACGGGGATCTTCGACGGGGACCGCTACTGGGCGATCGAGGCGACGTACGCGAAGGCGTCGCCGACGGACGTCCTCCTCCGGATCGCGGTCGAGAACGCCGGGCCCGAGGCCGACACGATCCACGTCCTCCCGACGCTCTGGTTCCGCAACACCTGGTCGTGGGGCACCGGCGGCGACAAGCCGGTAATCCGCCTCGTCGACGGCGACGTCGTCGCCGCGCACCCGACGCTCGGCACCTACCGCCTCGCGGCGGCGGCGCCGGCCGGCGGCGCCGCGCCCACGGCGCTCGTCTGCGAGAACGAGACGAACGTGCCGCGCCTCTTCGGCGGCGCGCCGACCACGCCCTATCCGAAGGACGGCATCGCGGATCACGTGCTGCACGGCGCCGCCACGGTGAGCCCGGACGGGGTCGGGACGAAGGCGGCGTGGTGGTACGCGCTGGAGGTCCCGGCGGGCGAGACCGTCGAGCTCCGTCTGCGGCTCCGCTCCTCCGAGGACGCGGCCGACGCCGGCTGGGCGGGCACGCCGTTCGATTCGACGCTCGAGGCACGGGAGCGCGAGGCGGACGAGTACTACGCCGAGCTCGCCCCGCCCGGGGCGACGCCCGAGGAAGCGCACGTCCTGCGGCAGGCGCTCGCCGGGATGATCTGGTCGAAGCAGTTCTACTCCTACGACGTGCGCCGGTGGCTCGACGGTGACCCGGGAGGGCCCGCTCCGCCGGCGTCGAGGCTGACGGGCCGAAACGCGGGCTGGCGGCACTTCGACGCGGAGGACATCCTGTCCATGCCGGACACGTGGGAGTACCCGTGGTTCGCGGCCTGGGACTCCGCGTTCCACGCCGTCGTCCTCGCCCGCGTCGACCCGGCGTTCGCCAAGTATCAGCTCATCCTCCTCTGCCGGGAGTGGTTCATGCACCCGAACGGCGCGCTCCCGGCGTACGAGTGGTCGTTCGACGACGTCAACCCGCCCGTGCACGCCCTGGCGGCGTTGCGCGTCTTCGAGATCGACGGCAGCCGCGACTTCGCCTTCCTCGCCCGCGTCTTCCAGAAGCTCCTCGTGAACTTCACCTGGTGGGTGAACCGGGTGGATCCGGAGGGCAACAACGTCTTCCAGGGTGGGTTCCTCGGGCTCGACAACATCAGCGCGGTCGACCGCTCGCACCTCCCGCCCGGCTGGAGGCTCGAGCAGACGGACGGCACGGCGTGGATGGCGCTCTACTCGCTGACGATGCTGCGGATCGCGCTCGTCCTCGCGTCGCACGACGAGGCGTACGAGGACGTCGCCACGAAGTTCCTCGAGCACTTCGCCGCGATCTGCCAGGCGGTCGACGCGAGCGGGCTCTGGGACGACGAGGACGGGTACTTCTACGACCAGCTCCGGGCGCCGGACGGCTCGCTGACGCCGATCCGCGTCCGCTCGCTCGTCGGGCTCATGCCCGTGCTCGCGACGGCGGTCGCCCCCGCGTCCACGGCGCTGCTGCAGCAGCGCTTCCGCAAGCGCTTCGCCTCCTACATGGAGCGGCGAGAGCTCGACGCGGAGCAGCTCTCCGGGCTCGGGTTCGTCCTGACCCGCGCAGAGGACGACAGGCGCATGCTCGCGCTGGTGCACCCGGACCGGCTGCGGCGCATCCTCTCGCGGGTGCTCGACGAGGAGCGCATGCTCGGCCCGACCGGCATCCGCTCGATCTCGAAGGCGCACGGCGCCGAGCCCTTCTCCGTCGACTGCGACGGGGAGGTCTTCACCGTCGCCTACGAGCCGGGCGAGTCGCAGACGTACCTCTACGGCGGCAATTCGAACTGGCGCGGCCCCGTGTGGTTCCCGATCAACTGGCTCTTCGTCCTGGCGCTCGAGCGCTACCACGAATTCCTCGGCGACTCGTTCACGGTCGAGTACCCGACCGGCTCGGGGAACGAGCTCAGCCTCGGCGACGTCGCGAGCGAGCTCCGGCGGCGGCTCGTCTCGACCTTCCTGCCGGGGCCCGACGGGCGGCGTCCCGTCTTCGGCGACGTCGAGCGGTTCCAGAGCGACCCGCGCTGGCGCGAGGTCCTCCTCTTCTACGAGTACTTCGACGGCGACACGGGCAAGGGGCTGGGTGCGAGCCACCAGACCGGCTGGACGGGCCTGGTCGCAGATCTCGTCTTGCGCAGCTCTTAGCGACGTCTTACGGCGTTCTGGGGCCCCTTTCAGGTGGCGGTGCGACCGTGGAGCTGCGCCCGATCGGAGGCGCGCCACCCGACAGGAAGGAGCAATCCATTGGACGGCAAGACATAGCCTGCTCGATCTCGAGGGCACGACATCGCTGCTTCGGGTCGAGATCGTCAGCGGGCAGAGCCGCTGAGTGCTGTCGACTCTCGCGGGCGGGGCTCGGGTGACGGGCCTCGCCCGCGAACGTCCATGCCCGGGGTGAAGAGGGACGCGAGCGCGGCGCCGATCGCTGCGAGGACGATCCCGGCGACGACGTCGAGCCAGAAGTGGTTCGCGGTCGCGACGAGCGAGAACCAGACCCACAGCGGGTAGAGGAGGAAGAGCCCCCGCAGGACCGGGCGCCGAACGAGCGCGAAGAGCGCGACGCCGACGATGAGGGCGTCCGCGGCGTGCAGGCTCGGCATCGCCGCGTACGGGTTGGACGCGAGCTCGACGATCCCCGAGCCGTGGTTCAGCGCCTCCGAGTCGGCGAGCGTGTCGAGGAGCCCGAGCTCCGGGAGCATCCGCGGCGGCGCCGTCGGGAGCGCGACGTAGCCGACCAGCCCGATCGTGTTCGCGACGATGAGCGTGTTCCGGAGAGGGAGGTACCCGTGGTTCCGGCGCAGGTAGACCCAGAGGAGGGTCGCGCTCACGACCGCGAACTGCGAGAGCCAGTACGTCCAGTTCGCCGCGTGCACGAGCGCCTCGCCCGCGTCGAGCGCGCGGCGCTGCACGTCGATCTCGACGAGGCCGATCAGCCGCCGCTCGAGGTCGACGATCCGCTCGGCGTTCCGGAGGGCCACCTCGGGCCCGCGGTCGGCGAGGCCGCGGGCGAGCTGGTACCCGAGGACGAACCCGAGCCAGATCGCGACCTGGCGGAGGAAGTCGCCCCAGCCGTGGGGGAGACTCCGCCCGATCCGCTCGAGGGAGAGCGCGAGCCGCATCGTCCTCGCCTACCTGGCGACGAGCACGCTGCAGTGCGCGTGGTGGAGCACCTTGTCGCTGACCGAGCCGATGAGCCAGCGCTCGGCCGTGCCCAACCCGCGCGTCCCCATGACGATGAGGTCGACCTGCTCCTTCTCCGCGGTGTCGAGGATCGCGGTCGCGGGATCCCCCGAGCGTGGCGCGAGCGACACGTCCATGTTCGCAGCCACGAGCCTGCTCTCCGCCTCGGCGAGCTGCCGGTCACGGTCTTCCTCCTCCTCGGGGGACGGCAGCGTGCCCGCGTAGCCGAAGAGCGGGACGCCCGTGGCCACGCCGACCACGACCACGCTCGTGGACGGTCCCGTGAGCTCGAGGAGCAGCTCGAGCGCCCGCTTCGCGCCATCCGAGCCGTCGTATGCGAGCAGCACCTTCACGCGAGCCTCGCCTTCACGCCCAGCATCGCTCGTCCACGCGGGCGGCGCATCGGTAGGAATGCGCAGTCTCGCGCGGGCTCCGCGCGCGCTACTCGCTGCTCGAGCGCGCCCAGATGTTGATGCCGCACTCGGTCGCGTAGCGGTCGATCTCGGCGAGCTCGTCGTCCGAGAGGTGCAGGTTCTCGAGCGCGCCGACGTTCTCCTCGAGCTGGGCGACGCTGGAGGCGCCGATCAGCGCGGAGGTGACCCGCTCGTCCCGGAGCACCCACGCGAGCGCCAGCTGCGCGAGTGTCTGGCCACGTCCTGCGGCGATCTCGTTCAGCGCGCGGATCTTCTCGAGCGCCTCGTCGGTGATGAGCTCGGGCGAGAGCGAGCTGGGCCAGCTCGCGCGCGACCCCTCGGGGAGGCCGTGCAGGTACTTGTCCGTGAGCATCCCCTGGGCGAGCGGGGAGAAGACGATGCAGCCGACGCCGAGCTCGCCGAGGGTGTCGAGGAGCTCGGCCTCGATCCAGCGGTTCAGCATGGAGTACGAGGGCTGGTGGATGAGGAGCGGCGTCCCGAGCTCGCGCAGGATCGCGTGCGCCTCGCGGGTCCTCGCCGCCGAGTAGGAGGAGATCCCCGCGTACAGCGCCTTCCCCTGGCGGACCGCGGTGTCGAGCGCCCCCAGCGTCTCCTCGAGCGGCGTGTCGGGGTCGAAGCGGTGGGAGTAGAACACGTCCACGTAGTCGAGGCCCATCCGGCGGAGGCTCTGGTCGAGGCTCGCGAGCAGGTACTTTCGCGATCCCCACTCGCCGTACGGGCCGGGCCACATGTCGTAGCCCGCCTTCGTAGAGATCACGAGCTCGTCGCGGTAGGGGTCGAGGTCCTGCGCGAGCAGCCGCCCGAACGTCTCCTCCGCCGAGCCGTAGGGCGGCCCGTAGTTGTTCGCGAGGTCGAAGTGCGTGATCCCGAGGTCGAACGCGCGACGGACGATCGCGCGGCTCGTCTCGAGCGGGCGATCGCCGCCGAAGTTCCACCAGAGCCCGAGCGAGATAGCCGGCAGCTTCAGCCCGCTCCGCCCCGAGCGCCGGTAGAGCATCGCGTCGTAGCGGTCTTCCGCGGGCACGTACGCCACGGGTCGAGGATACGGCGCGGCGGCGCTCCCGGCGCGCGGAACGCGCCCGACGCGGACTGCGGAGAACCCCCGATACGGGTTGCGACGAAGCCCCGACGCCGTTCTCGGTGCCCGCGCCTAGGGTCGGGCAAAGGGCCTGACCGGAAGGAGGCGTCGTGCTCGCGAACCTGCTCGGCCACGGAGGAGAGGTCGTCGACCCTCACGCGGTCGAGAGAACCGTCGAGCGGCTCCGCGAGACGGGCGTCCTCCTGCCGACGTTCGGCCAGCTCGCGAGCCCCGAGCTCATCCCCGCCCGCGTCCGGGAGCGACTGCGCGACGTGGGGCCGGACGACGCCGACCCGCTGAACCTCTTCCGCGTCCACTGGCACAACGCCGCCGACCGGGTCTCGCTCGTCGACGTTCCCGAGCACCTCGTCCTCCCGCGCGAGCTCACGGGCGTGGACGCGAGGATCGTCGTCGCGCTGGGCGACCGCTTCCCCCTGATCGGCGCGCACAAGGTGCTCGCCGCCTACGGCTGTCTCGCGCCGAGGCTCGTGACCGGCGAGTTCGACCCGAGCCGGCACCGGGCGGTGTGGCCCTCGACCGGCAACTACTGCCGCGGCGGCGTCGCGATCTCGCGCCTCCTCGGGTGCCGGGGCGTCGCCGTCCTGCCCGAGGGGATGAGCACGGAGCGGTTCGACTGGCTCGCACGGTGGGTGGTCTCGTCGGAGGACATCGTTCGGACGCCGGGCACGGAGTCGAACGTGAAGGAGATCTACGACGAGTGCAAGCTGCTCGCCCGCGACCCCGAGAACGTCATCCTCAACCAGTTCTCCGAGTTCGGGAACTACCTCGTCCACTACCTCGCCACGGGCGCCGCGCTCGAGCGCGTCGTCGAAGCGCTGCGCGAGCGGGAGCCCGCTCTCGAGCTGCGCGCGTTCGTCTCCGCGACGGGCTCGGCCGGCACGATCGCCGCGGGCGACTACCTGAAGGAGCGGCTCGGGTCGCTCACGGTCGCGTGCGAGGCGCTCGAGTGCCCGACGCTCCTGTATGCGGGCTTCGGCGAGCACAACATCCAGGGCATCGGGGACAAGCACGTCCCGCTCATCCACAACGTCCTCGCGACGGACGTGGCACTGGCCGTGTCCGACCGCGCGACCGACCGGCTGGGCGTCCTGTTCGGCACGGACGCGGGGAGGAGCCACCTGCGCCGCCGTGGCGTCGCGGAGAGCGTCATCGACGGGCTGCCGTCCCTCGGCCTCTCGTCGATCTGCAACGTCCTCGGCGCGATCAAGACGGCGAAGTACTACGGGCTCGGCTCGACCGACGTCGTGGTCACGGTCGCGACCGACGGCGCGCGCCTCTACGACAGCGAGCGCGAGATCGCGCTCCGGCGCTACTTCCCGGAGGGCTTCGGCGAGGTCGAGGCCGCGGAGGTGTACGGCGAGCACCTGCTCGGGACGGCGACCGATCACTTCCTCGAGCTCGGCCGGCGGGATCGCGAGCGGATCTTCAACCTCGGCTACTACACCTGGGTCGAGCAGCAGGGGATCTCCGTCGAGGACTTCGTCGCCCGGCGGGATCCCGCCTTCTGGGAGGGGATCCGCGAGGTCGTGCCCGTCTGGGACGACCTCATCGACGACGTCAACGCGCGCACCGGCGTCGCGGAGGCGCTGTGACCGCGCTCCCGTCCCGCCTGGACTGCTTCGGCTGCGGCGCCTCGCCGAGGCCCGATGACCCGTACCCGTTTCGCTGCCCGAACGCGGGGCGCGGCGACGACGTCGACCACGTGCTCCGGCGAACGCTCGGAGCGTCCGCGCGCGACGGCCTGGCGAAGGCGTTGTCAGGAGCGGAGGACCTGAGTGCGAGCCCCTTCGTGCGCTTCCGCCACGGGCTCCACGCGTACCACTTGGCCCGTGACCGCGGGGTCTCCGACGAGGCGTTCGTCGCGCTCGTCCGCGACCTCGACGAGCGGGTCGCGGCGGTCGACGGGCGCGGGTTCGCCGTCACCCCGTTCGCGAGGAGCGCGGAGCTGAGCGACGCCCTCGGGTTCTCCGCGGCCGGCGGCGTCTGGGTGAAGGACGAGACCGGCAACGTCTCCGGGTCGCACAAGGCGCGCCACCTGTTCGGCGTCCTCCTCTGGCTCGAGGTCGCGGAGCGCGTGGGCCTCGCCTCCCCGGACGCCCGGCCGACCCTCGCGATCGCGAGCTGCGGGAACGCGGCGCTCGCGGCCGCGGTCGTGGCGCGGGCCGGCGGACGACCGCTCGAGGTCTTCGTGCCACCCGATGCCGACCCCGTCGTCCTCGACGAGCTGGAGGCGCTCGGAGCGCTCGTGACGACGTGCCCGCGCGACGGGCTCCCCGGCGACCCGACGTACCGCCGCCTGCTCCGCGCGCTCGACGAGGGCGCGCTTCCGTTCACGTGCCAGGGCAACCTCAACGGCCTCGCGGTGGAGGGAGGGGAGACGCTCGGCTGGGAGATCGTCTCGGCGGGTGTCCCGCTCGACAGGCTCGTCGTCCAGGTGGGTGGCGGTGCGCTCGCAAGCTCGTGCATCCACGCGTTCCGCGAGGGCGTCGAGCTCGGCGCGCTCCCGCGGATGCCGCGCGTCGACACCGTGCAGACCGAGGGCGCCTGGCCCTTGCGGCGGGCCTACGACGAGCTCCGACGCGCGTCGGAGCCCGCGAAGGCCGTGCGCCTCGCCTCGCACCACCGCTCCGCGTTCATGTGGCCGTGGGAGGAGGAACCGCGCTCGGTCGCGCACGGGATCCTGGACGACGAGACGTACGACTGGCTCGCGGTGGTCGAGGGGATGTTGGAGACGGGCGGCGAGGCCCTCGTCGTCGACGAGCCCTCGCTCGAGGCCGCCAACGCGCTCGCGCGCGAGACGACCGGCATCGACGTCGATCACACGGGCTCGGCGGGCCTGGCCGGCCTGCTCGACCTCCGCGCGCGCGGCCGCGTCGCGGACGACGAGAAGGTCGCGGTGCTGTTCACGGGGGCCGTGCGGACGGCCCTCACGGAAAGGAGAGAACGAGATGAGGAGCTTCCTGGGACGCGACATCCTGTCGCTGAAGGACTTCGAGCGGGCTGACTTCGAGCGGATCTTCGAGGTCTGCGACCAGCTCGCCCCGATCGCGAAGGCGCGGCAGAACGCGGACCTGCTGACCGGCAAGACGCTCCTGACGGCGTTCTACCAGCCGTCGACGCGCACGAGGCTGGCCACGGAGGCCGCGATGCACCGGCTCGGAGGCCACGTCCTCGGCTTCTCCGACGCGAAGATGACCCGGGCCGGCGACTTCTACCAGGAGTCGATCAAGGACACGGTCCACATGCTCGAGTACTACGGCGACGTCATCGCGATGCGCCACTTCCAGCAGGGGGCGCCCGCGGAGGCGGCGCGCTGGTCGTCGGTCCCGATCATCAACTGCGGGGACGGCTGGGGCGAGCACCCGACGCAGGTCCTCACCGACCTCTACACGACGCAGAAGGAGACGGGCTCGGTCGACGGCCGCACCTTCCTGCTCGTCGGCGACATGCGCATGCGGACGATGCACTCGATCCTCTACGCGCTCTCGCAGTTCGACGCGAAGGCGTACGTCGTCGGGCCGCCGGAGATGTCGCTCCTGCCGGAGTTCACGCTCGAGCTCGACGAGCGGAACGTCGAGTACGAGGTCGCCCAGTCCGTGGAGGAGTGCATCGCCGAGTGCGACGTCATCTACATGGAGCCCGTCGTCCAGCCCGACTACACGAAGTCGCGGGACGAGGAGGGCGGTGGCGAGTTCACGAAGACGCCGGAGGCCTACCGCGTCACCCGGCAGCTGCTGAAGGAGAAGGCGCCGCACCGGGCGATCGTCCTCCACAGCCTCCCGCGGATGGACGAGCTTCCCACGGACGTCGACTCCACGCGCCACGCCCGCTACTGGCAGGAGGCGTTCAACGGGGTCGTCATGCGGATGGCGCTCCTCGCGCTCGTGCTGGGAGCCGTGGAGTAGCGATGGAGCTGACGCTCAACGGGCAGCGCGTCGTCGCGGAGCCGCGGGAGGGCCAGAGCCTCCTCGAGCTGCTGCGCGACGACCTCGGCGTGCGGTCGGTGAAGGACGGGTGTGCGCCCGAGGGCTCGTGCGGCGCGTGCACCGTGTGGGTCGACGGCCATGCGGTCGTCTCCTGCGCCCAGCGCGCGACGCGGGTCGAGGGCAAGGCGGTCGTCACGCAGGAGGGGCTGGACAGCGAGGTGCGGCGGCGCTGGGCGGACGCGTTCGCGCTCGCGGGCGCGTCCCAGTGTGGTTTCTGCTCGCCGGGCATCGTCATGAAGGCCGAGGCGTTCCTCGCGAAGCACCCGGCGCCGACGCGCGAGGAGATCGCGCACGCCTTGCTCGGGAACCTCTGCCGGTGCACGGGATACACGAAGGTGCTCGACGCGGTCGAGCTCGTCGCGGCCGCGCGGGGGTCAGGTCTTGCAATCACGCACCGCGGGTGCGTGATTGCAAGACCTGACCCCCCTCAGGGCGTAGGCGCGCGCGCTCCCCGCTACGAAGCCGCGGAGCTCGCGCTCGGCGACAAGCCGTTCGTCGCGGACCTCGTCGAGCCCGGGATGCTCCACGGAGCGCTGCGCCTCTCCGACCACCCGCGGGCTCGCGTCCTCGCGATCGACACCTCGCGCGCCGAGGTGCACCCCGGCGTGGTCGCGGTCGTCACGGCCGCCGACGTCCCGGGCGAGCGTCTCCAGGGGCCGATCACGAAGGACTGGCCGCAGCTCGTCGCCGAGGGCGAGGTCACGGCGTACGTGGGCGACGTGCTCGCCGCGGTCGCCGCGGAGACGCGCGCCGCCGCTCGGGAGGCGGCGGCGCTCGTGGACGTGGAGTACGAGGTGCTCGAGCCCGTCAGCGACCCGTTCGCGGCGATGGCGGACGACGCGCCGCCCCTGCACGAGGGCGGAAACGTCCTCTCCGTGTCGCGCGTCACGCGCGGAGACGTGGACGCTGCGCTCGCCGGCGCAGCCCACGTCGTCTCCGAGACGTTCCGGACCCAGGTCATCGAGCACGCGTACCTCGAGCCCGAGGCCTCGCTCGTCGTCCCCGGGGAGGACGGCTCGTTCCACGTCTACTCGCAGGGCCAGGGGGCCTGGGAGGACCGGCGGCAGATCGCGTCGTTCCTGGGCGTCCCGGAGGACAAGGTGCTCGTGACCCAGGTCGCGACCGGCGGCGCATTCGGCGGCAAGGAGGACCTGAGCGTCCAGTGCCACGCGGCGCTGCTCGCGGCGAAGGCCGGCCGGCCGGTGCTCGTCGCCCTCAGCCGCCGGGAGAGCCTGCGCTTCTCGACGAAGCGTCACCCCATGTGGCTCGAGTACACGGCCGGCTGCGACGATGACGGTCGCCTCCTGGCGGTGCGCGCGCGGATCGTCGGCGACACGGGCGCCTACGCGAGCGTCGGGGCGAAGGTGCTCGAACGGGCCGCCGGACATGCCTGTGGCGCCTACCGCGTCCCGAACGTGGACGTGGAGGCGACGGCCGTCTACACGAACAACCCGCCCTGCGGTGCGATGCGCGGGTTCGGCGTCAGCCAGTCGAACTTCGCGATCGAGGGGATGCTCGACCGGCTCGCGGCCGAGGTCGGCATCGACGAATGGGAGATCCGCTGGCGGAACGCTCTCGAGGAGGGAGACCGCTTCGGCACCGGCCAGGTGCTCGGCCCGGGCGTCGGCCTGAAGGCCACGCTGCTCGCGGTGCGTGACGTGTACCACGAGGAGCTGAACGCCGGGATCGCCTGCTGCGTGAAGAACACCGGCATCGGCAACGGGATGACCGAGTACGGCCGCGCAGTCCTCCGGCCGGAGGCGGACGGCACGGTCACGCTCTTCCACTCGTGGACCGAGATGGGCCAAGGCGTGCACACCGTCCTCCGCCAGATCGTCTGTGAGGAGCTCGGGATCGAGCCGGAGCTCGTCCGCATCGTCGTGGACACGAGCCACGACCTCGACACCGGGATCACGACCGCGTCGCGCGCGACGCTGCTCGGGGGGA
>CAZODN010000088.1:0-11918 GCA_964578545.1 uncultured Gaiellales bacterium
CGCTGCTGGATGACCTGCTTCGCCGTCTGCGCGGCGATCCGGCCGAAGTCGCTCGGCGTGACGTCCGTCCGGTGGATCTGGTCCTCGGGAACCTGCGACCAGTCGAGCTCGAGGTCCTCGTCCGAGATCAGCGTGTGCTGGCGCTCGCCCGTCTCCTCCTCGAGCTGCTCGAGCTCGAGGATCCGCGCCTCGCGCGCCTCCTCGATCAGGCGCTCCTCGATGTCCGCGGGGACCTCGATCGCGTACACGCGGAACTCGCCGTCGGCGTCGAGCTTCACCTCGGCATGGCGGGCCGCTCCCGGCGTCTTCTTGTAGGCGGCTCGCAGCGCATCCTCGAGCGCGGTGATGAGGACGCCTTCCTCGATCCCCTTCTCGCCCTCGATGGCGTGGATGCCGTCGATGATCTCCTGGCTCATGGCTCCAACCTCTCGTCGATCAGATTCCCTCGCACGATCGCGTCGTACGGGACTCGCACCGCACCGACGTCGGCGACGTCGAGCGTGACCGCGTTCTCACCCGCCTCCGTCACGGTTCCCCGGAAGCGCTTCCTGCCGTCGATCTCGTTTGCGGTGCGAAGCGCGACGACGCGCCCGACGACCGCCTGGAAGTGCCCCTGCGTGCGGAGCGGACGCTCCGGTCCCGGGGACGAGACGTCCACCGTATACTCGCGGCGGTACTCGTCGAGGACGTACGTCACCTGCTCGCAGAGCGCATGGTCGACGCCGTTCGGGTGGTCGACGTAGACGCAGAAGCGGCTCGGCGAGAGGAGCTCGACCGCGAGCACCTCCACGCCGGGCAGGCGCCGCTCGACCGCGGGCGCGATCTCCTCCTGCAGCGTTCGCTCTCGTGCGTAGGTCGTGCTCATGCGCTTCCCTCAAAAAGAATGGGCGCAGCGCGCCCATTTCTCCAAGCCGGTGAAATGTGGTGTCGGAAGGATAGCACCGCCCCTCCCCCGTCAGTCGACCGCGACGGACGGCTGCGCCGAGCGCGAAGGCCGACGCCGCACTAGAGATCGAGCACGATCGTCACCGGGCCGTCGTTGACGAGCGCCACCTGCATCCTCGCGCCGAAGACGCCGCGAGCGACGCGGATCCCCTCCCGCTCGAGAGCGGCGCAGAAGGCCTCGTAGAGCGGCTCGGCGACCTCCGGCCGCGCAGCGTCGGTGAAGCTTGGGCGGTTTCCCTTCCGGGTGTCCGCGACGAGCGTGAACTGGCTCACGACGAGGGCCTCTCCCCGCGTCTCGGCGAGAGACCGGTCGAGGCGGCCCGTCTCGTCCTCGAAGATGCGCAGTCGGGCGACCTTGCCCGCCATCCTCTCCGCCTGCTCGCTCGTGTCGTCCACCGCGATCCCGAGGAGCACGACGAGCCCGGCGCCGATGGACGCGACGACCGTGTCGTCGACGACGACGGCGCCCTCCCGAGCACGCTGGACGACCACCCGCACGGGCGGATTCTGGCGGGCGTAAAGCTCGGGCGCGAATCGGTCGATACCTCCGACGTGGAAGCGGCACCACACCCGTGGCCCGCACTCGGCGTCCTGCTCCTGCGTGACGGGCTGGTCGAGAAGGCCGAGCTCGAGGAGATCCTCGCCGAGCAGCGCGACTCGAAGGAGCGCCGCGTGTCGGGCCGTCGACTCGGCGAGGTGCTCATCCAGCGCGGCCGGGTGACGCCGCAACAGGTCGCGAAGCTCGTGGCCGAGCAGTACGAGCTCCCGTTCGTCGACTTCGACGTGGCCGACCTCGACCTTCGCGTCGCCTCCATCCTGCGCGAGGAGGACGCCCGCCGCTTCTGGGCGATCCCCATCAGTCGCGGCGGTGACGGAGCGATCCTGCTCGCGATCGGCGACCCGGCGACAGTGCTCTTCTCGGACGAGCTTCGACAGCTCCTCGGATCCGTCCCCCGCTTCGCCGTCGTCGGCCCGGACGCGATCGAGCGGGCGATCGCGTATGTCTACAGCCGGCCCCGCCCGTCCGTCTCGGCCGTGCCGGTGCCCGAGAGCGTCGACGACCTCATCGTGCTCCCGCCCGAAGACACGAGCGAACCGGCACCCCTCATGCCGTCACCGGAGCAGCCGGTCGTGCATCGCGCGTGGCCCCCGCTCGGAGCGCTCCTGCTCCGGGACGCGCTCGTCACCGACGAGGACCTGGAGGCCGCACTCGCGCAGCAGCGCCTCGCTCCGAGCCTGCGGCTCGGCGAGATCCTCACCGGCAAGGGCCTCGTCTCGCGCGGGACGATCTCGCGGCTCGTGGCCGAGCAGTACGAGCTGCCCTTCTACGAACTCCACCGGATCGAGGTCGACCCCGCAGTCGCGCGCAGGCTGCCCGAGGAGGTCGCCTGGCGCCTCACGGCGGTCCCGATCGCCGAGCACGAGGACGGATCGCTCACCGTGGCCGTCGCCGACCCGACGAGCGCCGTCTACTCCGACGACCTCCGCCTCGCGCTCGACGTCCCGCTGACCTTCGTCGTCGCCTCCCCCGACGACATCGAGGCGACGCTCGACCGCGTTCACGACGACGTCCAGGACGCTCCGGACGAGCACGTCGAGCCCGCGCCCGACGGCGACGTCTGGCCCACGACGACCCAGGCCGCGACGACCGGGAACGACGTCGTCTCGACATCCGAGCCGCCGCACCTCGTCGTCGAGGAGAGCATCTCCGACGTCCTCGATGCGCCCGCCGACGAGGACGAGTCATGGCCGACGCGGCTCGAGCTCGTCGAGGAGATCGTCGCCCACGAGGCGTCGGAGCCCGCCGAGCCCGAGCTCGCGGTGCTCGCCTGGGCGCCGGTCGGCGAGATCCCGCTTCCCCGAGAGAGCCTCGAGGCCGACGAGCCGTCGGACGAGGCCCCGGGCGAAGTCGTCGACCTCGCGCACCCGCAGGAGCGGGAGCCGGAGACGGCACCCGAGGGCGCCACGGTCGCGGAGGCCGAGGTCTTCGAGCTCTCCTGGCCCGCCCCGCCCGACGACGAGGATCACGGGTCCCTCGAGGAGGATCTCGTCGGGCAGATCGCCGACGCTCTCGTCGCCGAGGCGGTCGAGGTGTCGGCGCTCGAGGACGCCGATGACGGCCACGCCCACGAGCGTGCCTGCTACGACATCTTCGGCATCGGCTCGCTGGGGCTCGCCGAGGACGACGCCGCGATCGACGTCCCTGCTCTCGACGACGGGCACGACGACGAAGAGCCTGCATCCGCCGAGCATGACCTCGCGCTCGTCCCCGAGCTCTCGGAGGACGCGGACGCCGAGGGCCCGGAGGCCGAAGCGGAGCCGCTCGTCGCAGACGACGCAGCGGGCGCCGAGGTCTTCGCCTTCGAGGAGCAGGCGCTCGCGGAGGCCACGCCGGACATCGACGCCGAGCCCGACGTAGCGGTTGGGGCCGAGTCGGAACTCGAGCCCGAGATCGCGGTCGAGACCCACGCCGAGGTCGAGGTCGAGCACGAGGTCGAGGTCGAGACCGCCGCCCTCCCCACGGAGCCCCCGAGCTCGAGCTTCGACACGGCGGTCGGCGACGCGCTCGCCGCCGGTGCCTCCGCCTTCCACTTCTCGCCCCGCGGCGACGCCCTCGTCGTTCGAGCCCGCGTGGACGGGCTCGTCCGCGACCTCGGAACGGCGACGCCCGTCGAGCGCGACGCCTTCGTCGAGCGGCTCGAGTCGGAGGGAGTCGGGCGCACGCACGTCGTCACGACCGCTCGCGGCCCGAAGACGACGATCCTCGTGCACGCGCGCGCGAGCGCCCCGACGTCGCTCGACCAGCTCGGCCTCGACGCCGACGCGGCCCTCGCGCTACGCACCGCCCTCGAGCGCCCCAGCGGCGCCATCCTCGTGTGCGGCCCGGCGGGCAGTGGGACGACGTCGACCCTCTACGCGCTGCTCGAAGCCGTCGCCACACCCGAGCGAGTGGTTGCGACGGTCGAGAGCCCTGTCGCCCGCATGCTGGACGGCGTCGACCAGATCGAGGTCGACCCCTCGGGCGGGGTGACGTTCGCGAGCGCGTTGCGCGAGCTCAGGCTCACCGATACGGATGCGCTCCTCGTCGGCGAGCTCGTCGATCGCGAGGCTGCGAGCCTCGCCCTCGGCGCCGCCTACGAGGGCCGACTCGTCGTGGCCGGGCTTCGCGCGCCGGGCGCCGTCGCGGCCGTCCGGCGGCTCCTCGACCTCGGCGTCGAGCCCGCCTCGCTCGCCTCCTCGCTCGGCTGCGTCGTCTCGCAACGGCTCGTCCGGACCGTGTGCACGGACTGCCGGGAGACGTACTACGCGTCCGCCGACGAGCTCGCCGCCCTCGGCCAGCCCGAGACCGGCAGCCCCCGCCTCCTCGTTCGCGGCACGGGCTGCGCCGGCTGTGCCGGGACGGGCTTCCGTGGGCGCACGGCCGTCTTCGAGGTCCTCCCGGTCAGCGAGGACGTCCGCGGGCTGATCGCCGACGGCGTCTCCGCGAAGAAGCTCCAGAAGGCAGCGCTCGCCGGCGGCATGCGGACGCTCCGCGACGAAGGCATCCGCCTCTGCCTCGAGGGCGTCACGACGGTGGCCGAGGTCGCGCGCGTCCTCGGCGACGACCTCTAGCCGGACGTCTCGAGCCCGTCCCCGACCGCGCTCGCACGCGGTCGCAGCGAGCGCGCGAGCTTGACGTGCGGCTGTGCCTCGCGCTTCCGACCCTGGTTGAGGAGCGCGCGCCCGAGCGCGTAGTGCGCGAACTCGTCGGCCGGCGCGAGCTCGACGAGCGCGCGGAACTCCGCCTCGGCCTCCTCCCAGCGCCCGAGCCTGAAGTAGGCGATCCCGAGCGCCTCGCGGATCGAGCGCGACCTCGGCTCGCGCCGCTTCGCCTTCTCGAGCGAGACGGTCGCCTGCGCGGGCATCCCGCTCCGGAGGTGCCTGCGGCCCCGCTGGAACAGGTCGTACGTCTCGCTCACGAGGGCCCCCTTCGCTCGGCGAGCAGCCGTTCCACCTCGTCGAGCACCGCCGCGGCGACGGCGCCCTTCGGCGCCTTCGCGACCTCGCGCTCGCCGTCTTGCGAGACGAGCACGACCTCGTTCTCGGGCGCGTCGAAGCCGATGTCGCTCCGGCTGACGTCGTTCAGCACGACGAGGTCCGCCCTCTTCGCCTGCAGCTTGCCGCGCGCCCGCTCAACCCCGTCCGAGCCGGTCTCCGCGGCGAAGCCGACGATCACCTGGGCGGGTGTGCGCCGCGCGCCGACGGCGGCGAGGACGTCCGTCGTCGGCTCGAGCGCGATCCTCCAGGGCTTCCCGTCCTTGGGGCGCTTCGTGTCGAGGGGGGTCGGCGCCCGGTAGTCGGCGACCGCGGCGGCCATGAGCACGACGTCGGAGTCGGCCCGTGCGAGCGCCTCCCGCTCGAGGTCCGCGGCCGAGGGCGTCTCGACGACGGTCACCCCCGCCGGCGCCGGCACGGCGAGGTTCGCAGCGAGGAGGGTCACCTCCGCCCCGCGCCGCCGCGCCTCCTCCGCGAGCGCGACGCCCATGCGGCCCGAGGAGCGGTTGCCGAGGTAGCGGACCGCGGCGAGCGGCTCGCGCGTGCCGCCGGCCGACACGAGCACGCGGCGCCCGGCGAGCAGGCTCGAGGACGGCGCGAGGATCTCCTCCACCCGGGCGGCGATGTCCTCGGGCTCGGCCATGCGCCCCTCGCCCACCTCGCCCTCGGCGAGCTCCCCCGCCTCCGGCCCGACGAGCTCGACGCCGCGCGAGCGGAGGAGGGCGACGTTCGCCTGCGTCGCGGGGTGGCTCCACATGCGCGCGTTCATCGCCGGCGCGACGAGCACGGGCCCGACGTGCGCCAAGGCCGCCTCCGTGAGGACGTCGTCGGCGAGGCCGAGCGCGAGCCGGGCGAGGGTGTTCGCCGTGAGCGGCGCGACCACGAACAGGTCGGCGCGCTCGAGGTGCGGGTACGGGTCGGCGCCCGGGGCCTTGCGGGCGAGCGCGAAGAACGTCTCGGCGGAGACGAACCGCTCCGCGCCGCGCGTCACGAGCGGGTGCACGTCGTGCCCCGCGCGGACGAGCAGGCGTACGAGCGTGCAGGCCTTGTAGGCCGCGATCCCCCCGGTGACGCCGAGCAGGATGCGCGCCACGCGCCCCTCGCTAGCTCGCGGGTACGTGGTGCCTGATCTTGCCGCTCGCGATTTCCTCCATTGCCATCGTGAGGTAGTTCTTCGAGCGCGACTCGATCAGCGGCGGGGGTGCTTCCTCGAAGCCCATGCCCTCGCCGAGCTGGTGGTGGTAGTTGTTGATCTGCCGGGCCCGCTTCGCCGCGATCAGCACGAGCGCGTACCGCGAGCCACCGACCTGTTCGAGCAGATCGTCCAGTCGTGGATGGATCATCGTCGCGCCATGGTACCCGTCAACCGCAGCTCGCACTCGACGAGGGCGGCGAGAGCGCTCGTCGCGCGCTCCAGGTCGTCGTTCCGGACCATGTAGCGGAAGCGGTGAGCCTGCTCGAGCTGTGTCCGCGCGAGCGTGATCCGCTCCTCGATCTCGCCCGTGCTCTCGGTCGCACGGGCGCGGAGCCTCCGCTCGAGCTCGGGGACGTCGGCGGCGATGAAGATCGTCACGCTCCCGGGCACGTCGGCCTGGACGCGGAGCGCGCCCTCGAGCTCGAGCTCGAGGACGCAGGTCTTGCCCTCGCCTGCGAGCCGGTCCATCTCGGAGCGGAGCGTGCCGTAGCGGCGCCCGGAGACGTACGACACCCACTCGAGGAACTCCCCGGCCTCGACGCGGCGCGTGAACTCGTCGTCGGACAGGAACCAGTAGTCGCGGCCGTCCACCTCGCCTGGCCGCTGCGCGCGGGTCGTCGCGGACACCGCGACCTCGAGGTCGGGAAGGCGCTCGAGGAGCCCCTTGATGAGGGTCCCCTTGCCGGCGCCGGAAGGCCCGGTGACGACGAATACCGCCCGCGGCGAGGACACGGTCGGCCGTCTAGCGCAGCGGGCTCCGCGGCTGCGAAGCGGCTGCCAGGGTCACGACCGGCTGTTGAAGAGCTCGACGAGCTCGTTGCGCTGCCGCTCGGAGAGGCCGCCCACCGTCTTGGACTGGCTGATCCGGCACTGGTTGAGCAGTCGCGCGGCCTTCACGCGCCCGAACTTGGGGACGGCCATGAGCATGTCGAAGACCTTGGCCGTGGACACCCACTCGGGCGGATCGAGGAGGATCGACTCGATGGTCTGCCGCCCGGCCTTCAGGTCTCGCTTGAGCTGGGCTCGCCGGACTCGAACGTCGTTCGCCCGCTGGAGCGCCTCCATCCTCTGATCGAGTGAGCGCGCCGGCGCCTTCGCGTGCGTCTTCGTCGTGACCATGAGCCGGACGAGTCTACCAAGACTCGGTCCGGGGTCAAGCAGAACTGATTACGCTCATTTGCAGGACTTTTACTGTTGTCGAGGAAGACGACATGAGCGACTCGGAGTCAGATCGAGGCCTGCCGGCGGTCTGGACCGGCCGGATTCGACACCTCCCTCTCGCGCTCCGCGGCGACCAGCTCCGCCCGCACGCGGGCCGGAGCGAGCGGGTCCGAGAAGAGGATCGTCCCCAGAGCGACGGCGCTCGCGCCGACGGCGACGAAATCCTGCGCGTCGCGTCCGCTCGTGATCCCCCCCACGCCGACGATCGGCAGGTCGACCGCCTGCGCGCACGCCTGCACGCACGCGAGCGCGACCGGGCGCAGCGCCGGGCCGGAGTAGCCCCCGGCGCCCCGCGCGAGCCGCGGCGCGCCCGTGGCGGGGTCGAGCGCGAGCCCGCGGAGCGTGTTGACGAGCGTCAGCCCGTCCGCGCCGGCGTCCGCGACCGCGCGCGCGGTGCGGGCGACGTCCCACGCGGCGGGCGAGAGCTTGGCGTAGAGCGGCTTCGCCGTGCGCGCCCGCGCGGCCGCGACGAGCTCCGCGGCGGTCTCGGGCGCCTCCTCGACGTTCGGGCACGAGAGGTTGAGCTCGATCGTGGCCACCTCCCCCTGACCGTCGAGAGCGGAGCACATGAGGGCGAAGTCGCCTGCGGAGAACCCGCCGACGGACACCCAGAGCGGGACGCCGAGCTCCGCCAGACGCGGGAGGTGCTCGCCGAGGAACCGGTCGAGCCCTGGGTTCTGGAGCCCGATCGAGTTGAGCATGCCGCCGTCCGTCTCCGCGATGCGCGGCGGCGGGTTGCCCTCACGAGGCAGCGGGGTGACGGTCTTCGTCACGAACGCGTCGAGGCTGCGGGCGACCTGCGGAGCGACGAGGGCGTCGAGGCAGCCGGAGGCGTTGAGGATCGGAACGGTCACGCCACGTCCCGGAGCACCGGCCCCTCGACGCAGAGGCGGACGTAGTGCCCCTCGCGCTCGACGACGCACCCGTAGCAGGCGCCGTACCCGCAGGCCATCGGCGCCTCCCACGCGAGCTGCGCCCCCGGCGCGCGCGCACGCACGGCCTCGAGCATCGGCTCGGGGCCGCAGGCGAAGACGTCGCCCGGGTCCTCGGGCAGCAGCTCGGTCACGAGCGCCGGCTCGACGACGACCTCCGCGTCCGGGAGGAGCCGCGCCGCCTCCGCGTGACGCTCGCTGCGGAAGCCGAGGAGCGCGGGCGCGCCGCCGAGGGCCTCGGCGAGGTACGGCAGCGGCGCGATGCCGATGCCGCCCGCGACGAGGAGCGGGCGCTCCACGTCGAGGTCGAACCCGTTCCCGAGGGGGCCGAGGACGTGGATCGCGTCCCCGGCGCGGAGCCCGGCGAGCGCCGTCGTCCCGGGGCCGATCGGGTCGATCAGGAACGCGAGCTCCCCCGGCGGGGCGAGGCAGAGGCTCATCGGCCGCGGGAGCACGCGCCCCGGCGCCTCGAGCATGAAGAACTGCCCCGGCACTCCGGGCTCGAGCGTGCCGCGCTCGAGCCGGAGGAGCGCGTACAGGCCGATCCAGGCGACGTCGAGGACGCGGAGCCGGTCGCGGGCAGCCGGCCGTCCCGCGAGCACCAGGCCGGTGCGTGCGTCTCCAGCGGCCTGCTCGGGGGTCACGCCTCGATCCCGATCCGCTCCTGGAGGGAGAGCGCCGACTCCGCCCGAGCGTTCGCGATCGCGTGCACCGCCGCAGCTGCGCCGGAGATCGTCGTGATGCACGGGACCTTCGCCACGAGCGCGGCCTCCCGGATGAGGTACCCGTCCGCGCGGGCGCCGCCCCCCTGCGGCGTGTTCACGACGAGGTCGCACCGGCCTCGCCGCACGAGGTCGACGACCGTCTCCTCGTCCTCGCCCGCGTCCGCGACCTTCGCGACCTCGGCGACCTCGAGGCCCGCGGCGCGGAGCGTTCGGGCCGTGCCTTCCGTCGCGGTGAGCTCGAACCCGAGCCCGGCGAGCGCCGCGGCGATGGGCACCACGCCGGGCTTGTCCTCGTCCCGGACCGAGAGGAACGCCGTCCCGGACGTCGGCAACGGGCGGCCGGCGGCCCGCTCGGCTTTCGCGAGGGCGGTCGGGAGGTCGGCCGCGCTCGCCATCACCTCGCCCGTCGAGCGCATCTCCGGGCCGAGGACGGGATCGGCGCCCGGGAAGCGGGAGAACGGGAGGACGGCCGCCTTGACGCTCACCTGGGCCGGCCTCGGCACGGGCAGGTCGAGCTCGCGGAGCGTCGCCCCGGCCGCGAGCCGGCAGGCGGCGTCGACGAGGTTGACGCCGATCGCTTTCGACGCGAACGGGACGGTGCGAGAGGCGCGCGGGTTCACCTCGAGCACGTACACGGCCGAGTCCGCGATCGCGAGCTGGACGTTGAGCAGCCCGACGACTCCGAGCGCCGGCCCGAGCCGCTTCACCGCGTGCTCGACCTCGAGCGCCGCCGCGAGCGTCAGGGACGGTGCCGGGAGCACGCACGCGGAGTCGCCGGAGTGGACGCCCGCCTCCTCGACGTGCTGCATGACGGCGCCGACGTAGACCTCCTCCCCGTCACACAGCGCGTCCACGTCGAGCTCGATCGCATGCTCGACGAAGCGGTCGAGCAGAACGGGGTCAGGTCTTGCATCGTGCACGGTGCGTGAATGCAAGACCTGACCCCTGGCCGCCATCGCGGCCCGGAGCTGCGCCGGGTCGTAGCAGATGCGCATCGCGCGCCCTCCGAGCACGTACGAGGGCCGGACGAGGACCGGGTACTCGATCTCCTCAGCCGCGGCGAGCGCCTCCTCGGCCGTGGAGACGATCGCCCACGGGGGGCAGCGGACGCCGAGCTCCTCGGCGAGGAGCCCGAAGCGCTCGCGGTCCTCCGCGAGGTCGATCGCTTCGTGCGGCGTGCCGAGGATCCGGTAGCCGGCGTCCTCGAGGTGCCGCGCGAGGCGGAGCGGGGTCTGCCCGCCGAACTGGGTGACGACGCCCACCGGCCGCTCGCGGTCGCAGACGGCGAGCACCTCCTCCGGAGAGAGTGGCTCGAAGTAGAGGCGGTCGGACGTGTCGTAGTCCGTCGAGACGGTCTCCGGGTTGCAGTTGACCATCACCGCCTCGTAGCCGAGCGCGCGGAAGGTCTGCGCCGCGTGCACGCAGCAGTAGTCGAACTCGATGCCCTGGCCGATGCGGTTCGGCCCCGAGCCGATGATCACCACGCGCGGCTTCTCCCCCGAAGGAGGCGCCTCGTCCTCCTCCCCCCAGGTCGAGTAGAAGTAGTTCGACTCCGCGGCGACCTCGCCGGCACAGGAGTCGACGCGGCGAAACGCGGGGCGGATCCCCCGCTCGTGCCGGAGCCTGCGCACCTCGGCGCCGGTGAGGCCGAGCACGCCTCCGAGCGTGTCGTCGCCCCAGCCCGCGCGCTTCGCACGGGCGAGGTCGCCGCTCTCGAGCTCGCGCCTGGCCTGCTCGAGCTGCTCGACGAACCAGGGGTGCACGCCCTCCGGGATCTCGTCGAGGCTCGCCCAGGGGGTCGGCGCCCCCGGGTCGAGCTCGCGCGAGCCGAACGCCTTGAGGAACGCCTCCGTAAACGTCCGCCCGATGCCCATCGCCTCGCCCACCGACTTCATCTGCGTGCCGAGCGTCCGGTCGGCGCCCGGGAACTTCTCGAACGCGAAGCGCGGGAACTTCACGACGACGTAGTCGAGCGTCGGCTCGAACGAGGCAGGCGTGGTGCGGGTGAGATCGTTCGGGATCTCGTCCAGCGTGTAGCCGACGGCGAGCTTGGCCGCCACCTTCGCGATCGGGTACCCGGTCGCCTTCGACGCGAGCGCGGACGAGCGCGAGACGCGCGGGTTCATCTCGATCACGCGCAGGGCCCCCGTCTCCCGCTGCCGCGCGAACTGGATGTTCGAGCCGCCCGTCTCGACGCCGACGGCGCGGATGATCGCCGCGGCCGCGTCGCGGAGCTCCTGGTAGGCCTCGTCGGAGAGCGTCATCTGCGGCGCCACCGTGACCGAGTCACCCGTGTGCACCCCCATCGGGTCGAGGTTCTCGATCGAGCAGACGACGACGACGTTGTCGGCCCGGTCGCGGATGACCTCGAGCTCGAACTCGTCCCACCCGCGCACGGACTCCTCGACGAGCACCTGCCCGATGGGGGACTCCCACAGGCCGCGCTCGACCTGGTACTCGAGCGCCGCGCGGTCCTCGGCGAAGCCGCCCCCATGCCCGCCGAGCGTGAACGCGGGCCGGACGACCGCCGGCACGGGAGCGCCCTCGAGCTGGGCGAGCGAGGTGACGATCCGCGACGCCGGCACCTCGAGGCCGCAGCTCCGGACCGCCTCCCGGAACTCCTCGCGGTCCTCGGCCCGCCGGATCACCTCGACGGGAGCGCCGATGAGCTCCACGCCCAGCTCCTCGAGCACGCCCGCCTCGTGCAGCTCGACCGCGAGGTTGAGCGCCGTCTGCCCGCCGAGCGTCGGGAGCAGCGCGTCCGGACGCTCGCGAGCGAGCACGGAGGCGACGCCCTCGAGGTCGAGCGGCTCGATGTACGTGCGGTCCGCGAACCCGGGGTCGGTCATGATCGTCGCCGGGTTC
>CAZODN010000089.1:0-11784 GCA_964578545.1 uncultured Gaiellales bacterium
TGGCGGGCTCACGCCGCTACAGCGCGTCAACAACCTCCCTGGGACAAACAGCTAGCCGGCTTCGACCGACTGCATCTCGCGCAGGCTCGCCAGCCGTCTCAGCGACTCCAGCTCGATCTGGCGAACGCGCTCGCGCGTCAGGCCGAGCCGCCGGCCGATCTCCTCGAGCGTCTGCGGCTCCGAGCCCGTGAGCCCGTAGCGCATGACGACGACGTCGCGCTCGCGGGGCGGGAGGGAGGCGAGCGCCGACCGCAGCGCCTCGCTCCGCAGGTGGAGCTCGACGGTCTCCTCCGGGAGCGGCTCCTCGCCCGCGACGAAGTCGCCGAAGACGGCATCCTCGCCGTCGCCGACCGGAGCGTCGAGCGACGTGGAGGCCCGGGCGGCGGCGCGGACCTCGAGCACCTGCTGCACCGTGAGGGATGCCTCGTCGGCGATCTCCTCGAGCGTGGGCTCGCGCCCGAGCTGCGTCCACAGGAGACGCTCGGCGCGGTTGATCTTCTGCAGCCGCTCGACGATGTGGACGGGCATCCGGATCGTTCGGGCCTTGTCCGCGAGCGCGCGCGCGACCGCCTGCCGGATCCACCAGGTCGCGTACGTCGAGAACTTGAATCCGCGACGCCAGTCGAACTTCTCCACGGCCCGGATGAGCCCGAGCGTGCCCTCCTGGATGAGGTCGAGGAACGGGAGCCCCTGGTTGCGGTAGTTCTTCGCGATGGAGACGACGAGCCGGAGGTTCGACTGGATCATCCGTTCCTTCGCCTCGTCGTCGCCGCGCTCGATCCGCTTCGCGAGCTCGACCTCCTGCGCGGCGGTGAGGAGCTGGTGTCGTCCGGCCTCGCGCAGGAAGAGCTGGAGCGCGTCCGTCGTCGTCTCCACGGGCGCGGTGAGCGCGGCGACGGCCTCCGAGTGCACGGGCTGCTCGACGATCTCGATCGAGCGCTGGTCGAGCTCGCGGAGGAGCGCGTCCTGCTCGAGCTCGGTGAGCTCGTACGTCTCGGCGATCTCGGCGAGGTCGGAGGCCCGGATCGTGCCGGCCTGCTCGGCCTGCTCGAGGAGCAGGCGGATCTCCAGTGCGGAGAGGATGTGCTCGATGTCGATCTGGGTCACGCGCGGCGGGGGACGCGGTTGTGCGATTCCTGACGAGTCTCTCGCAGTCGCGCGCTCCTGTCTAGGGGCACGGCGCGATTTCCCCCAACGGGGTCAGTCGCGCGCGGCCGTGCGAGCTCAGGCGGTCGCGAGGAGGAACGCGACCATGGCGACGGCGAGAATCGCCATCGCGAGGAAGAACACACGGAGACTCGTCGTGAGCATCTCGACAACCCCCTCAGGTCTCGAGTGGACGCTTCCAAGCCTAGCGCTTCTCTCGCGTCCTGAAACGCACGAGAACGGGCGTTATGTCAAGTTGGCTCGTACGGGTGCGACCGTGAACCCCCTCCCGCACCGGCCGCACTCGAGGCGGTCGCCGACGTCGCCCTGCACCTTGCTCCCGCAGTGCGGGCAGAAACGGACGGCATCCGTGCTCGACTCGGCGACGGCGAGGGCTCCGCGGTCGACCCAGTGCAGGACGGGCACGCTCACCACGAACGCGGCGAGCACGACGAGCACGACGCCCATCGCCCGCATGTACGTCTCGCTCGGCTCGTCGCCGAGCCAGAAGACGACGGCGTACATCGTCGCGCCGACGGCGAGGAGGATCAGGGTCACCGTGAGCACCCAGCCGTGGCGCGGCGCGAGCGGGGCCAGCGCGAGGAGGCTCGCGAGCACGCACGCCGCGGACGCCGTGAAGACGGTGAACACGATCTTCCCGAGGATGTCGCCGGACGGCTCGGCCCAGATCGCCACGATCGCCAGTGCGAACCCGAGGGCGCCGAGGAGCGCGCCGGCGTACGGCACGGGCCCGAGCACGCTCCGCTCCCAGGCGGGCTCGCAGGCGAGGGCGACGAGGATCGCGCCCGTGACGCAGAGCGACGTCAGGAGGATCTTGCCCTGGGTCTCGCCCCAGTCGGGCGAGACGAGCGCGTAGATGCCGAGAGCCGCGTTCACGGTGATCGAGGCGAAGAAGACCGCGATGCCGGCACGCCTCGCTCTCCGGCCGAGCGGTCGCCGCTCAACCGACCGCGTGGACCCGTGGCGGAAGGGCTGTAGGACGAGGGACATGTGCGCCTCCTTTCCACCTCAAGCGTCGTCGACGGGCGGCCCGGCGCCATCCGTGTCGACCCCGATGGCGAATCGGGAGTTCGCGGCAGCGCGATGGGCCGCCGCGTCAGAACGTCGCGGCGCGGATCCCGCTCAGGATCACGCCGAGGAGGAGCGCGGCGAGCACGAGGCGGTAGACGACGAAGACGCCGTACGTGTGCCGTCGCACGTAGCCGAGGAGCCACTCGATCGCGAGCAGGCCGCTCCCGAGCGCGGCCAGCGTCCCGACGAGGAACGGTCCCTCCCACCCGGCGGGGAGCTCGCCGAGGAGGACGTCCTTCGTGCCCTTCAGCACGACCGCGCCGAGCACCGTCGGCAGGAGGAGGAGGAACGAGAAGCGGGCCGCGCTGTCGCGGTCGAGCTTCATGAAGCGCCCGGCCGTGATCGTGATTCCCGACCGCGACACCCCGGGCGCGAGCGCGAGCGACTGCGCGAGCCCCATGACGAGCGCGTGCCAGAGCCCGAGGTCCCCCATCGCCTTCGACTGAGGCGACCGGTCGGCCCAGAAGAGGAGGAGCGCGCCTGCCGAGAGGAGGATCAGGATCTGCCAGGGCTCGCCGAGGTGCGCGGCGATCGCGTCCTCGCCGAGGAGGCCGACCACGCCCGCCGGGATGGTCGCGACGAGGACGAACCACGCGATGCGCTCGTCCGGGGTCTGGATCGTGCGCCGGCCGACCGACGCGAACCACGCGTTGACGAGCCGTACGACGTCGTCCCAGAAGTACGCTCCGACCGCCACGAGCGTCCCGAGGTGGAGCGACACGTCGAACGTCTGGTTGAACGCGTCGTTCTCCTCGAGGAAGCGCCACTCCGCGGCCCAGGGCACGAGGATGAGGTGCCCGGACGACGAGATCGGGAGGAGCTCCGTGAGGCCCTGGACGATCCCGAGCACGAGCGCCTGCCCGTTCGTCAGCCCCCCCTCGGCGTCCCCCACTCCGAGGAGCGTGAGCAGGACGGCGAGGCCGAGCGTCGCTCCCGCGACGCCGTACACGACGGAGCGGCGCACGGCGAGATCCTACGTCCAGCCTGCCGCCCGGCAACTGGTGAACGAATCGTGCGCAAATTGCGAAGATCCGGTGTTCGCGACCCTTGACCCGTGCAGACGTGTCCCCTAGGTTCCCCCTTGCACCGAGCACGGAGCGCGACTAGGTCGAAGCCCAGCTCGAAGGCTCTACGCGGAAGCGGAAGGTCAGCGGGCTGAGTGGACGAAAGCGCCACCGGCTCGGTGAACTTTTTCGTACCCGGATGCTCACGTCCGCAGTCGGGCGCAGTCGAGCGAGCCCCGGCCTCGCCGGCGGCCCGAGGGCATGCCGGCGCCGAGGCTGCGGTAGCCCAGTGACGGGGCCCGCCTCGCCGCAGCGGGATGTAGGATCGCCGCGATGCACCTCCGGGCTCCGAGCACAGACCGAGGCGTCCACGCGTTCGCGTGGTCGGTCGTCTTCTTCCTCTACATGTGGCTGGGGGCGATCATGATCGACGTCCCGGGCGGCCCGGCGTTCATCGTCTCGGCGGTCGCGGCCGGCGCGATCTTCCTCTTCGTGCGCCTGCGCGGCGGCGACGGCCGCTCGTAGCCCGGCCTGGCCGTCTCTAGCGTGTCGCGCTCGGCCCGCGCTCGCTGAGCGCGGAGACGAGGCGATCCGCGAGCTCGCGGCCGAGCGCCGCCTCGAGCCGGTCGAGGACGGGCGTCTTCGCCGTGTCGGCCTGCCCGCCGAACGCCTGCACGTCGGCGAGGAGGCGCAGCGAGCGGGCAGGGGCGACGTTCACGAGGAGGGCGGCGCTCATGCGTCGGACATCGGCGCCGGGCGGCCCGCCGTCGATCCCTGGCGGGAGGGAAGAGGCGGCCGGACGGGGGTCAGGGCTCGAGATCGATCCTCCTCTCGTCGAAGCGCGCGGAGGCGAGCTCCTCGCGGAAGGCCTCGACCTCGCGGAGGGCGTCTCGCGCGAAGACGTGCGTGACGACCCCCACCCTCGCGTCGTTGCGGAAGGGGACGTCCACGTGCTCCTGCGTGACGACGTTGATCGAGACGCTTCCGCATGCCGGGCACGTGACCGCCACGCCGAAGAGCCCCGGGCCGGGCGAGATGAGGGCGAAGGACGACGGGGTGACGGGGCGCGGCCGCTCCTCCAGGTAGCAGAAGAAGCTCCAGGGCCACTCCCCCGCTCCGATCCGCGCCGCGGCCAGGTCGAGGAGCTCCGACGAGACGCGGTCGTCGCGAGCCGTCATGAGGTTCCGGAACGTGAGGTCGACGGTCGTCCCGAGGTGCGCCCAGTCGAGGTCTGCCTGCGTCACGAGCCCCGGGTGCTCCTCCCCGCAGCCGCAGGCGAACTCGACGCGGTACACGACCGGGTGCTCCGGCCCGGGGAGCCGGCGCAGCGAGCGGAACGAGGAGAGCGGGACGGACGCGCTCGAGCCGTGGGGGCAGGGGAACGAGTAGCGACTCGTGAGTGCGTCGTACACGCTCTCGTTCTAGTACGCCGTCCGGACGGCGCAGCGCTCAGTACGAGACGAGCGCGTGGACGTCGTACCCCTGCAGCCGGTCGCGTCCGTTGAGGAACGTGAGCTCGATCACGAACGCGACGCCGACCACCGTGCCGCCGAGGCCCTCGACGAGCTCGACCTTCGCCTTCGCCGTGCCGCCGGTCGCGAGCACGTCGTCGAGGACGATCACGCGGGCGCCGGGCGCGATCGCGTCGCGGTGGACCTGGAGGCTGTCCGTCCCGTACTCGAGGTCGTACGTCGCCTCGACCGTCTCGCGGGGCAGCTTCCCGGGCTTGCGCGCGGCGATGAAGCCTGCGCCGACCGCGTACGCGAGCGCGCCTCCGAAGATGAAGCCGCGGGCCTCTGCGCCGAGGATGAGGCTCGGCTCTCGCGGGCGCGCCCACTCCGCGAGCCCGTCGATCGCGGCCGCGAAGTACTCGCGGTCGGCGATCAGGGGCATGATGTCCTTGAAGACGACGCCCTCGGTCGGGAAGTCGGGGACGTCGCGGATACGGTCGCGGAGGTCGAGGGTCATCCTGTCCTCTCGACCGTCGCGCGCAGGTCGCGGGTGAAGAGGAGGTGCGAGAGCTCCTGGGCGACGCGCGCGATCGCCTCGAGGTCCTCGAGCGCGCCCTTCCGGCGCTCGGGGTTCCGCGAGCGGAGCCCCGGCGCGACGAGCTGCTCGACGAGCGCCGCCTGCCGCCCCGCCGCCGTGAGGAACGTCCGCAGATGCCGCGCGTCGACGCCGAAGCGGGCGAGGCGCGCGCAGGCCGCGGCGACGTCAGCGTCGCTCTCGCCGTAGAGGCGCTCGCCGTCCTCCACGCGCGACGTGAGGAGGCCGTACTCCTCGAGCTCGCGCACGAAGTCCGGGGTGACGGACGCGCGGTCGCAGAGCTCGCTCACGTCGATCTCGTCCTCCTGCTCCGTGATCCCGACGGCGCGGCGCCGCGTCCGCTCGGCGGCCGCGCCCGGGCCCGCGAGCTCCTCGCGGATGACGCGCAGGGGCAGGAACTCGTCGCGCTGGAGGCGGAGGATCGTGACGAGCCGCTCGACGTCCTCGGGCGCGAACAGGCGGTACCCGCCCCGGGTTCGCTTCGGCGCGATCAGGCCCTGGTCCTCGAGGTAGCGGATCTTCGACACGGAGATGTCGGGGAACTGCTCGCGCAGCTCCTCGCAGACGGAGCCGATCGTCCGGAGCCGGGGGGCGGGCTCGGAGGCGCCCGGGCCGCGTCGGTGGGCGAGCGTGCTCATCGCTGGAGGAAGGTCAGGCGGTACTTGCCGATCTGGACCTCGTCGTCGTCCTCGAGGACGGCCGACTCGATGCGCTTGCGATTGACGTACGTGCCGTTCAGGCTCCCGAGGTCGCGGATCGTGAACGTGTCGCCCTCCCGCCGGAGCTCGGCGTGGCGGCGCGAGACGGTCACGTCGTCGAGGAACACCTCGCAGTCGGGCGAGCGCCCGATCAGCGTCGTCCCCTCCGGTGGCTGGAACGACTGGCCGGCCATGCCCCCTCCCGACCGGACGACGAGCGCCGGCCCCGTGATCCCGAGCGCCGCGCGGAGGTCGCCCTCGTCGCCCTCGTCGTCGATCTCGAAGCTCATGGTCGTCTCCGATCCGGGCTCGGCCGCGGTGAGGAGCGCCCCGCAGCGGGAGCAGTAGTTGGAGGCCTCCGGGTTCTGGAAGCCGCACTGCGGGCAGTAGACGTGACTCACGCGCCCTCGTCGCCCGGAGCAGCCTTCGTGGAGAGGATCTCGCTCAGGCGCTCGACGTCGGCGAGCTGCGCCTCGCCCGCGCTCACCTGCTCGCGCAGGCGGGCGACGAGCTCGGCCCGCAGGATGTCGATGCGACCGTGCAGCACGCGCCGCCTGAAGGAGATCTCGTCCTCCTCCTTCTCGAGCTCGCGGATCATCGAGCGGAGGTCGTCGTCGGTGAGTGTCGAGAGATCCGGAACTGGTTCCACGGGCTCGCCTTTCTTCGCAGGTCACCTGAGTAAAGCAGCACTCGAGCCGAGGGGTCAACCTCAGGTTGAGACTTCCGACGGATGTGTTCGCGCCCGGCGGCGTCGCTCCTGCCGGCTCAGCCTCCCCGGAGCACGCGCCGGGCGCGGAGGAGGTACTGCGTGGCCGCGCCGAGCGCGAGGACGATGCCGATCGCGAGGAGCACGAGCGGCCAGGTCGTCCCCTCTTCGGTCACGAGCACGAAGCCGAGCGCCGCGTACAGCACCCACGTCGCGAGCTTGCCGAGGAACGTCACCTCGAGCTCGTAGCCGCTCGGCGCCACGAGCTTGTACCCGAGCACGAGCGCCACGTCGCGTCCGAGGATGACGATCGCCGCCAGGAGCGGGATCCGCCCCGTCGCCCACATGAGCACGACCGCCGTCCCGATCATGAGCCGGTCCGCGAGCGGGTCGGCGACCTTCCCGAACGCCGACTCGACGTGCCAGCGGCGCGCGAGGTAGCCGTCGACCTGGTCGGTGAGCGCGGCGGCCGCGAAGAAGATGCCTGCCCCCCACGCCGGCCCGTCGCCTGCGTCGAGGTAGAGCCAGGCGAAGACCGGGATCGCCGCGAAGCGCGCGATCGTCAGGGCGTTCGGGACGTGACGGCGCAGCTCGCTCCAGCGCATGCGTGAAACCTACGGCTTCCGGCGCGCCCTGCTAGCGTCGCCGCTCGTGGCAGCGACGCTCGCGCTCCCCGGCTTCGTGAACGCGCACAGCCACGCGTTCCAGCGCGCGCTGCGCGGGAGCAGCGCCGGCGAGGACTTCTGGGCCTGGCGCGAGACGATGCTCGGCGAGGCAGCGCGCCAGACCTCGGAGCTCGTGCGCGCGTCGTACGAGGCGACCTACCGGGAGATGCTCGCCGCGGGCTTCACCGCGGTCGGCGAGTTCCACTACCTCGGCGCGGACGTCGCGCACGCGGTCGCGGACGCGGCCCGCGCTGCCGGGATCGAGCTCGTCCTCCTCCACGTCGCGTATGCGCGTGGAGGCATCGACCGCTTCCGCCAGGAGTCGGTCGGGGCGTACCTGCGGGAGGCCGAGGAGCTCGCCGGCGCCGGGATCCGCGTCGGCCTCGCCCCCCACTCCGTGCGCGCGTGCCCCGCGGGCTGGCTGGAGGAGATCGCGGCGTACGCTGCTCGCGAGCGCCTGCCCCTCCACGTCCATGCGGACGAGCAGCCACGGGAGATCGAGGAGTGCCTCGCCGAGCACGGGTGCCGCCCGATCGAGCTCCTCGCGCGCACGGGCTGTCTCGGCGAGCGGACGACGGTCGTGCACGCGACGCACGCGGACGACGGGGAGCTCGCGCTCGTCGCCGAGGCCGGGGCGACCGTGTGCGTGTGCCCGACGACGGAGGCCGACCTCGGCGATGGGTTCGCGCCCGTGGTGCGGCTGCAGGAACACGGGATCGCGCTCTGCATCGGATCCGACTCGAACGTGAGGATCGACCCGCTCGAGGAGCTGCGCGAGCTCGAGGGCATCGCGCGCCGGCAGGCGCTCCGGCGAGGCGTGCTCGCGACCGACGAGCTCCTGCGGATCGGCTCCGAGCTCGGCGCCCGCGCGCTCGGGCTCGAGGCGTGGCCCGGGATCGAGGTCGACCTCGGCCACCGGTCGCTCGCAGGGATCCCGCGAGAGCGCGTCCGCCCCGCCCTCGTCGCGGGCTGCTCAGCCGACGTCGTCCGCGCGTCCGGCTCGCGCTGAGACCCGCTCCCGCGCGGCGGCCAGCGGGCGTTGGGGCGCCGCTGCGAGGGACGACCTTCGCCGAGCCGACCCGCCGGTCGCGGGCCGGCTCGACGGGGTCGAGCTACGTGAAGATCACCTGCGCGCCGGCGCTTCGCTCGTAGAACTCGCCGACGGTGAGGATGCCGTCCACCTGGGGAATGAAGTCCTCCATCGTCAGGCCGAACATCTCGACCGTCGCCTGGCAGCCGTAGATGTGGCCGCCGGAGTCGTGGATGAGCTCGAGGAACTCGCGCACGGGCGGGATGTCGAGCTTCTCCATCTGCCGGCTCATCATCTTCGTGGCGACCCAGGACATGCCGGGGAGCGCGCCGATGAGCGTCGGCATGTGCAGCCCCGGGTTGCCGACGGTCGCGACCTTGATCTTGTCCACGCGATCCTTGCGGAGCGCGTCGAGCGCGAAGAAGGTGAAGAAGAGATCCGCCTCGATGCCCTCCATGCGCGCGCCGTTGGCCATGATGAGTGCCGGGTAGATCCCCTCGAGCGATCCCTTCGACACGACGATCGAGACCTTGTGGATCGGCTCCGGCGCGAGCCGGTGCTCGAGGTCGATCGCGTCCTGCATGAGGTCGGTCATCGTCTCCTCCTAGATGCAGCCACGGGGCTTCGGAATCCCGCCGATCTTCGCGGCGAGCTTCGCCGGCCCCTTCGGGAACAGCTGGTAGAGCTCCTTGATCGGGACGCCCGACTCCTTGCCGAGCGAGCGGATCGACGGAGCCGTGCCGGTGGAGAGGTAGCGCTCGCGCATGAACTCCACGACCATCCAGTGGCGGTCGGTGAGCTCCGGGATACCGCTCTCGCGAGCGATCTCGGCGCCGATCTCGCGCGTCCACTGCGAGGGGTCGACGAGGAAGCCCTCGTCGTCTCGCTCGACGGCGACTCCCGCGATCTCCGTTGTCGTCATGTGCCGGGCCTCCTTGTCAGACGGTCTCTGGTTGTCGGTGCTTGCCGCTCTCCGGCATCTCCGCCGAGATCCCGGGGATGTCGCGCCCGGGCAGGAGGACGTGCCAGTAGAGCCACTGGAACATGAGCTTGCCGAGGTGGTTCAGCCGGGACTCCTTGAGCAGCGGGAGGCCGACCGCGGTGGGGAAGTGGCCGGGGACGGGCTCGCTCTCGTAGTTGAAGTCGATGAGCACCGCCTTCCCGAAGCCGGTCTCGATGAAGCAGTTCGCGTGGCCGTCGTACGCCGTCGAGAGCTCCTCGCCCGCGAGGAAGCGCGCGACGTTCTCCTCGAGGATCTCGCCCTCGAAGTGCGCGACCGAGCCCGCCTTCGACGTCGGGATGTTCGTCGCGTCGCCGATCGCGAAGATGTTCGGCTTCACCGTCGACTGGAGCGTCCGCGTGTCCGTCGGCACGAACCCGAGGTCGTCGCCGAGCCCCTCCGAGCGGCCGACGTACGCCGCGCCGCCGTGCAGCGGGATCGTGACGAGCAGGTCGAACGGGATCTCGCGCTCGTCCCAGCTCACGAGTCGCCCCTGCTCGCCGTCCACCTGGCCCGCGGCGAACTCGGTGACGAGCTCGATGTTCTTCTCGGCGAGCATGCCCGCGAGCCGCTCCGAGGCGATGGGCTTCGTGAACGCCCCGTCGAGCGGCGTCGCGTACGTCAGCTCGACCTTGCCGCGCAGGCCGCGCTCGGTGAAGTACGAGTCCGCGAGGAACGCGAACTCGAGCGGCGCGACCGGGCACTTGATCGGCATGTCGACGACGTTCACGACCACGCGACCGCCCTCGAACGACTCGAGCGCGCGCGCGAGCTGCTCGGCGCCCGGGACGTCGTAGAAGGTGAACATCTTCTCGTTCCAGCCGGGCCCGGTGAGCCCCTCGGTCTCCTCCGGCTGGAGCGCGACGCCGGTGGCGACGACGAGGACGTCGTACGGGAGCACGGTTCCGTCCGCCAGCGTGACGCGGTCCTCCGCGACGTCGACGTGCTCGACCTCGGACTCGTAGAACGTGATGCCCCGCCGCAGCTGCCTCCGGCGCGGCCGGACGATCTCGTGCGCGTCGGTGAGCCCGAACGGGAGGAACACGAGCCCGGGCTGGTAGACGTGCTGGTCGTCCTTGTCGACGACCGCGATCGTCGCCTCGTCTCCGAACCGCCTGTGCAGGCGGTTCGCCATCATCGTGCCGCCGGTTCCTCCACCGAGGACGACGATCCGGTGAGCCATGCTCGCTCCGTTTCTCCCGTCGTTGCCCGTTCCTTTCGCGACAGTGTGGCGATCCGTGCGCGCCTCGTGCAACCGGAGATCTCCGGAAGCAGGCTGCGGCGTTCTACGAAGTCGGCGCACGGGCGGACGGCGCTACAGTCGAGACGGTGTTCCGATTCGTCGAGCACACCGCCGAGCTCGAGCTCGAGCTCGAGGCCGACTCGCCCGTGGGCGTGCTGGAGGAGGCCCGCCGCGCCTTCGCGGAGCTCGCCGGCACGGGCAGCGGCGAGGAGGTGGAGATCCCCGTCGACGTCGAGGCGCCCGACCTCCCGTCGCTCCTGGCCGCGTGGCTCGACGAGCTCGTCTTCCTCGCGGACGCCGAAGGCGTCGTGGCGGACAGTGCCGACCTCGTGCTCGACGGCCGCCGGCTGACGGGGGTCGTCCGCGGCCGGCGGGGCGAGCCCCGGCCGCTCGTCAAGGCCGTGACCCTCCACCGCCTCCGCTTCCGTCCGGAGGACGGCGCCTGGCGCGGGCGGGTGGTGCTCGATGTCTGAGACCTCCCTCGTCCGGCTCGACGACACGACGTGGGAGATTCCCGTGACGGCCCGCTCCGACATGCGGGTGCCGGCCCGCGTCTTCGCGGACGACGAGATCCTGGCCGAGATCCGCGACGACCTCTCGCTCGAGCAGCTCCAGAACGTCGCCACGCTCCCCGGGGTCGTCGACGCCGCGATCGCCATGCCCGACATCCACCAGGGCTACGGGTTCCCCGTCGGCGGGGTCGCCGCGACCGAGATGCCCGACGGGGTCGTGTCGCCGGGCGGCGTCGGCTACGACATCAACTGCGGGGTGCGGCTCCTCACCCTCCCCGTCTCCGAGGCGGAGCTCGGAGCGCGCCGCGAGGCGCTCGTCCACGAGATCTCGCGTGCGATCCCCGCAGGGGCGGGCAAGCGGGGAGGGCTGCACCTGCGCGGAGGGTCGCTCGACGACGTGCTGCGCGACGGCCCGCGGGCCCTTCCTGGAGTCAGCCCCGACGACATCGAGCGCACCGAGTCCGGAGGCTGCCTCGAGGGCGCCGACCCTGCGGCCGTGTCCGAGCGCGCCCACCTTCGGGGGCGCGACCAGCTCGGCACGATGGGGTCGGGGAACCACTTCGTCGAGCTCCAGGTGGTCGAGACGGTGCTCGACGCCGCGACGGCCGAGGTGTTCGGGCTCGACGAGGGTCAGCTCACCGT
>CAZODN010000090.1:0-11660 GCA_964578545.1 uncultured Gaiellales bacterium
CCGCTGTCGAGCGACTCGAGGACGGCGAACTCCCGCGAGCGCTCCTGGAGGATGCGCGCGATCCGGAACAGGTACTTCGCGCGCTCGGAGGGAGCGACCTCCGACCAGCGCTCGGCGAACGCCTCGCGCGCGGCCGCGACGGCGAGATCCACATCCTCCTCCCGCCCGAGCGCCACCTCCGCGAGGTGCTCCTCGCTCGCGGGCGACTCGGTCGCCATCCACTCCCCGGAGCGCGGCTCGACCTCCTCGCCGCCGATGAAGAGCCCGTACCGCTCCGCGAGGCGCACGATGTCGCGCGCCTCCGGCGCCGGGGCGTACTCCCACTCGAAGCCGGCGGGAAGCGTGGACGCTCTCTTCTCGACCTGGGCCATCAGTCGATCGTGAAGGAGCCCTCGGACACCGGCGTCTCGCTCAATCGATCGTGAAGTAGTCGCCGGACTGGTACCGCCCCGTCTTCTCCTTGCGGAGCTGCATGAGGACGTCGTTCAGAAGGCTCGAGGCGCCGAAGCGGAAGAGGTCGGGCGTCATCCACTCCGGCCCGAGCGTCTCGAAGAGGACGACGAGGTACTGGACGGCCTGCTTCGCGGCGCGGATCCCGCCGGCGGCCTTGACGCCGACGACGTGGCCCGTCTCCGTGTAGACGTCGCGGACGACCTCCATCATGCAGAGCGTGACGGGGAGGGTCGCGGCGGGGCTGATCTTGCCGGTCGAGGTCTTGACGAAGTCCGCCCCCGCGGCGATCGCGAGGAGCGACGCGCGGCGCACGTTGTCGTACGTCCCGAGCTCGCCCGTCTCGAGGATCACCTTCAGGTGCGCATCGCCGCAGGCCTCCTTCACGCGCACGATCTCGTCGTAGACCTTCGCGTACCGGCCGGAGAGGAACGCGCCCCGGTCGATGACCATGTCGATCTCGTCGGCGCCGAGCTCGACCGCGGCGCGCGTGTCCGCGACCTTCACCTCGGTCGGCGACTGCCCGGACGGGAACGCGGTCGCGACGGAGGCGACCTTCACGCCGCTCCCCGCGAGCCGCTCCTTCGCCGTCGGCACGAGGTTCGGGTAGACGCAGACCGCCGCCACCGGCGGCACCGAGAGGTCCACGGGGTCGGGGCGCAGCGCCTTCGAGCAGAGCGCGGCGACCTTGCCGGGCGTGTCCTGCCCCTCGAGCGTCGTCAGATCCATCATGCGCACCGCGAGCTCGAGCGCCTGCACCTTCGACTCGCGCTTGATCGAGCGCCTCGCGAGCGTCGCCGCGCGCTCCTCGAGCGCGACGGCGTCCACCGAGCCGATGCGGGGAAGCCTCGGCCCGGCCGGGAGCTCGAAGCCCCCGATCACTGCTGGCGCCTGCGCCATGCGTCGGAGTGTACGCAGCCGGCCGTCTCCGGCCGGCTGCGGTCACCGTTGCGCCGTCAGGCGCCGATCTCGACGACGTTCAGCGCCTCGGGGCCTTTCGTCCCCTCGCGCACCTCGAACTCGACCTTCGCGCCCTCGGCCAGCGACTTGAAGCCGTCGCCGGCGATGTTGGAGAAGTGGACGAAGACGTCCTTCGACCCATCCTCCGGCGCGATGAAGCCGTAGCCCTTCGCGTCGTTGAACCACTTGACGGTTCCGGTTGCCATGAAAACACCTCCCTTACCAACGATCACGAACGGGTAAGGAAGGCGCACCTCTTGCGCGAACCACACTCGTCCTAGCTCGCGGGAAGGGTAGCAGGACGGAGACCTCCGGATTCGGCTGCCTCACTGGTAGCGCAGCGCCTCCGCGGGCCGGATGCGCGAGGCCCGGACGGCGGGCGCCAACGTGGCGAGCAGCGCGACCGCGTACACCACCACGAAGATGAGGAGCAGGTTCGCCCACGGCACGTACATCTCGAGGCCCTGCCAGCTCGGCTGCTGCCGCTGGTCGTCGATGATGTTGAAGCCGAGGAGCAGGCCGAGCCCCGTCCCGACGACGATCGCCGTGAGCGCGATGAAGGACGACTCGAGCAGGAAGGCGGCCTGCACCATCTCGCGCCTGAACCCGATCGCCCGCATGACGCCGATCTGCTGGCGCCGCTCGACGACCGCGCGGGCGCTGATGACGCCGAGGGCCGCCACGCCCACGATCAGGCCGAGGCCCATGAAGCCCTGGATGAGGCGGTTGAAGGTCAGGTTCGCCGCCACGGTCTCGTCGACGACCTCCTGGATCGACTGCGCCTCCAGGCCGTTCTCGAGGAAGGCCGACTCGAGCCTCGCGGCCTCGTCCCCGGGATCGACACCGGGCGCGGTCGCGAAGTAGTGGATGGTCGGCCGAACGCGCCCCGGGAACGCCTCCTCGAGCGCCGTCTGCGAGGTGGAGATCCCGACCATCTCGAACGGCGCCGTGTCGGCGAGGACTCCGATGACCGTGAGCGTCGCCGTCCTCCCCGTCTGCTTGTCGAGCACCTCCACGGGGATCGGGTCGAACACCCCGTCCTCGAAGACGAAGCCGCTGAGCCGGAAGTCCGGCGGGGCTGCGAAGTTCCAGTTGTCGCGGCGGGGCGCGACGAACGCGTCCGTGACGGCGAGGCCGGGCTCGTCACGCAGCGCCTGCCAGACCTCGGCCTGCGAGTCGTAGCCGCGGGCAACGGCTCCGAGCGCGAACGTCGTGTGCTCGAGGAACCCGTCGTCGAGCCCGCGCACGGGGTACGTCTCGGCGGGGCGGCCCGTCTTCAGCTGCCTCGCCTCGGTCGCGAGCACCGACTGGCTGCCGACCGCGGTGATGTCCTTCGCGTCGATCCCCGGCGCCTTCCTCAGCGCGCTCGCCATGTCTTCGACCGGCGCCGCGCCGACGGTGCCTCCACGAACCTGGAAGCCGCCGCCGAAGTCGTCCGCGTCGATCGAGTGCATGAACGACCCGTTCGAGACGGAGCCGGTCACGAGCGTGAAGACGACGAGCGTGAACATCGCGAGCGTCGTCCCGGTCCGGAAGCGCGAGCGCAGCGGGTACGCCATCGACATCCGCAGAACCGGAGCGAGGCTCGAGAACCGGCCGAAGACCCACATGACGGCGCCGAGGAGGACGTCCGCGTTGAAGACGATGACCCAGACCGTCCCGACGACGATCAGCAGCCCCGCGACGATCCAGGTCGAGAAGTTCATCGAGAGCTCGCCGAAGATCGCGTCGGTCCAGCGCCACGGGAGCATGAGGTAGGCGACGACCGCGAGCCCGCACCCGGTGAACGCGAGCCGCTCGGGCACGCCGACGAGCCGGAGCAGCGGGACGAAGCTCATGAGGAGCAGTGAGACGCCGAGGAGCACGGGCGTTGCCGAGCTGGCATTCGTCCCGCTCCAGATCAGGAGCGCGCCGAGGGAGATCCCCACGATCGCGAGCGCCAGGTGGCGACGGCGCCTGGGCTTCGCCGGCTCCGGGAGACCGCGGATGGCGGCGGCGATCGTCATCACGCTCACGCGCCAGGCGGAGACGGCCACGACCACGAGCGTCAGGAGCAGCCCGATCGCGAAGGCGATGAGCAGGCTGCGCGCGGAGACGGCGAACCGGATCTGCAGGCCCTCGTCCCCGTCGACCGCCCCGAACGCCCGTGCCATGACGAGGACCATCGCGAACGCGAAGACCGCGCCGAGCACCGCTCCGACCGCGGCCGCGAGCACGTCGTACGCCGCGCCCTCGAACGTGAACAGCTCGACGAGGTGCCCGCGCCGCGTCCCGATCGCGCGGGCGATGCCGAGCTCGCCGCGTCGCTCCGTCGCGAGCATCACGAAGATGAGGAAGATCAGCAGGATCCCCGCTGCGATCGAGAACGTCCCGAAGGTCGTGAAGAAGGCGATGAATGCGGCCCCCGTCTCGTCGGCCGCGTCGATCGCGTCCTGCTTCACCGGCTGCACCTCGAGCCCGAGCTCGTCCGCGACGGGCTGGATCTGCGTGACGACGTCGTCCGTGAGCGCGGCGCCGGACATGACTCCGCCCCGGTTGGAGACGAGGACTGCCCGAACCTGGCCCGGACGGTCGAAGAGCCCCTGAGCGGTCGCGAGCGGGACGAGCAGGGCGGCATCGGCCGTCGCCGCGCCGTCGAAGCGGACCACCTCGCGGACGCGCGCGGGCCGCCCCGTCGGGCTGCCCGCGTAGACGACGACCCGGTCGCCCGCCTCGACGCGAAGCTCCTTCGCCGCCTTCCGGTTCAGGTACACCTCGGCCGGGGCGAGGTCGGCGAGTGCGAGCTCTTCACCGTCCGGGCCCAGGATCGGCGAGAAGCCGTCCATCCGGTCCGGATCGGGCGCGAACAGGACGACGCTCGGCTCGCTCTGCCGCTGCTCGGGCGCCTGGAGAGCGACCTGCTCGACGATAACCCCGGTCACGCCGTCCACGTCGCCGGAGCCCGCCACCGCCTGCTCGACACGGTCGACCGTGCTCTCCGGCAGCCATCCCATCCCCGTCGCGGCCCCGAGCGCGCCCGGGATGTCGTCGACCGCCCCCTTCGGCGCGACCGTCTCGTCGGTTGCGCCGAGGGCGTCCACGGCCGTCGCACGGATCGTGTTGTTCATCGTGTCGCCCGTCGTGAGCGCTGCGGCGATGATCGCCGTGCCCAGCATCAGCCGACCACGATCAGCGCGCTGCGGGCTCTCCGGCGCCCGACGTTTCGCACGGCGAGGGTGAAGAGGATGCGGTCCCTGATGGCGAGGACCGCGAGGATCGCGAGCGCCGCTCCGAGCGCGATCGCGAGGATCACGAGCATCGTGTCGACGGGGACGCCGAAGACCTCGCGCACGGCCGTCTCCTAGACGCTCGCGGCGTGGGGCGTCTCGGCGATCACGACGTCGTACGCCTCGCGCCCAGGCGCCTGCCGGTAGACGACGAGGTCCGAGAACTTGTCGATCTGCTCCTGGTAGAAGCCCGAGACACGCGTCGCCCTGGCGGCCTCGTTCGAGTCCCAGAACGACAGGATGAGCATCTTCCCGTCCTCGGAGAGGAGGACGTAGCAGCCCTCGTACCCCTGCTGCTCGTGGAGAGCCGGGATCACCGACTCCCGGAACATCGCGATCGCGTCGGCAGGGTCGGTGCGGACGACGTCGATCTCGGCCTCGGTTGCACGGACGACCATCTATCTCACCCCCAGGAGCTCCTCGCCGCGGATGCCACCGTCGACCATCCGGATGATCCGGTCGGTCCTCCGCCCCACGGCGATGTCGTGTGTGACGATCAGGAAGGTCAGCCCGCGCTCGAGGTTCAGCCGGCGCATGAGCTCGACGATCTCGGTCGCGTTCTCCGAGTCGAGGTCTCCCGTGGGCTCGTCGGCCCACACGATCGCGGGGTCGTTGACGAGCGACCGCGCGATCGTCGCGCGCTGGCGCTCACCGCCGGAGAGGGCGTCGGGCACGTGGCTCGCACGCTCGGCGAGCCCCACGAGCGCGAGAGCCTGCAGGGCGCGCTCGCGCGCCTCGGCGGCGCCCACGCGTGCCAGGAGCAGGGGCAGCTCCACGTTCTCGACCGCGGTCAGCACGGGCATGAGGTTGTAGAACTGGAAGATGAATCCCATCCGCCGCGCGCGATAGTCGGTGCGCTGGCGATCCGACATGTCCGAGAGCGGCGTGCCGTCGATCAGCACCTCGCCCTCGTCGATCGAGTCGAGCCCCGAGAGACAGTTCAGCAGCGTCGTCTTCCCGCTCCCGCTCGGGCCCATGATCGCGACCATCTCGCCCGGGACCACCGCGAGGTCGATACCGCGGAGCGCGTCGACCCGGACGGGCCCCGTGTCGTAGGTCTTTCGCACCGCGCGCGCCTCGACGATCGGAGCGGCAGCGCTCTCGACCGGCGCCTCGGCATGTGGCGCCGGAGCGCTCACCTGCACCGCCATGACGGCCTCCTTCCTCCTCTCGCTCGAGCGCAGGCTCTCACGGCTCGTGGCGGCGGACGTCGGGGAGCCGCCTGATTCGCGGGTTCGGCGAACTACCGAGGCGTGTGAGTCAGAGACCGAGACGCTCGAGCAGACGCGGGTCGCGGCGCCACTTCGGCCGCACCTTCACCTGCAGCTCGAGGAAGACCGGATGTCCGAGGAGCGCCTCGACCTCGGGACGGGCACGCGTGCCGATCTCGCGGACCATCGAGCCGCGCTTGCCGACGAGGATCCCCTTCTGCGACTCGGTCTCGACGTACACGAGAGCGCGGACGCGTCGGCCCTCGATCTCCTCCACCTCGACCGTCACGGCGTGCGGGACCTCCTCGCGCGTGAGGTGGAGCGCCTTCTCGCGGATCACCTCGGCCACCCGCTCGTCGGTCGTGAGATCCGTCGTCTGATCCGCCGGGAAGTACGCCGGCCCTTCCGGGAGCAGGTGCACGAGGTCGTCGCGGAGCTCCGCGACGCCCTCCTTGGTCTTCGCGCTCACGGGGTGGAGCGCGTGGAAGTCGCAGAGCTCGGACGCGGCCTTCATCTGCGAGAAGACGTGCCCGTGCTTCAGGCGGTCGATCTTGTTCACCGCGATCACGATCGGCCGGCCGAGCTCGGAGACGCGGCGCGCGACGAAGCGGTCACCCGCGCCGATGTGGGCCCGCGCGTCGACGACGAGGAGCACTGCGTCCACGTCCTCGAACGCGCTCGACACGGTCTCCTGCATCCGCTCGGTGAGCGCGTCGATCGGGCGCTGGAACCCGGGCAGGTCGACGAGGACGAGCTGGTAGTCGACGCCCGTCACGGCACCGAAGATGCGCCGGCGCGTCGTGTTGGGCACGTTCGAGGTGATCGCGACCTTCTCGCCGCAGAGCGCGTTGACGAGCGTGGACTTGCCGACGTTCGGGCGGCCGGCGACGGCCACGAGGCCGGACCTCACGCGCGCCTCCTGTAGGGGCACCCCGGCCCACCACCCACCGCCATCGTAACGAGGAACCACGCGCAGATGGGGCACGGCTCCGTGCCGAGAGTGTGCCAATCGGCGTCCGTGCTCGCCGGTCTCATTCGAGGCTCGACGAGTCGAACGACTCCGGCAGGAGCTCGTCCGGCGTCATCGTCACGACGCGTCCGCCGTTGCGGAACACGACGCGCTCGACTCCCATCTCGTGCAGCCACTGCCGGCAGCCGCCGCACGGGGACGCCGTGATCGCCGCCGCGACGAAGTCTCCCGGGCCGTAGCCCTCCGCCACCGCTCGCGAGAGCGCCGTCCGCTCGGCGCAGACGCCGAGCGGGTACGCGGCGTTCTCGACGTTGACGCCCTCGATGACCCGGCCGTCCCGGGCGAGGACGGCGCACCCCACGTGGAACCGCGAGTACGGCGCGTACGCGCGCGCCGCAGCCGCATCCGCGGCCGCGAGCAGGTCGAGGTCGGTGACGGCGCTCATCCGAACGCCTGGAAGAGGAACAGGGTGACCAGCGCCCCGAGCACGCCGCCGCTCGCCACCTCGGTGGCGGAGTGGACACCGGTCTCGACGCGCGTCTGGGCCACGAGCAAGGCCATGATGAAGGCGATGGAGGAGATCAGGAACCGGTGCGCGCTGTCGTCGAGGATGAGCGTGACCGCCATCCAGCACGCGAAGGCGACGGCGGCGTGCCCGGACGGCAGCCCGCCCCGCAGGGGGGTGCCCCGGCCCGTCCACGCCTTCACCGCGATCACGAGGATCACCGTCACCGCGAGCGCGACGAGCGTCAGCTCCGCCGGCTGGTCGCTGAGGCGGGTCAGGAAGCGCGAGCTCCGCTTCGCGACCTCGCCGGAGAACACGAGGTAGCCGACGGCGAGGGCGTTCAGCGCCGCGACGAGCACCGCGCCCGCCGCGATGTCCTTCGCGAGCTTCGCCATCGGGTCGAACGCCGTCGACGCCACGTCGACGGCCGCCTCGACCGCGGTGTTCACGAGCTCGGCCACGAGGACGAAGGTGATGGCGAGCAGGAGGACCGCGAGCTCGAGCTTCGAGGCCCCGAACCCCACGGCGGCGACGAGGACGGCGGCCGCGATCGCGAAGTGGATCCACAGGTTCCGCTGGGTCCGAACCGCCTGGACGATCCCCTCGGCGGCGTGGTTGAAGCTCCGGAAGAGCGAGGGGCTGCGCTGCCAGGTCATCGGATGGCGTACGCCTCCTCACGGGCCACCATGTCGGGGCCGTGGTCGTAGCCGAGGAGGTGGAGGAGGCCGTGGACGAGCGGGGCGCGCCAGTCGGCGCCGACGACCTGGGGGCAGAGCACGACGTCGCCGAGCGCCCGTGGGGATCCCTCGGGAACGTCCTCGCGCCCATCGAGCGGGAACGAGAGGACATCGGTGGCCTCGTCGATCCCGAGGTGCTCGCGCTTCAGCTGACGGATCTCGTCCGGCGCGACGAACGCGATGCCGAGCTCGCCCTCCGAGACGCCTTCGCCGCCGAGAACGCGGCGCGCGAGCTCCGCGGCGGCGCCCTCGTCGACGGGCTCGCCGCTCCGGTTCGAGACCTCGACCTCGATCACCGCCGCCGCGCCGTGCCCGTCTCCTCGGCGTGGCGCTTGTACGCCTCGACGATCCGCTGCACGAGCTTGTGCCGCACGACGTCGTCGTGCCCGAACTCGACGAACGCGATCCCGTCGATGCCCGCGAGGATCTCGCGCACCTGGATGAGCCCGGACGCCTGCTCGCGCGGGAGGTCGATCTGGGTCACGTCGCCCGTGACGACGATCTTCGAGCCGAAGCCGAGGCGCGTGAGGAACATCTTCATCTGCTCGGGCGTCGTGTTCTGCGCCTCGTCCAGGACGATGAACGAGTCGTTGAGCGTCCGCCCGCGCATGAACGCGAGGGGCGCCACCTCGATCGTCCCGCGCTCCATGTAGCCGGCGAGGCGCTCGGCGTCGAGCATGTCGTAGAGCGCGTCGTACAGGGGTCGCAGGTACGGGTCGACCTTCGCCAGCATGTCGCCGGGGAGGAACCCGAGCCGCTCGCCGGCCTCGACCGCGGGCCGGGTGAGGATGAGCCGGCCGACGGCCCCCTCGGAGAGCGCGGACACCGCGAGCGCCATGGCGAGGTACGTCTTGCCCGTCCCCGCGGGCCCGATGCCGAACGTCACCGTCCCCGACCGGATCGCGTCCACGTAGCGCTTCTGGGTGACGGTCTTCGGGGTGATGTTCTTGCCGCGGTGGCGCCACACGACGTCCTCGAAGACCTCGCGGACGTCCTCGGCCTGGTCGAGCGCAGCGAGGACGGCGCCGACCGTGTCGGGGCCGATCTGGTGCCCGCCCTCGACGAGCTCGACGAGCTCGTCGACGACGGCCCGGGCCGCGGCGACGTGCTCGTCGTCGCCGCCGAGCGTGAGCCGGTTGCCGCGCAGGGCGATCGTGCAGTCGAGCCGCTCGCGCAGAGCGTCGAGCACGCCGTCCCCGATGCCGGCGAGCTCGGCGGCGACCTCGTTCGAGACGTCGAGGACCTGTTCCACGAAGCTCAGTCTAGGTGCCGTGCTCGGCCGTAAGCGGCCGGACGCCCGCGGGCCCCGGCGCCGGCGACGAAACGGCCCGCGCCGTCAGGCGAGCTTCTCTTTGACGAGCTGCGAGACGAGCGAGCCGTCCGCGCGGCCCGAGACCTGGTGCATGACGCCCGCCATCACGCGGCCCATGTCGCGGATGTTCGTCGCGCCCACTTCGGAGATGACGTCGTCGACGATCTCCTCGAGCTCCTCCTCGGACAGCTGCTCCGGCATGAACTCCTCGAGCACGCTGAGCTCGTACTCCTCGTCCTCGGCCTGCTCCTCCCGACCCCCGGCGCGGAAGGCCTCCGCCGCCTCGACCCGGCGCTTCCGCTCGCGCTGGAGCACCTGGAGCTCCTCCTCGTCCGAGAGCGGTCGCTGCAGCTCCTTCTCCGACACCCGGAGCGCGTTCAGGACGAGGCTCAGCGCGTCGCGGCGGTCCTCGTCGCGGGCGAGCCGCGCCGCCTTGAGCTCGTCCTCGATCCGGGCCACGAGGCTCATCCACCGGCCTCCAGCGCCTCGACGATCTTCACCGTGTCGGGCCGCCCCCCGAGGACGTGCCAGTGGAGGTGGAAGATGGCCTGCCCGCCCTGTGCGCCGACGTTCACGAGCACACGGTACCCCTCCAGGCCGGCGACCTCCGCCGTCTCGGCCACGAAGCGCAGCATCCGGGCCGCCTCCTCGTCCGGGAACTCACCCACGTCCTTGAACGTGTCCACGTGCCGCTCGGGCAGCACGAGCAGGTGCGTCTCGGCGATGGGGTTGATGTCCCGGATCGCGACGAACCCCTCCGCGCGGTGCACGTGGTCGCCCTCGGCCACGAGTCTGCAGAAGAGGCAGTCCTCACGCGGCGACGGCACGGATCCCCTCCTCCGCCAGGCCGACCGCGCGCGCGCGGACGACGGTGCCGACCTCGGCGTCGACGAGCCAGGGGGTGTAGTCGTCCCCGTAGCCCCTGCCCGGACGGTCGACGAGGACCGTGTCCTCGGTTCCGAGCTTCGACTCCCAGCGACGGCGGCAGAGCTCCTCCGAGAGGGCGCGGAGCCGCGCGCTCCGCTCCCGCTTGACGGACGGAGGGACGGTGTCGGCGGCCTGCGTCGCCGTCCCCGGCCGCGGCGAGTAGGGGAAGACGTGGACCTTGGTGATCCCCGCCCGCTCGACGAGGGCGAGCGTGCGCGCGAACGCCTTCTCGTCCTCCCCCGGGAACCCGACGATCACGTCCGCCGTGAGGTTGAAGTCGCGGAGCGGCTCGACCTTCGCGAGGTACTGCGCGGCGGTGTACCGCCGGCCCATCGCGCGGAGCACGCCATCGTCGCCCGACTGCAGCGGGACGTGGAGGTGCCGGGACGCCGTCGGCGTCTCCCGCAGCGCCGCCACGAGCGCGTCGCTCAGGTGGTTGACCTCGATCGAAGACAGTCGGAGGCGATCGAGCCCCGGCACCGCGCCCGCCTCGCGGACGAGGCGGGGAAGCGTGTACCCCGCCTCGCGATCGCGGAAGCACCCGAGGTTGACCCCCGTGAGCACGACCTCGCGGTGCCCCTGCGCGGCGCGCTTGGCGACCTCGGCGAGGACGGCGTCGGCGCGCCTCGACCGGGTCGCGCCGCGGACGAGCGGGATCACGCAGAAGGCGCACGAGAACGAGCAGCCGTCCTGGATCTTCACGAACGCCCGCGTGCGCTCGAGCCGCGCCTCGGCGCGGACGCAGCCGATCGCGCCGACGTCGCCCGCGATCGCCTGCGGCGCGTCCTCGCTCGCGCGCGCGACGACGCGCACGTTCGCGGGCAGGCCGTCGAACGCGCCCTCGAGCCGCGCGGCGCACCCCGTCACGTACACGCGCCCGTGGTCCCGGGCGGCGCGGGACACCGCCTGCCGGGACTTCGACACCGCCTCGTGCGTGACGCAGCACGTGTTCACGACGGCGACGTCACCCGGGCCGCGCGCCTCTTGGTGGCCGTCGGCGAGCAGCCGCTCGCGCACCGCCTGCGCGTCGGCGAACGAGACCTTGCATCCGAGGAACCCGACGGAGAACGTCGCCACGAGAGGACTAGCTTAGTGCCGCTCCGGCCCGAAGACGGGCACAGGCCTCGCGACACCGTGTCACCCGGCGACGAGGACGTCGGCGGCCCAGCCCTCGAGCTCGAGCCGGTCGACGTGCCTCCAGCCCGGGGCGGAGACCTCATCCTGCGCCAGGTACCCCGACGTGACGGCCACTGAGGGACGCGGCGCTCTCGCGAGGAGCGCCTCGACGACGCGCAGCTCGATGTTCGCGACGAGGACGTCGG
>CAZODN010000091.1:0-11435 GCA_964578545.1 uncultured Gaiellales bacterium
CTCTGGTTCGAGGGCGAGGGCACGAAGGTGGAGAGCTGGCGCCTGCACGTCCTCCTCGAAGCCGGGTACCCGGTTCACCTGGCGGAGCGGATCGCCGCGAGCGAGGTCGACCTCCACGACGCGGTCGAGCTCCTCTCGCGCGGCTGCGACGCCACCACCGCCGCCGAGATCCTTCTCTAGCGCGGCGACACCGATACGCCGCCGCGTATCCGCGTCGCGCGCAGGCCCCTGACGACGCGCCCGCTGCCCGGAGCGCCGTGCCCGCGACAGCCCGACGCTCGCGGAGACGCCCCTGGGAGCCTCGTCGCTCGCGATCGGCGCGCGCGCGTTCAGCCGCCTGCGGCCGGGCCGCGGTTACGCTGCGCCGGTGGCGAAGGTCGAGCCGATCCTCTACGGCGACCGCAAGGTCTACACCGTCTCCGCGTTCAACCGCGGAATCGCCACGTACCTCGAGAGCCTGCCGGCGGTCTGGGTCGAGGGCGAGGTCACGGAGCTCCGGCGGAACGAGGCATGGGCGAACGTCTTCGTCACGCTCAAGGATCCGAAGACGGGCGCGACGCTCAAGGTCACGATCGGGCGCCGGACGTTCGACAGGCTCGAGCTCGGGCTCGAGGAGGGCGAGACCGTCCACGTCGCCGGGAGGGCGGAGCTGTACGAGCTCAGGGGCGAGCTCGGGCTGCGGGCGACGACGATCGAGCGCATCGGGCTCGGAGGCCACCTGCTCGCGCTCGAGCAGCTGAAGCGACGGCTGGCGGAGGAGGGCCTGTTCGCAGCCGAGCGCAAGCGTCGGCTGCCGCGCGTCCCGAGAGCGGTGGGCGTCCTCACGGGCGCCGACGCCGCGGCGCGCGGCGACCTCCTCGCCACCATCGGCGCCCGCTTCCCGGCGACGAAGGTCGTCGTGGCGGAGACGCGCGTCCAGGGGAAGGGCGCGCCACGCGCGATCGTCGAGGCCCTGGCCGCCCTCGACGCCCATCCGGAGGTGGACGTCATCGTCCTCGCCCGTGGCGGCGGGAGCTTCGAGGACCTGCTCCCCTTCAGCGACGAGGCGGTCGTGCGCGCGGTCGCCGGGTCCCGCGCCCCGGTCGTCTCCGCGGTCGGGCACGAGCAGGACACCCCGCTCTGCGACCTCGCGGCGGACGCGAGGGCGGCGACCCCGACCGCCGCCGGGACGCTGGTCGTCCCCGACCGCGCGGAGCTCGTCGCCGCGCTCGACGCCTCGCGCCGACGGGCGACGCTCGCCGTCCGCGCGCTCGCCGAGCGTCACCGGTCTCGCCTGGAGCGGACCGCCGAGCGGCTCCGCGCCGGCCCGCGGCTCGTCCTCGAGCGGCGGCGGTCGGCGCTCGACCACACGGGCGCGCGCCTGCAGGCGCTCTCGCCGCTCGCCACGCTCGGGCGGGGGTACGCGATCGTGCGCGCCGGGGGGCACGCGCTGCGCGAGGCGACCACGGTCGCCGCCGGCGATCGCCTCGACGTCCAGCTCGCCGTCGGCAGCCTCGGCGCGCGGGTCGAGGAGGTGCGACCGTGAGCGAGGAGCGCTCCTTCGAGGACCTCCAGCGCGAGCTCGAGGACGTCGTGGCGCGGCTCGAGCGCGGCGACGTGGCGGTGGACGAGGCCATCGCCCTCTTCCAGCGCGGCGAGGAGCTCTACCGCGCGTGTGCGGAGCGCTTGCGGCAGGCCGAGCTCCGGATCGAGGAGCTGACGCCGCGCGACGAGGGCACGTGACAGCGGGCGGGTCGTTCGTGTATGAATCGCCCCATGGCGAAACCCACCCCTGACCTGCTCCGAAACGTCGGGCTCTTCTCGACCCTCGACGAGAAGGACCTCCAGAGCCTCGCCGACGAGTTCAGCGAGCGGCGCTTCGCCGTCGGCGACAAGGTGGCTCTCGAAGGCGAGGGCGGCCTCATGTTCTTCGTCGTCGAGGACGGCGAGCTGTCCGTCGAGGTGCACGGCCAGGAGGTCTCGGCCATCGGCCCGGGTGGGTCGTTCGGCGAGATCGCGCTCATCGACCGCCGGCCTCGCACCGCGACCGTGACCGCGAAGACCGACGTGAAGGCGTACGGGCTCCCCGTGTTCGTGTTCCGCCCGTTCGTCGAGGCGCGTCCGCAGGTCGCGTGGAAGCTCCTCGAGGCGATGGCCGACCGCCTCGCCGTCGCCGAGTCCCGCTAGGCCTTTCTCGCGACGAAGACGACGAAGTCGTCGTCGGGCGTCGGCGGCTCGTCGCGGTACCCGGCACGGAGCTCGACGTCCGTGAAACCCGCCCGCTCGAGCATGAGCTCGAGCTCGTGCGTGAAGTAGAGCGTCATCCGAAGCTCGTGCGCCTCCTCCGCGACGAGCTCGTCTCCGAGCCACCTCGACGCCTTCATCTCGTAGCGGCAGGTCTGCTCGAGCGGGTCGAGCTCCACGAGACGCGACCGGAGCTCGTAGTCGAAGCCGTCGGAGGCGCGGCGACGCGTTGCCGGATCGGGCTCCCGCTCGGGCCTGGGCAGGACGGCTCGCTCGCTCGTCGGCCAGAGCGCCCACGTGCCCGGGTCGGCGTACGGGACCTCGTTGTCGAGGACGAGCCGTCCGCCGACCTCGAGGTGGTCGTGGATCCTGCGCAGCGCTTCGCGATCGTCATCCCGCGTGCTGCCGAGCCCGAACGCGCCACACACCACGATCGTGCGGTAGCGCCTCGGCAGGTCGAGCTCGTGCAGCGCCTGGGCAACGAGGGTGGGCCGAAGGCCCTCCGCCTCCGCTCGCGCCCGGCAGCGCTCCAGCATGTCCGGGGAGACATCACAGCCGTCGACCTCGAGCCCGGCACGGAGGTACGGAAGGAGGAGCCGTCCCGTGCCGCAGCCGGCGTCCAGCGCCGGCTGCTCCTCCTCGACGTACCGCCGGAAGAAGTCGATCTCGGGCCCGTCGCGATTGAACTCGTCCCACCACGTGGCGACGATCCCGTGGTGCCACGTTCCGCTCACGGAGACACCGTGCCCGCGGTCGCGAGGCGCAGCCCGAGCGCTTCGAGGTCCGCCGCGGCCCGTGCCGGGTCACCCGAGAGCGTGACGGTCTCCACGCCGGGGATCTGCTCGAGCACCTCGCCCCCGAACACGACGCAGCGCACTCCCGCCCGAGCGCACCGCGTCGCGACGGCAGCCGGCGCCTTCCCTTCGCGCGTCGTCGCGTCGACGCGGCCCTCCCCGGTGACCACGACGTCGGCACCTCGGACGCGCTCGTCGAGCCCGACGAGATCGAGGACCGCATCAGCGCCGGGGACGAGCTCGGCTCCGAGCGCCGCCAGGGCCGCGCCGAGCCCGCCCGCGGCCCCAGAGCCCGGCAGCTCCGCGTACGGCCGAAGCTCGTCGAGCGCCGCCAACCGACGCTCGAGCTCCCGGACGGCGGAGGGCGACGCGCCCTTCTGGGGGCCGTACAGCCGTGCGGCATCGCCGAGCGCCGTTCGCACGTCGCAGAGCACCGTCGTCGGGACGGGGAGCTCCCGCAGGACCTCGCGCAGCCCGGCACCGCCGTCCACGGTCGCGCTCCCGCCGAGCCCGACGACGAGCGCGGCAGGGCTCTCGCGGAGGGCGGCGAGGACGAGCTCTCCGAGGCCGCGGCTCGAGGCGCGCAACGGGTCCCGCTCCTCGGGCGCGAGCAGCGGGAGCCCCACGGCGGCCGCGGCCTCGAGCACGGCGCGGCCGTCCTCGAGGAGGAGCCACCGCGCGAGGACCGGTCGCCCGAGCGGGTCGGACACGACCTCCTCGCGCCAGGATCCGCCCAGCGCGGCGTGCACGGCCGCGAGCGTCCCCTCGCCTCCATCCGCGACCGGCAGCTCGAGGGTGTCCGCTCCTCCGCGACGGAAGCCCCGGGCCAGCGCGGCGGCCGCCGCGGCGGCGGTGCAGACGCCCTTGAGGCTAGCGGGGCACAGGAGCGCCCTCACGGGCGTCCTCCTGCTCGAGCTCGTCGACCAGCTCGCGGACGGCCTCGAGCGCGTCCTCGGACGACTCCTCCTCGTCCTGCAGCCGTCGCAGCATCGCGAACGAGATCCCCTCGCGCGCGATCGCGACGAGACCGAGCCCGATGCCGGCGGTCATCTCGATGGCCTGGAGGACGATCCCGTAGGCGAAGCCGGTGGCGTACGCGACGCCGTAGTTCCGCAGAGGGAGGGCGACCGCGGCCTGCACGAGCCCGACGTTGCCGGGCCAGAGCGGGACGATCGTCGCGACGTTCATGAGCACGAGCACGAGCCCTGCCGCCGGCAGCGGCGCGTCGATCCCGAACGCCTGCATCGCCACGTACACGGCGAGGAGCTGCATGAGCCAGCCCAGGCACTGGAGGAGCACGGCGCCCGCGAGCGGGACCGGCGCCTTGAGAACGGAGAGCCCGACACGCCCCATGCCGACGAGGTGCCGCACCCGCCCGACGCCCTCGCCGACGAACGGGCGGTTGTGCCGGCGCGCGCCGAGCCACGCCATCGTGAAGAGCGCGAAGCCGACGAAGGCCGCGATCGTGAAGGACACGACCGCCCAGTGCGGGACCTCGGCCGTCAGCAGCACCCAGACCACGAGGATCGTTGCGGGGACGAGGTCGAAGAGGCGGTGCGCGAAGACGGTCCCGACGAGCGTGGCGCTCGTGCCGTGCGGCGCGTCGGGGAGGTGGCGGCGGAGAGTGGCCACGCGGGCGAGCTCCCCGAGCCGGCCCGGGATGACGGCGTTCGCGAGCAGGCCCACGCCGAAGGAGGAGAGGACGTGGACGAGCCGTGGCTGGTGCTCGGGCGGGAGCGCCTGGCTCACGGTCAGGCGCCACGACAGCGCGCGGAAGAGCGTCGAGACGACGTTGAGGAGGAGCGCGAGCAGGATCCAGCTCCACGTGACGATCCGCAGGGCGTCCACGACGCTCCCCCAGTCCGGGCCGCGCCACCAGAGCACGATCGCGGCGGCGGCGAACGCCAGCACGCCGACGGCGAGCTGCGCCCAGCCAGACCTCCACACCCGCTGCGCCGTCGTCACGCCGCCACGGCCTTGCCCGCGGGAGCGCTCGTCACCTGCTCGTAGACCCGCTCGAGACGGCGAGCGATTCCGGGCCACGAGTACCGCTCGACCGCGAGCGCTCTCGCGGCCTCCCCCATCGCGGCGCGCCGGGGCTCGTCCGCGACGAGGTCGCAGACGGCATCGGCGAGCGCGGCCGTGTCCTCCGGCGGCACGGCGACGGCCGACTCGGCCGTGAGCACCTCGCGGTAGCCCGGGATGTCCGAGGCGACGGCCGGAAGGCCGCACGCGAACGCCCGCGTGAGCACCATGCCGAAGCTCTCCTGCCCGATCGAGGGGGCGACGAGAGCCTTCGACCGCAGCAGCGTCGCGGTGAGCTCCTCCTGGCTCAGGAACCCGACGACGTCGATGCCGTCGTCCGGCGCGCGGAGCCGCGACAGCAGGAGGCGGACGGCGAGCGGGTCGGCGCCGGCGACGGTGAGCCGGAGGCCGGAGCGGCGGTGGATCTCGGGCCAGGCGCGCAGGAGCACGTGGAGCCCTTTCCTGCGCTCCTGGCGGCCGGCGAAGACCACCCGGTGCTCGCGACCGGCCTCGGGCGCGTCCTCGGGCACCAGCACGCCGTTCGGGATCACCTCGTACTCGCCCGGGAGCCAGCGCCGTTGCGACTCGCGCGCGCGCTCGGAGACGGCGATGCGGTAGTCGATTCGGTCGGCCAGGAAGCCCCAGAGCGGCTTGCCGAGCCGCATCCAGCCGAGCTCGCCGGACGAGTGGAACGTCGCGACGATCGGGCACCTCGCGAGCAGGAGCACAGCGATGGCGATGGCGGGCGCCATCGGCTCGTGAACGTGGACCACGTCGAAGCGCTCACGCTCGAGCGCGCGGCGGATCCGCGAATACACCCGCGGCGAGAGGACGATGTTCGGGAGCGACCCGTTCGCCGGGACGATCACCGAGCGCCCGACGGGGATCACGTTGTCCGGAGGGTCGCCGTGCCGGCCGACACGTGGGTGGAGGACCCGCGTGAACTGGCCCGGCGGGTCGTTGCCCATGACGAGCTTGACCTCGTGCCCGAGGTCCGTGAGGGCGGCCGCCTGCAGCTCGGCGTGCTCGACGACCGCGCCCCAGAACGACCAGGAGAACGGGACGACGATCCCGATCTTCACGTGCGGGACACTAACGGTCGCCCGCCGAAGCCGGGAAGCGCGCCGCCGGGCTACGCTCACGGTGCGAACGCGAACCCGAGCGGAAACGAGGCCCATACATGCCCCAGCTCGACGGGATCCACCACGTCACGTGCATCACGGCCGACGCGCCGCGGAACGTCGACTTCTACACCCGCGTCCTCGGGCTGCGGATGGTGAAGCGGACCGTCAACCAGGACGACCCGACCGTCTACCACCTCTTCTACGCGGACGAGGCCGGGAGCCCGGGCGCGGACATCACCTTCTTCGAGTACCCCGGTGTCGCGCGGGGACGTGCCGGCGCGGGGATGGTGCACACGGTCGAGTGGAGGGTCGCGTCGGAGGACGCGCTCGACTTCTGGGAGCGGCGACTGGCGACCGAGCTCGTCCCGGCCGGGCGCGATGCGCACGGGCTGGCGTTCGAGGACCCCGAGGGGCTCCGTCACCGGCTCGTGGTGTCGGCGGTGGACGACGCGCCGCTCGTCGCCGAGCACCCCGAGGTGCCCGCCGAGCATGCGCTCCAGGGGTTCGACGGCGTGCGCGCGTACTCGACGAGGCCGGATGCGAGCGCGAGCCTGCTCGGGGAGACGCTCGGCTTCACGCCGAGCGGCCCGGGAGCCTGGGAGGCGCGGGGCCCCTCGCGCGGCGGCCTCTACGCCTACGACGAGCCGCCCGCGGAGCGCGGCGTCGGGGGCGCGGGCACCGTCCACCACGTCGCCTGGTCGTCGTCCATGGACGAGCACGCGGAGTGGCACGAGCACGTCGCCGCAGCAGGCATGCACCCCTCGCCGATCATCGACAGGTTCTGGTTCCGCTCGATCTACTTCCGCGAGCCGAGCGGCGTCCTCTTCGAGATCGCCACGACCGGCCCGGGCTTCGGCGTGGACGAGGAGCTGGAGCACCTCGGCGAGGCGTTGATCCTCCCGCCCGCCTTCGAGCACCTGCGCTCGCACGTCGAGCCGGTCCTGACCCCGCTGCCGGATCCCCGGCCGTGGGCGAAGAGCGCCTGAGGCAACTCGGTGGGTGCGCCGCGCACGCCGTGCGCGCGCGCTGCGGGAGCGGCGGGAACAGACGCACTCAGTCGCAAGCACGATCCCGAGCACCTCGCCGATGCCGCACCGCCGTGCGCCGGTGGGCGGGCGCACGGACGACGAGGCGATTGGCGCCGAGCAGCCCTGGCTAGGCTCCTCGGACGATGCCGGCCAACGAGCCCGTCGAGTCGGAGCGAACGCTCGCCGCGCAGCTCGCGGAGCTGGCGAGCTTCCCTCCCGCCGACACGCGGGTGGCTCGTCTCCGGGCGCGCCTGATCGACGCCGCCCAGCGAGCGACGACCTGGGGCCCGCTCGGACCGATCGCCGAGATCGGGTGGCGGACGCTCCGCCGGGACGCGGCCATCGGCGGGAGCGTCCTCGGCGCAGCGCTGGCGTACCGCATCTTCATCTGGCTCCTCCCCTTCGCGCTCGTCGTCGTGCTCACGCTCGCAGTGGTCGTCGACCGCACGGACGGAGACGTCTCCGAGCTCGTCGACGACGCAGGCCTGACCGGTTTCATCGCGAGCTCGGTCGCGGATGCCGCGGCGGGAACCCACGGCTGGGCTGTCGTGACGGCGCTCGTGGCGGCGCTGGTAGTCCTCGCGTACCAGACCTCCGCGCTCCTGCGCGCGGTCCGCGCCGTGACCGCCCTCGCATGGGGGATCCCCGTCACCCGCGTGCCGCGACCCGCCCGCTCGACGTCGCTCTTCCTCGCGTGGCTCGTCGCATTCCTGGTCGCCTCGGGCTCGGCGGCGCCGATCCGGCGCGGGCTCGTGTTCCCGCTCGACCTCGTCGCGAACCTCGTCGCCTATGCGGTCGGGCTGCCGCTCCTCTGGCTCCTCCTCTCCTGGTTCCTCCTCCCGCACCGCGCGGCGGCCCCAGTCGAGCTCGTACCGGGGGCGCTCGTCGTCGGTCTCGGCGTCGGCGCGATCGGCCTCTTCAACACGCTGATCCTCTTCCCCTGGCTCTCCGAGCGCGAGGAGACGTACGGCGTCCTCGGCGTCGCAGCCGGCCTGCTCTTCGGGTTCTTCCTCATCGGCCGCACGATGGAGCTCGCGGCCGCCCTCAACGCGACCCTGGCCGAGGATCGACGACGTAGACTCGCGCGATGAACCTGCCGCCGGAGGGCCTCGCCGAGCTGCACACGCACCTCGGAGGCTCGGTCGCCTCCGACATGCTCTGGAGCCTGGCGCACGAGCAGGGCATCGCCCTTCCGGTGAAGGACTACTGGGAGTTCGACGCGCTCGTCACCGTCTCCGACCCGCGCGGCGTCCAGGGCCTCGACGAGCTCGACCAGATCTACCACTGGACGGAGCTCATCCAGTCCTCCCCGCTCGCGGTCGAGCGCTCGGTGCACGGCGCGATCGGAGGCGCGTATCGCTCGCAGCGGATCACGACCCTCGAGCTGCGCTTCAACCCGATGAAGCGGAACCGGGGAGGCGAGCGCGACCTCGACCACATCATCCTCGCCGCCATCCGGGGGCTCGACCTCGCGAGCCTCGAGTACCCGCAGGTGCGCGCCGGGCTGATCCTGATGATGGATCGCACCTTCGAGCAGCGGCTGAACGAGATCATCGTCGACAAGGCCATCCGCTGGGCCGACCGCGGGGTCGTCGGCATCGACATCGCCGGCCCGCGTCCAGGAGGCGGGCGCTACGACTACACGCAGGTCGCGCCCATGGTCGAGGCCGCACGTGAGGCCGGGCTCGGCGTGACGATCCACGTCGGAGAGGAAGGTGGCGAGATGGGACGCGAGGAGCTCGGCGAAGTGGTCGAGCACCTGCGCCCGGACCGGATCGGCCACGGGATCCTCGCCGCCGGCGACACCGAGCTCATGGGCTCGCTGCGGGAGCTCGGGATCGTCCTCGAGATCTGCCCGACCTCGAACCTGCTCACGAAGGCGCTCGCGGACGAAGACGCGGTGCGGGAGACGATCCGCCGGTTCGCCGAGAACGACGTGCCGTTCACGATCGCGACGGACGGGCCCGAGATGATGCGAACGCACCTCCGCGACGAGCTCGAGCTCCTCCTGCGGATCGAGGCGCTCGACGAGGACGAGGTTCGCCAGGCGAACGCCCGTGGCCACGCGGCCGCATTCAGGCGCCGCTCGCCCGTGACCGCCTGAGCGCTCGCGTCCATTAGGGCGGCGCTCCGCTTCGATCAGCGATCCGTATCGTCGCGGAGGACTCGATGCGCGAGGCTGATCGTTCTACCTCACGACGATGCCCGCTCCCGCTTCTCATCCCTCATGACGGCCCCTGTCAAGCACGTCTGGATCGCACTCCTGGTCGTGTACGTCGTCTGGGGCTCGACGTACTTCGCGATCAAGGTCGCCGTGGACACGATGCCGCCGCTCCTCGCCGCGGGCTCCCGGTTCCTGACGGCGGCGCTCCTGCTGGCGGCGACCCTCGCGCTGCGCGGCACCTCCCTCCGCATCACGCGCACCGAGCTCGTCTCGAGCGCGGTCGCCGGCGGGCTGCTCCTCGGGCTCGGCGTCGGGCTCGTTCACGTCGCCGAGACGCGGATCGACTCGAGCGTCGCGGCGATGATCGCCGGAACCGTGCCCCTGCAGATCATCGGCCTGCGGCTGCTCGCGGGCGAGAGCCCGGCGCGCGCGACCAGGCTCAGCACCCTCGCAGGTCTCGCCGGGCTCCTGCTCGTGGTCGCCCCGGGGCTCGGCGAGGGCTCGACCGCCCTCGGGCTCGCGGTGATGGTCGGCGCCTCGCTGTCGTGGACGACGGGCTCGTTCCTGTCGAAGCGCCTCGCGCTGCCGCGCGACCCGTTCGTCGCGACCGCGTGGGAGATGGCGCTCGGCGGCGCACTCCTGCTCGTCGCCGCAGCGCCGTTCGGCGAGTACGGGCAGCTCGATTCCGGCTCGTTCGCCCTCGACTCGCTGCTCGCGTGGGCGTACCTCGTCGTGATGGGCTCGCTCGTCGGCTTCTCGGCGTACGCGTGGCTCCTTCGCGTCGCGCCGATCTCGCTCGTCGTGACGCACCAGTACGTGAACCCGCTCGTCGCGATCGCGCTCGGCGTGGCGTTCCTCGGCGAGCGGCCGAGCCCGTGGGCACTCCTCGGCGCGGCGATCGTGATCAGCGCCGTGTACGCCGCGCTCCGCGCGGAGTTCCCTCGGAAGGCTACGACTGCTCGACGTGCGAGCGTCGTGCCGCCAGGAACTCCAGCAGATCGGACCGCGTGAGGATCCCGGCCGGACGCCCCCCGCTCGCGACGACGACGGCGCCGCTACCACCAGACAGCGCCTCGTAGACCTGGTTGACCGAAGCGTCGGCGTCGACGGCCGGGAGCGGCGGCTGCATGGCCACGGCGACGTCCTCGTTGAGCGCGTCCGGGTTGCGGAACACGCGCTCGAGGAGCCCACGCTCCTGGAGCGAGCCGACGACGTCCGCGAGGGAGTCCACGGGCTCGCCGCGCACGACGGGGAGCTGGGAGATCCCGTAGCGCTGCATGAGGTCGATCGCGGCGCCGACCTTCTCGTGCGACCCGATCGTGACGAGGTCCGGCACGTCGTGGTCCGCCCGGCGGAAGCGGAGGATCTCCTCGACCGCGGGCGGCGTCGCCCGCTCGAGAAGGCCGTACTGGATCATCCAGTTGTCGTCGTAGAACTTCGAGAGGTACGAGCGCCCGCTGTCGGGGAACAGCATCAACACGCGGGCGTCGGGCCCCATCCGCTTCGCGACCTGCATGCCGGCCCAGGCGGTCGAGCCCGTCGAGCCGCCGACGAGGAGCCCCTCCTCGCGGGCGAGCCTCCGCGCGGTGACGAAGGAGTCGCGGTCGGAGACGCGCACCCACTCGTCGATCACGTCGGGATCCAGCGTGTCGGGCCAGCACTCCTTGCCGATGCCCTCGACGAGGTACGGCCCCTCGGGGTGCTCGTCGTCGGCAGTGAAGACGGAGCCCTCCGGATCGACGCCGACGATCCGCACCTCTGGCCTGCGCTCCTTGAAGTAGCGGCCGACGCCGGTGATCGTCCCGCCCGTGCCGACGGAGATGACGATGGCCTCCACGTCGCCCCCGTCCGTCTGCTCCCAGAGCTCGGGCCCCGTCGTCGCGTAGTGCGCCTCCGGGTTCGCAGCGTTCGAGTACTGGTCGGGCTTGAACCCGCCCGGGATCTCCTCGGCGAGGCGGTCGGAGACCATGTAGTAGCTCTCGGGCGAGTGCGGGTCGACGGCGGTCGGGGTGACGACGACCTCGGCGCCGTACGCCCGGAGCATCGAGATCTTCTCCTGGCTCATCTTGTCCGGCAT